>NZ_JCANTV010000016.1:0-125091 GCF_059568665.1 Pseudodesulfovibrio halophilus DSM 5663 | reverse complement strand
TTTTCGATGATGTCCTTGAGCGCAGTGTTTTCCAGGCTGAGGTCAGCGAACATCTGCTTGAGTTTGCGATTTTCGGCTTCGAGATCCTTCATCCTCTGGATGTCGGATGCCTCCATGCCTCCGTATTTAGATTTCCACTTGTAGTAGGTGGCGTTGCTGATGCCGTTTTCACGGCATACGTCCTTGACGGTCCGTCCGCCTTCCACAGACTTGAGGATCCTGACGATCTGGTGCTCAGTGAATTTTGATTTGCGCATACGAAACTCCTGGGCGCAGTTTGAGCCAGAAGTCTCTACTTGGCAATGGCCCTACTTTACGGGGACTTTACAGAGAGTTGCGGACGCATTATCACAGCTGACATGATCATGGACAATCAAGCTCGTGCTATACAGGTAATTTATCCGCACAAAGCGATACGATTGAACCGGATGAACAAAAAAAGGCCCCCCGCAGAGCGGAGGGCCTTTACCTTTTCCGGCAGAAAGGAACTAGTCGAGCTGGGAAATCAGGTAGTTCTTGATTTCGTCGATGGACTGTTCGCCGTCGAGCTCGATGACCTTGAAGCCGCCGTCCTTCATGTTCTTGTAGAAGTTGCAGCCGGCCATGGTTCCGGTTTCTTCATCGTAGTAGATGTCGTGACGCTTGTCGATTGCGGCCTCGTCCTGGTCGTCGTCGCGAGCAGAGAGGGCGCCACCGCAGACGCGGCAGGTGTCGCCTTCGGGAGCGATGGCGGGGATGCCGACGTTGTTCGGGTGGTTCGGGTTGTTTTCACAGAGGCGGCGACCCATGATGCGAGCCTTGGCGACTTCGCGGGGCAGCTTGATCTCGATGACGTAATCGAGCCCGACGCCGTCCTTCTGGAGGGCTTCCCACAGCTTTTCAGCCTGAACGAGGGAGCGGGGGAAACCGTCGAGGAGCCAGCCGTGTTCACCGGCGTTCTGCAGAACGTCGAGCACCATCGGGATGGTGATGTCGTCCGGTACCAGTTCACCCTTGTTGATGTACTCCTTGGCCTTCAGACCGAGTTCGGTGCCGCCGCCGATGTGCTTGCGGAAGATGGCGCCGGATTCGATGTGATCCAGGTCGTACTTGTCTTTCACCAGGGTGCCCTGGGTGCCTTTGCCGGAGCCGTTGGGGCCAAAAATCAGGATGTTCATATCTGCTCCTCCTAGGATTGTGCAAAAGATCACATGGCTTACCGCGCCAGATTGCGGAAGTCAATCCTTGAAGCCAAAAAGCACACCCTTGGGCGTGATTTTGCCTACCCTGTCACCGGGAAACTGGAATACCGCACCGAACCTGGCTTCACGCCAAGCGTCATCCATCTTCAGAAGCGTGTCCGCGAGCGCCTGTCCCGACCCCATTGAGTCCAGATATTTTTTGTAAAGACGCAACCGCAAGGCCTTATGCGCCTCTTCAAGCACCGCAGACGGCAAAAGCTCGCCTGAAGGCGCTTTGCCCATCTCTTGAAGCCAGTAGGCCTCATCTATGCGACCGAGGCGCCACAATCGCACCACTGATTCGGAAAAGTTGGGATTTTCATCCTGCACGAGAGGCAGGATGGAATGCCTGATTCGGTTGCGGGTCATGGCCGTGTCGGTATTTGTCTCATCCTCGCACCATGACGCACCGAGCGCCTCCAGAAATGCACAAAGAGTCTTCTTGCCCGTCAGCAGCAATGGACGCATCAGGCTTCTCTCGCGATCCACGCCGGGCATGCCGGAAAGCCCGGGCCAGCCGGTGCCGCGCACAAGGCGCATGACCACGTCTTCGCTCAAGTCGCCAAGATGATGACCGGTGGCGATCCAGTCCAGATTATGCTCGTGCAGGGCCTGCTTGAGAAAATCGTAACGAACGCTTCGTGCGGTTTCCTCAATGCCATGTCCGGCAGCATTGGCCTGTGAGGCGATGTCCACACGCTTTGCCTGGAAAGGAATGTTCAGACGCCCACAGAAATCACGGCACCACAAGGCATCCTTCCCGGAGTCTCGCCGGAGCCCATGGTCGAGGTGCGCGGCGCGAACGTGTCCGCCGTTTTTCAGCGATAGACAATGCAAGGCAAGAAGCAGGGCGGTTGAATCCGCCCCGCCTGAAAAGGCGCAGAGGACCTGCAGGCTCTCGGGCTCGACACCGAGCTCGTTGCGCATGAAGCGTTCGATTCCCAGACAGAAATGGGCCCACTTTGGGGGCAAATCCCTGAAACTGCCGGGGAAGGGCGTCTCCATGACTACACCTTGATACCGAAATCCTCGAAAAGATCGTCGAGGTAGTCGATCATGCGGTTGCGCTGTTCCTGAGTGCAGTAGGCCACGCAGGAGCAGCGGATTTTTCCGTGTGCGCGGACCAGCAGCTCCATCTTGACGATGTTTCCGGCCACGTTGCGGATGACCTCAAGAGCCAGAAAGTAGGGACCGCATTCTTCCTTGTGCTCTTCCTGTTCGTCGGAAAGCATATCCTCGGGAATGGGGAGATAGTAGATGCCCTTGATGGGGCCGTTCATCTCCAGAGCGCCGAGTTTTTCTTCGAACAGGTCGATATTTTCGTCGGAGATATCTTCAATATAATAGTTACGCATGGTTACTGATCCTTACGAGTGGATTCGATGAATGTTTCAATGTCTTCGGGAGCACAGTTGTCCGAACCGCGGCGGCGGTCCATGTGCGCTTCCGGCGGGATGGCCTCGTCGTCGAGGTTGAACATGCGCCGGGCCATGTCGATAAAGCGGTCGGCGACACCTTCTTCTCGGGTGCGCCGCTTGAGAAAACAGATGGGCTCGTGCAGGACCTTGCGGCCGACCGAAAGCACGAGGGTTTCGAGTGCCTTTTCGGTCTCTCTGTCTACGGGACCGATACGCTTGAGGGTCTTCATGAGTTCGGTGCGCGCTATGTCCTCACTGCGGTCCACCAGATCGACGATGGTGGGATTGAGCGCCAAGGACTGCAGCCATGTTCCGAAGGCCTCCGTTTCGCCGTCCACTACGGCACGGGCCTTTACCGCCTCTTCCTGACGCTTGGACGTATTCTCCTCGACCACTTCCTTCAGGTCGTCAATGTCGTAGAGGTATACGTTGTCGAGGCTGTTCAGGTCGGGGTCGATATCGCGCGGGACCGCAATGTCGATGAAAAACATGGGACTGTTGCGCCGCTTCTTCAGCACGCCCTTGATGTCCTTGGCCCGGATGACCGTGGTGGGGGAGCCGGTGGAGCTGATGACAATGTCCACGTCATGCAGCCGATCGAACATCCGCTCCATGGGGATGGGCTCGCCGCCCATGCGCTCGGAAAGCTCCTGTGCGCGGGAAAGAGTGCGGTTGGCGATGATGATGTCCTTCACCCCCTGATTGAGCAGGTGCGTGGACGCCAGCTCGGCCATTTCGCCCGCGCCCACGAGCATGGCGCGTGTCTTGGAGAGGTCGCCGAAGATGTGCTTGGCGAGCTCCACGGCAGCGTAGCTGATGGACACCGCGCTGGAGGCGATGGCGGTCTCGGTGCGCACGCGCTTGGCAACGGAGAACGCCTTGTGCAACAGGCGGTTCACCACGACTCCGGCTGTGCCGCTCTCCACGGACGCGCGGTAGGCGTCCTTGAGCTGCCCCAGAATCTGCGGCTCGCCCATGACCATCGAGTCGAGGCTGCACGCCACGGTGAACAGATGGTTCACCGCTTCGAGGCCGCGATGCCGGTAGACGTGCTCTGCCAGTTCGGCGGGGGAACCGCCGCAGGCCGCCGCCCAGTGAGAGAGCAGGGCGTCCGTGGCCTCGTGTTCGGGGACGCCCTCCGCCGCCACCACGGTGATTTCCACGCGGTTGCAGGTGGAGAGCGCCATACATTCCTTCACGGGGCAGTTGGCAAGGGTGGCCTGCTCGAAGTTCTCGGTATTTGTCAGGGCGTACTTCTCGCGCACCTCCACGCCGGCGGTGCGGTGATTGAGCCCGATGAGATAGATTCTGTTTTCCATAACTTACGGCTTGAACGTCAGGGCGTGATGAATCAGGGAAACAACCATCAGGGAAAAGACGACGACCATCCCGACGGCCGGCTTCCTGCCGCGCCATTTGAGTATGATGCGCTGGTGGAACACGTACGCGAACGCGACCCAGACGGCCAGCGAGGAAACCTTGACGATATCCCAGACGAACATTTTGTCGGGATTGATCCAGTACCAGATGTAGGAGGACACGATGCCCACGGTATACAGCGGAAAGCCTCCGCCCACGGCCATGCCGTTGACCCTGTCGAAGATGCTCAGCGAGGGGGTGTCCTTGCCGAGACTCGCCAGACCGGCCTTGGTCTTGATTTTCCTGTTGTAATGCAGAAAGGCCAGTCCCGCGCCAAAGCCCATGGCGCAAAGGCCGAGGGCGAGCACGAGCGTGCCGATGTGCAACCAGAAGAAAAGCATGGTGAACTGCGGCGGCAGCTTGACGGACACCCCGCCGAGGGCGAGGGAAGTGATGAACAGGATCAGCGCCAGCGGCAGGGCGGTGGTGGCAAGAAAATCGAGCTTGTAGCGCCACCAGAGCAGAAAATAGATGACCATCACGCCCCATGCGAGGATGCTCATGTAGAAACTTCCTTCGCTCAGGACGACCATTTCGGCCTGATTGACGGTCAGCAGCCCGATATCAAGCGAATGAACGACGAACCCGGCTGTGGTCACGAGGCCGGCAATTCCCTTCAGACGCGTGTTTCCCGCGGCGATGCCCACGATATGCAGCACACTCGCAATCAGATACAGACCGATAACGGCCAGTTGCAGCACTTCAAACAAGCCCATCAAGCAACTCCGGTATGTTGTCCCGCATCGGTGCGGGCAGAAATTCCTCAAGGATTTGTCCGGCCTTGTCAAGGTCCTGCCGCTCAAAAGCCTCAAGCAGCCCGGATCGAGCGAGCTCGCGGAAGAGGGCGGTGTTGCGGCCGGTTTCCATTCCGAGTTCGAGCACGAGCGGCCTCAGCCGCGCCATGAGCTTCAGGAGCGCGGCATACTCTTCGCCGAACATGTCGTCCAGTTCGCAGCGTATCATTCGGCATACCGCCGGGCTGGCACCGCCCGTGGAAATGGCCAGCGTCAGGTCTCCGCGCCGAAACACGGCAGGCACGATGAAATCGGCCCGCTCCGGACAATCTGCAATATTGCAGAGGGTTCCCCTTTCCTCACACATGTCGGCAATCTTCGCGTTCAACTCGCCGTTGCTCGTGCAGGCGAAGACCAGAAAACGGCCCTCAAGGTCCTGTTCCTCAAAAGGGCGCTGCTCGAAAACCGCATTGCCACCCCCGGTCAGCTGCAGGACCTCCGGGGCAGGGTCCCCCGTATCGAGCATCAGCACTTCGCCGACGCCCGCGTCCAGCAGCGATGCGGCTTTGCGACGCCCGACACCGCCAACCCCGACCACGAGGCAGCGTTTGTTTTCGAGGGAAAGAAAGACCGGGTAATCATGCATCGCGGAACATTACATCAAGTAAAGGACGCTGTAAAATGTCCCGAAGGCCGATTTCTTGCCATGACCGCAGGTTGCGGGTACAACACGAATCTGGAGCCCTGAAGAATGAAGCAGTATCTCGTCATACAGGCCGCACGTTTCGGCGACCTCGTGCAGACAAAGCGACTGATTGCGTCCCTCATCGCCAGAGGGGACGGCGATGTCCACATATTGGTGGACAACTCTCTCAAATCGCTTGCCGAATCGATCTATACCCGGGCCACCGTCCACGACATCGCCGCCCACGCCACCGCACTGGACGCCATGTCGGCGATGCGCGCGATCCTCGTCGATAACAGAAAAACCTTCGACGCCCTCCGCTCCATTGGGTTCGACGAGGTATACAATCTCAACTTTTCTCCGCTTGGCTTTCGCATCGCCGCGCTTTTCGACCCTGAGACCGTGCACGGCCACCGTTGGGAGAACGGACAGGAGGTCATCCCCGAGTGGGCAGCCATGGCCATGCGCTGGACCGGCAACCGCAGGCTCGGCATCAACATCGCGGACTTCTGGGCCGCCTACACAAGCCCGATGATTCCGGGCTGCGAGGTAAATCCACCGGCTCGTGCGAAGGGCGGCGGTCCGGGAATCGTTCTGGCCGGACGCGAATCCCGGCGCTCCCTGCCGCCGCAGGAACTCGCGGCTGTGGCTGCCGTCCTCGCGGCTCGTTACCCCGGACCAGTGCAGCTGCTCGGCAGCGCGTCCGAAGCGCCAGTCGGCAGGGAAGTCATGAACTGCATGCCCGCCGCACTTCGCGACCGCACCCGAAGCCTCGCAGGAAAAACGGACTGGAACCGACTGATCGAGGTCGTGGGCAGCCTTGACGTACTGGTTACGCCGGACACCGGAACCATGCACCTTGCCGCACATCTCGGCACCCCGGTGCAGGCATTTTTCCTTTCATCCGCCTGGTGTTTCGAGACCGGTCCGTACGGGGAAGGCCACACCGTCTACCAGGCCATACAGGACTGTCTGCCGTGCCTGGAGACGGCACCTTGCCCGCACCGGATAAAATGCCTCGCACCGTTCTCCGACCCCGGCTTTCCCCGCTTCATTGCCACAGGCAAACCGGAGACCCTTCCGGCGGGGGTCACGGTTTTCGACTCCGACTTCGACCCACTCGGCCTGACCTTCCGCCCCATGCATGGAACTGACATGGAGCAGGAGGCGCGGATGGCCTTCAGACGCTTTCTCGGCAGCCATCTGAACGTCTGGGATGCTGATATTCACCCCTTTGACACCACTTTGGCCGAGCAACTGTACCAACCCAAGAACTGGTCTATAAAATCAAATAAAACAGTATATTAAATTTTTTCTAGAGAATATCTAATATAAACTTCGGTCGAAACAAGGCCGATTCTAGAGGACAGTATGGACAAGCGGTTACGAATTCTGGTGGTTCTTCCCATGTATGGGGGGTCCCTCCCGGTGGGCAGGTTCTGTGCGCAGGGGATGCGCGAGTGCGGACACCTTGTCGAGGTGTTCGAGGCGCCCGACTTCCACCCTTCCTACAAGGCGATGGAAGACCTCAAAGTGACCACGGACCGACTGGACTATCTTCAGAACTCGTACCTGCAGGTTGTTTCTCAGGCGATACTCGCCAAGGTGGAAACCTTCGAACCCGATCTGGTTTTGTCCATGGCGCAGGCTCCAATGTCCATTCAGGCCCTCAAGCGGCTGCGACGCGACAAGGTGGCCACGGCCATGTGGTTCGTGGAGGACTACCGGCTGTTTACCTACTGGAAGGCATACGCCCCGTATTATGACGTCTTCGCCGTTATCCAGCGTGACGGAATCATGGAAGGGCTGCAGGAGGTGGGGCAGCAGAACGGTCTGTATCTGCCGCTGGCCGCCCAACCCGACTTCCACGAACCGCTGGAGCTTTCGGGCGTGGACAGACGAAAATTCGGCGCCGAGCTTTCCTTCATGGGCGCAGGGTATCCCAACCGCCGCATGGCCTTTCGCGAACTCATCCGTCCGGGCTTCAAGCTCTGGGGCACGGAATGGGACGGGGATCACGTTCTGGAGCCATATCTGCAAATGGAAGGTCGCCGAGTCACTCCGGAGGAATGTGTCAAGATCTTCAACGGTTCGGCCATCAACCTGAACCTGCACTCCTCGGTACAGGCCAAGACGCTCGTGACCCACGGCGACTTCATCAACCCGCGCACCTTTGAAGTGGCGGCCTGCGGCGCATTCCAACTGGTTGACCGCCGTACGCTCATGCCCGAGGCCTTTAAGGAGGGCGAGCTGGCCGTTTTTGATTCCATGGAGGAGTTGAAAGACAAGATCGAATATTATCTGGCCAACCCGCAGGAACGAGAGAGGATCGCCGCCAGAAGCAGAGAGCGCGTTCTGGCCGAGCACACATATGCGAACCGTATGCGCACGCTACTGGATTTTGTGTCGGAACGCCTTGACAACTGGCCTCCGCAAAGGGAAAGAAGCGAGCTGTATCCCGAAGGGTTCCCCGAGGAACTCAAAGACGAACTCAAGGGACTCCTGGCTGAACTATCGCTGCCCGAAGACACATCCTTCGAGGACCTGTGCTGGGCGATACGCTCCCGGCACGGGGAACTCTCCGGCCTCGACACAGCCATCCTCTTCCTTGAAGAGTGGCGCAAGCTCTACAAATAACGACAAGACTCCAACAAATCACAAGGGTTCAAAATGCTGGAAGTATTTGCCGACGCCGCCGGCTTTGTCGGCTCTTTCGTGGCGGCCATGGGCTGGCCGGAGCGCATCTCAACGCTCACCGGCCTGATCTACATTGTTCTGAGCGTCAGACAGAACCCGTTGTGCTGGCCATTCGGCATCCTCAGCGTCGGCATCTGGATGGTGGTGGTTTTCACCGGGAAGCTGTATTCCGACGCATTTTTGCAGTTGGTATACGTGATTCTGGGCTTTTACGGCTGGTACCAATGGCTGCGGGGCGGAGAAGACCATACGCCGCTACGGGTCAGGCACGTGAGCCGCAAGCTCGGCATACGGCTCGGCCTCATCGGCGTTGCGGCCACACTGCCCACATGGCTCATCATGAGCCGCGTTCTGGATGCGTCGTTTCCCTTCTGGGATGCGCTGACCACGGTCGTCAGTCTCATCGCCCAGTACCTGCTCGCCAAGAAATATCTCGAAAACTGGGTACTCTGGGTCATCGCCGACATCATTTACATCTTCATCTACTACTTGAAGGGCTGGAACGGCTACGCGGTTCTTATGGCAGTCTACACCACAATGGCGGTGGTTGGCTACGTTCAGTGGCGCAGGACCATGCAAGTCCCAGAATTTACGGGAAAAAGCGCATGACGGTGCGTATCGTAGTCACCGGGTCCGAATGTACGGGAAAAACCACGCTTGCCCGGGCTCTGGCCGATCGATTCGGTGTGAGGCCTGTGCCGGAGTATCTCAGAGAATACTTCGAGGCGGCCGGAGGCGCCCTGACGCTGGAGGACGCGGTCCCCATAGCCAAAGGGCAGCTGAAAGCCGAGAATGAGGCCGAGGCCGCGGGCGTCGATCCGGTCATCAGCGATACCGACCTGCTTTCATCGGTCATATACAACCGACACTATTACGGAATGTGCCCGGAATGGATAGAAAAGCGGCTGGCGGAAAGGCCATGCGATCATTACTTTCTCTGCGAAACCGACGTGCCGTGGGAGCCTGACGGCCAACGGGACAGGCCGGAGCAGAGGGCTGAACTACAGGAACAGTTTCGCAAAGAACTGCGCGGCCGAAATCTTCCTTTCACGGAACTGAGAGGGAATGTGGAGCAACGGCTGAATCAGGCCGCGTCCATAGTCCAGAGACTGCTCGACGCTACTTCCTGACTTTCCTGAACTGCTGCAACCACGCATTGAGCTTTGGCTCGGCGCCCTGATCCTTCGGGTGGTAGAAGGTGCGACCTTCCAACTCCGAGGGGAGATATTCCTGAGCCACCCATGCCTTGGGGTAATTGTGCGGATACTGATAGCCGCGCCCGTACCCCCATTCGCGCTGCAACGCGGTGGACGCGTTTCTGAGGTGCAGGGGAACCGGCTTCACGCCGTGTTCTCGCATCTCCTTCTGCATGTTGCGGTACGCGAAATAGGTAGAGTTGCTCTTTGGCGCGAGAGCCAGATAGACGGCGGTCTCGGCCATGATAATCCCGCCTTCTGGCATCCCCACCGCCTCCACCGCCTGATGGCAGGCCACCGCCATGGAGAGAGCCTGCGGGTCGCCTAGCCCGACATCCTCGGAAGCCGAGATCATCAACCGGCGGGACACGAAACGCGGGTCTTCCCCGGTCTCCAACAGCGCGGTCATGTAGTAGAGCGCCGCATCCGGATCGCTGCCACGAATGGATTTGATGAGGGCGGAGGCCAGTTCATAGTGGGAGTCACCATCCCGGTCGCCGCGCATGACCACCTCGGGGAGTGACTTCCTGAGCTCTTCCGAAGTACGCTGGCTCTCGGGAAGCTGAGCCGTGTACTCCAATAGATTCAGTAGCGTGCGCCCGTCCCCGGAGGCCAGCGCGGCCAACAGCTTCACAGAATCCTCTTCGAGCTCCAGCTTCAGTTCCGCGCAACCGCGGTGCACCACCTGCTCAAGATCATCGCGGGAGAGCGAGCGCAGCCGAAGCACGTGCAGCCGTGAAAGGAGCTGCCGTGTTACGCTGAACGACGGGTTCTCGGTGGTGGTGGCGAGCAGGGTGATCTCGCCGCTTTCGAGGATCGGGAGAAAGAAGTCCTGCTGCGCTTTGGAAAAACGGTGCAGTTCGTCGAGGATGAGCACGTCGTAGCCCGGTAGCTTTTTGCGTAGCGCGCTCAATCCGGCTTCCGGCGCGCTGACGCGCAGGAACGAACGCCCGGAAGCACGGGCCAGCAGCAGGGCAAGAGTGGATTTGCCGCACCCCGGAGGACCGAACAGCAAAAGGCTCGGTAAGCGCTTGGCCTCCATGATGGCCGTGATACGGTCCATTATATGGCTCTGACCGATAAACTCATCCATGGATTTCGGACGAATCTTCTCCGCCAGCGGCTGCTTTTCCGTGATTTCAAGCTTCATCATGTTCTCTCCCGTGCGTAATGCGCAAGGCTCATGGCGTGCATGGCCGCCGTCTCCCAGCGAAGCACACTTCGACCAAGACTCAGGGCTTCAAATCCTGTCGCCGTGAACCGCTCAGCCTCTTGATCGCTCAAACCGCCTTCGGGGCCGACTACCACAAGTGTGGAACCTGCAAAATGCTCCGGCCCCAGTATCGCGCCCTCGGCATCCTCCCAAGCCAGCACACGGCGGTCGAACCCTTCAAGGCCGAGCAGGGCATCCAGCGAAGGAAGAGTGGAGAGTTCCGGCAAATACACGGCCTCACACTGCTTGGCAGCCTGAATCATCTTGTCATGCCAGCTTTCTTTCGGCTCGGCCGGCACCTTGCCGACGCTTCGTGCTGCCGGCCAGAAAACCAGTCCTGAAGCACAAAACTCTACGGCCTTCTCAAGAACCCAGTCCCGACGCTTGGACTTATTCCAGCCAAGGGCGAGCGTTACGCCGGACATTGGCCGGTTGGATCTGCTGATATCATCCGCCAGCAGGAGAGCTTTGTTCTTGTTGCCCTCGCGAAGGGTGAACAGCCCGCTGCGGCCGCATCCGTCTATGAGCCGCACCGAAGCGCCGACCGGCGTCCGCAGAACGGTCATCATGTGCCGGGCCTCCGGACCACGTAGAACGACCTCGCATCCCTGCGAGGCTTCATCGGGCCACGAATCCGGAGAAAGATAGAAAGTATTGAGTCTCGCCATGAAATAAAATGGGCCGGAATCGCTGCGATTCCGGCCCATTGGAATTACAGCTCGTTGGCTATGAGGTCCTCGTACGATTCGCGCTTGCGCGCCACCGTCACCTTGTCCCCGTCCACGATGAGCTCACAGGCCCTGCGGCGGGAATTGTAGTTGGAGGACATGGTGAAACCGTATGCGCCCGCGGAATAGCATACGAGGCGTTCGCCCTGATGCACCCACGGCAGCTGACGATCGCGGGCGAGGAAATCGCCGGACTCGCAGATCGGCCCGACAACGTCCACGTCGCGCTCTTCACGCCCGTGCTGTTCGGCTTCGCCGATGCGGTGGAAGGAATCGTAGAGGGAAGGGCGGACCAGATCGTTCATGGCGCCGTCAACGATGACGAACGACTTGCTCGGGGTCTCCTTGGTGTAGAGCACCTCGGTGACCATGATGCCCGCGTTGCCCGCGATGACGCGACCGGGTTCAAGGATTACGGTCATGGGCAGGTCTTTGAGCTTTTCGGTGAGCGCCTCGCCGAACGCCTTGGGGTGCGGCGGTTCTTCCTCGTCATAGGTAATGCCAAGGCCGCCGCCGAGGTCGAGATACTTGATCTCGATGCCCATGTCCTTGAGCTTTTCGTTGAAGTTCATGAGCTTGTCCAGGGCTTCGAGGAACGGCTCGATGCTGGTGAGCTGCGAACCGATATGGCAGTCCATGCCGATGGGCTCGATGGCAGGTAGCTCGACGGCGCGGGAGTAGGCCTTGAGCGAATGCTCCATGTCCAGCCCGAACTTGTTCTTCTTCATGCCGGTGGAAATGTAAGGGTGGGTTTTGGGATCCACGTCCGGGTTGATGCGGAAGCTGACCCGGGCCACCTTGCCTTCCTGATCGGCGATGTCGTTGATCTTTTCCAGCTCGGCAAGCGACTCCACGTTGAACATGAGGATGTCCGCCGCGAGGGCTTCGCGAATCTCGTTCGCGCTCTTGCCAACGCCGGAGTAGACGATCTTCTCCGGAGATACGCCAGCCTTGAGCGCGCGGTACAATTCGCCGCCGGAAACGATGTCCATACCCGCCCCCATGGAGGCGAGCAGCTTGAGTACCGAAAGGTTGGAGTTGGCCTTGACTGAATAGCAGGTCATGTGCTCCAGCCCGTCGAAGGCGGAATCGAACGCCTCGAAATGCCGCTTGAAAGTGGCGGCGGAGTAGACATAAAGGGGAGTGCCGTATTTATCGGCAAGCTCGTTGACCGCGATTTCTTCGGCGAAAAGCGTGCCGTCGCGGAATTCGAAATGATGCATTTTCAGGTCTCCTTAACCGTTTTTGACCGTTACTGACTTGGCGACGGGTCGGCCACATACACAGCGGTGGTGGCCGACGGAAGCGATGAAAGCGCGTTCACTCCCGCCACGCGAAAGCGGTATTCCCTGTCCGGGTCGAACGTACAGAAGGACAGGGTCAGATCGTTGCCGGAAAGCTCGAAACCTTCATCACCCGGCTGAAGCAGTTCTGCCTCGCGCGGGATGAAGGGGCAGCCGATGCAGCCTTCGTCGGATTCATCGCCGACGACTTCATACTGCACGAGCACGCTCTCAAGCCGGTTCGCCGCTCCTTCCACGGCGAGCCTGAGGGTCATGCACTGCCCGTTGCGGCTTCCTTCAAGCAGCCTGAGTTCGAAACGGTCTTCCTCCTTGACCGCCTCGGGCCACTTCTTGACGCCGATGGCGCAGCCGCCGAGCAGCATGGCAACAAGCGTTACGGCAATACCGTTGATCCATAACCGCATAAAATATCTCCCTAAAGGGATTTCTTCCACTGATTGAGGATTGTCAGCGCCTCGATGGGCGTCAGCCCGTCCACATCAAGCTCAGACAACTGACGGACGACCGGATGCTCCTCCGGCTCCGGGCAGTTGGCTGGAGCAGGGGCCCCCAGTCCGGGAAGCAGCGTCTGGGTGGCGTTTTCCACTTTGCCGCCGACTCGTTCATCCTGCGATTTTTTCTCGAGTTCCGCAAGGACGTCGCGGGCACGCAGGACAACGGTTCTCGGAACCCCCGCCAGACGGGCCACTTCGATGCCGTATGAACGATCGGCGGGGCCGGGGACCAGCCGCCTGAGAAAGACGATATCCCCCTTCCATTCCTTGACCGCTATGTTCAGATTCCGCAGGCCGGGAATCTTGCCCTCCAGCGTGGTCAGTTCATGGTAATGGGTGGCGAAGAGCGTGCGGATACCGCCCCGGGCGCGTGTGGCGAGTTCTTCGACAACGGCCCAGGCAAGCGAAAGGCCGTCGTATGTGCTGGTGCCGCGCCCTATCTCGTCGAGAATGACGAGGCTGCGCATGGTCGCCTGCCTCAGGATGCGCGCGGTCTCCATCATTTCCACCATGAAGGTGGACTGCCCCTGCGAAAGATTGTCGGAGGCGCCGACCCGCGAAAAGACGCGGTCCGCCATGCCCAGCTTTGCACCACGGGCAGGGACGAAGGAACCGATCTGGGACATGACGCTGAAAATCGCCACCATGCGCAGAACCGTGGACTTACCGGCCATGTTCGGCCCGGTGATGAGCAGAATGCGCTTTTCCGGGCTGATACTGACGCTGTTGGGGATATAGTTGGCCGCGCCCATGGCGTCCTCGACCACCGGATGGCGCCCGGCCTCGATCTCGACTTCCATGCCGTCGTGCAGTTCGGGGCGGGTCCAGTCGTTGACGCGAGCGGTCTCGGCGAGCCCCTGCCAGTAATCAAGGGAGGCGAGGGCATCGGCCATATAGAGAAAACGCGTCCGAGCATCGGCCAGCTTGTCACGAAGATTCTGAAATAGCTGATACTCGAGATTGCGCCGTTCATCCGATGCGGAAAGGAGCTTTTCCTCCAATTCTTTGAGCTCGGGAGTGATGTAGCGCTCGGAGTTCACCAGCGTCTGGCGGCGGATGAAGTATTCAGGAATGTCGCCACGGTGTGCCTTGGAAATCTCGAAATAGTAACCGAAAACCTTGTTGAAACCGAGCTTGAGCTTGGGAATCCCGCTGTTTTCTGTCTCGGATTTGTGCAGCTCCTGAAGCTTGGCTTCGCCGTGGTCGGTGAGCTCAATGAGCTCGTCCAGCTTGGCGTCATATCCCTGCCGGAAGAGGCCGCCCTCGGTGATGACAACCGGGGGGCTGTCCACGAGCGCGGACTCGAGCAGCAGGTGGATGTCCTCCATGTCGTCCCAGCCCTTGAGCAATCTCGCCAGCAGCTGCGGAGCTTCGGTAACCCGCTCCAGCATGGAGCGGATGTTAGGCAGCACGGAGAGACTGCGCCTCAGGGCGGTGAAATCCTTGGGAGTGGCCCGCCCAAGCGTCACGCGGGTGGAGAGGCGCTCCATGTCGTAGACGCTGTCGAGGGCGGAGCGGAGTTCGCCGCGCAGCCCGTCATCGCCATGCAGAAACGCCACGGTCTCCTGCGTCTTGACCACCGGACCGAGTTCGCGCCACGGCTGACGCAGGCAGCGCTCAAGAAGCCGTCCGCCCATGGGGGTCATGGTACGGTCAAGAACCTTCCAGAGGGTTCCCTTGCCCGTTCTGCCGTCAAGACGACGGAACAGCTCCAGGTTGCGCTCAGTGACTTCGTCTATCAGCAGATGCTTGCCGAGGTTGAGCGGCTTGAATTCACCGAGATGCTTGAAATTTCCTTTCTGCGTCTGATCCAGATAGGCGAGCAGGGCGCCGCAACAGCGCACCAGCTCGGGCTTGCCGTCCAGGTCCAGCAGGTCGAGGCTGGCCGCCTCCTGAGCCTTGAGTACGCGCTCTTCGGCCGACGTGCGGTCGAAGAACGCCCCTGCTGGAAGCTGAGTGACGGTGGCCGAGAGGTCCGAGTACTGCGGAGGCACATTACGCCCCTGAACGACAAGCAGCTCGCTCGGGTTGATCTTCACGGCCCATTGCCAAAGCTCCGGCTCCTTCTTGGAATGAAGACCGGACCATTGTCCTGTGGAGTAATCCACCCACGCAAGACCGCCGGAACCAGACTGCGAATCCCAGTAGATTGCGGCAAGATGGTTGCTGGTCTTGGCGGTGAGGTTGGAATCCTCGACCACGGTGCCGGGCGTCAGCACTCGGGTCACCGCACGCTGAACAAGGCCCTTGGCCTGCTTGGGGTCCTCGATCTGGTCGCAAATGGCGACCTTGTGCCCCTTATCCAGCAACTGGGAAAGATACGTCTGCACCGCATGATGCGGCACACCGCACATGGGGATGGGGTTGTCGTCCTTGGGGTTGCGGCTGGTCAGGGCCACCTGCATTTCGCGGGCGGCCGTTTCCGCATCTTCGAAAAACAGCTCGTAGAAGTCGCCCATGCGGAAGAAGAGCAGAGCGTCCGGGTTTTCTTCCTTGAACCGGAGGTACTGCTCCAGCATGGGGGTCATTTTGGGTTTTGCCACACCTATCCCTTGAACTTAATTGGAGAACTCCGTTCTGAACGTAATGGAATGCCAGCTGCCGCAGCGGGGGCAGATGTGGAATATCGTATCGCGCTTGAGTCCGCAACGGCTGCAAAAGAAACGCCGCACATTTCTCGCGCGTCCCATGAAGAATTCCAATTGTTCCTTGAAAAACGGCGTCAGGCTCTGGCGGGAGCGAGACATATCGAACAGTTCGAGGCGCGCCAGCCAGAAGTCCGGCATGAGCACGAGGGCCTTTTCAAGCCACCTGCGGGCTTCGTCCGGCTCATGACGCAGAGTCAGGAACAGCGCGCCATGGTAGAAAACCAGAACATCCGGGTCCAACTCCTCGAGCACGGGGATGACGGTGTCCACAGCCTCCATGGTGGGGACGGCCTTTTCATACCTTTGGCTGTCCGAATCCGCTGCAGCGCGACGTATGTCGGCCAACAGCTCGTCCAGAACCACGAAACGAAGCCTCGGTTCGATGGAGTGCATCGAATCCTCGAGCAACGACGCCATGCGCGAAGCGTGACCACTGCGAAACTCCTGCACCACGAGCAGCGACCATGCCTCGAATGCTCCCGGATACACCTTGACCGCCTGCCTCAGCGCTTTGACGCCGCGGGCGTGCTCTTCGTCCGCAAACAAATCCAGCGCGTGACGATAAAGGTAGTGGGCCTGCGGAAGCGGAAGGCCGAGGTGTCCGTAGTTCGCGGCGGCCTCACCGTAAGCGCCGCGCTCCGCATTGAGCTTGGCCTTTTCCAGAAGGATCTCCCCCTCGTCTGTGCCGGCCTCCTGCGCCTGACGAAAGGCGTCGCGGGCGCGGTCCAGAAAGCCCCCGCGGCGGAAATCGCGCCCCAGCTCGAAGAGTGCCCGGGCCTTGAAGCGGGAATCCAGACCGGGACGGACGATCAGGCTGTTGCGGATCTGAATGGCACGCTCGATCTCGCCCTGCGAGCGGTAGAGGTTGCCTAGAGCGAGATAAATCTCGACGGCTTCCGGGTCGTTCTTGACGACACGGCTCAGCTCCTCGATGGCCGCGCGGGTATCCTGTACCGGCGCGGCCCCCGAAACGGCGTTATTGGCTGCCCGGACGTCTTCGCCGGGCAGCCTTTTTTTCTTGCGTCCGAATAGATTCCAGCCCAAGGGGACCTTCCTAGCTTTGGTTGTCGCTGTCGGAAGTAGCGCCGACCGGCTCTTCGTTCAGCGGCATGTTGCGCAGAGAGTTGAGTTCCTGCTCAAGACTGGCCATGCGGCTGTTGCAGTCGCGCAGCTTCTTGGCCGCCTTGAGCTTTTCGCTCAGGAAATACAGCATGGTCAGCACAGCGCCGACCACGAATCCGCCGAGCACGAGGAAATAGAAGGGCAGGGGAACGGAGCGAAGCTCGGCGATATACGGAACATCCAGCCTCAGCACCAGAGACTGGGCGAGAATCTCGTTGTTCTGGCTGAAGAACAGGATGGATACGACAAACAGCAGGATCAGGGCCAACACTTTCAAGTAACGCATGAAGTTTTCTCCTTAGGCTTGGTATTCTTCGAACAGGGGCTTGAGCCGCCTGTAGGTGGACAGCAGATGCTCCGGTATGACTGACGTTTCGCCAAAGACCGCCATGAACGAGGAGTCCCCGTTCCAGCGCGGCACAATCTGGAAATGCATATGAGCCGCTATCCCCGCACCGGCGGCTTCGCCGATGTTCAGCCCCATGTTCACTCCCTGCGGAGAAAAGGCCCGGTTCATGACGTCAACGGCCCGGTTGATCCAGAGCATGCAGTCGTTGCGCTCTTCGTCCGTCAGTTCGGTGAGGCAGCTGACGTGGCGGTACGGGGTGACCATGAGATGTCCGTTGTTATACGGGAACTTGTTCATGATGACGAAACAGTGTTCGCCCCGGACCAGAATCAGCCGTTCCTCATCCTCCTCGGTGTGCTGCGGGATGCAGAACACGCACTCGTCGGGCTTCGGGCCGAGAATGTAATCAAGTCGCCACGGTGCCCATAAAACGTCCATTATTTAGCGCTCTCCATCAAGTATTATCTTGAGTTTCGACACAGCCTCGACAGCGTCTTTTGCCGGAATGACGCCGTCGAGTTCACTCCATTTACCAATCGCCACGACCTCGCGGCCGCTCTTGAGGGCGTGACCAATCTCGGAAAGAGTCCCGGCTCCGCCGCCGCATGCCACGGCAGCAGCGCCGTTGAGCACCACCAGATGATTTCGCATCTGGCCGAGTCCGGTAGCCACCGGAACCCGAACCCACCTGTTGGCGGACTCCAGCTCCCGACCCGGCAACAATCCGAGCGTGATACCGCCCGCCTCGAAGGCTCCGCGACAGGCGGCCTCCATGACGCCGCCGAGCCCGCCGCAGACCAGCTCCCAAGCGTTCTCGGCAATGAGCCGTCCGAGCGTCACGGCTTCGATTTCGAGACGACGGTCTTCGTCGTCATCGCCGAAGCTACCCGCACCGATTACGGAAATTCTGCGCACTCGCATGGGTCAACTCCTTCCGGGTACGGCCAACAGACCGTATTTACACGGATTGAGCCGCAAGAGCAAGCAGGGGCTCAGCGACCGTACGCCTCGTCGCCCAGTTCGTCCTTGATGCTGGAGGCCAAACTAAGCTGCTCCTGTCTCGTCTCTACCTCGCCGTCGATCTTGGCATTGCGGACACGTTCGAGGATTTTTCCCATGGCGGGACCGGACGGCAGCCCCATATCCAACAGGTCCTGACCGCTGATGTCGGTCTCCAGATCGCGCAGCCGCGCAAGGTACTGCGAAATATTGCGGCGTATATACTCCTTCCTGCTCTTGGCCATGAGGAACAGGATGCCTTCTACAGGCATGGGGTCAAGCACGGCGAACAGCTCGCTCAGCGGCGACTCTCCCTCCTTCCAGCCCATGAGCGTCATGAACGCGGCACCGATCATGTCCCGCAACGCCAGCACTTCTCGCATTTCCCGGGGAGAGAAGTAGAGGCGTTCGCATATTTCACGGGTCTCTTCCTTCTTCGTGCCCTGAGTAAGACCGAGGAAAAACAACGTCCAAGCGTCCGCGGGCTGATCGAGGTAGAGCAGGCTGTACCAGACGTGAACCCGCTCCAGCTCCTCAAGTACACGCTGGCGCTCCTGATTCAACTTCAGAAGGGGATGAATGGCTTCAAGGATGTTCAGTTCCTCCAGCCGCTCGAAACATGCCGTCGGGTTCTGCTCCTGCGAGATGAGCTGCAGCTCGTGACAGATGCGGCTGCCGGAAAGCCGGTCGAAAAGCTCCAGCTGCAGGGCGTTCTTGATCAACCGCATGGTCTGGCCGCCGATCTCGAAATCGTAGCGGCGCTCAAACCGGACCGCGCGCAGAATCCGCGTGGGATCCTCCACGAAACTGAGTGAGTGCAACACCCGGACACGACGGTTGCGGATATCCCTCTCCGCACCGAAGAAGTCCACGATGTTGCCGAAGCGGTCTGGGTTTAGGCGCAGGGCGAGGGCATTGATGGTGAAGTCGCGTCGGAACAGGTCCATCTTGATGGAAGAAAGCTCCACCGTGGGCAGGGCGGCGGGGTACTGATAATACTCGAGCCGGGCCGTGGCCACGTCGATTCGCCTGCCGTCTTCCAGAAGAACCACGGCTGTTTTGAACTTTCTGTGCGATTTGACGCGGCCGCCCAGTTCACGGGCGAGACTTCTCGCGTAGGCGATGCCGTCACCTTCCACGACAAGGTCAAGGTCCTGATTTGTCCGGTCCAGCAGGATGTCGCGCACGAAGCCCCCGACAGCGTAGACTTCGTATCCCTCGGAGGCGGCGAGCTCGCCAGCCTGCGTCAGCATCTGGATCATGGACTTGTCGAGACGATGCCGCATGTATGAGGAGATGTTTCGTTCCCGGCTGCGTTCAGGATGCAGGGATTCGGGGATTCTCGCCGGCTCCTCCACCAGAAGGTTCACAAGGTCCGTACGGGTGATGACGCCTATGAGGCTGCCTTCTTCCACAACGGGCAGCATCCGCTGACGCTTGCCGAGGATGATCTCCATGACCGTATACAGGTCCACATCCTGCGAGACGGTCTCAAACCGCGATGCCATGTACTCCTTTACGGACAGATGCCCCAGCTTGTGCGAGGAGGCCTTGTCCATGATCTTCTGCTCGATGAGTCCCACGCATTCCATGGTTCCGGCCTTGACCACAGGCACACCCTTGAGGCCGAAGCGAATCATCAGCTCCACGGCCTTGTCGATGCTCTTGTCGTCCTCGATAACCACTGGCGGCGCGGAGATGATGTTGCCGATGACCACCCGCGGGTCGATCTGGGAGTAGAAGAGGGCGAAAAGGTCGTCCCGCACTTCGGCCAGCGTCTTGTCCTTTATTGTCGCCGAAGCCGCCTGAGCGTGGCCGCCGCCGCCGAGCGAAGAGCAGATCAGCCCCACGTTGACCTCGGGCGTGCGGGAGCGCGCCACAAGATGGATGCGGTCGCCCATGCGCCCGAGCGCGAAAAGCACCTGAATGTTTTCCACGTCCATCATCTTGTGAATGAGAAAGGCGAAATCCGGCACGAACGTGTCCGTGCTGACTTCCGTGACAACCACCTCGACGCCGTGAATGTCGTGCGTGGTGGCGTGATTGAGCAGGTCCCCCAGAATGGATATCTGCTCGGCGGAAAGCTCGCGGCTCAGGATGTCCGAGATGACCTGAAGGTCCATGCCCCGCTCGCACAGCCAGGCACCGGCCTCGAAGTCGTGCGGCGTGGTGGTGGAGAAGGAAAAACCTCCGGTATCCTCGTAGATTCCCAGGCCGATGATGGTAGCCTCTTCCGGCCCGACCTCGATGCCACGCTTCTTCATCTCCGCCACGAGGATGGCGGCAGAAGAGCCCCATGGCAGCAGGACCTCCTGATCCGCTTCAAGGTCTTCGTCAGAGTCCGGGTGGTGGTCGTACGTGTGAACCGTGATGTCCGGCTTCTCCAGCAGCGGTTTCACATGCGCCAGACGGGACCGCTGCCGGGTGTCCACCACCACGAGCAGCTCGACGGAGTCGGGGTCGATATCCTTGAAGGCTTTGAAATTGAAGAGATACGTGGTGCTCTGGATGTAGAAGTTTCGCAGGTTCTTTTCCTGACTGCCGGGGAAAATGAGAACGGCGTCGGGGTAGAGCTTGCTGGCCGCGATGATTCCGGCCAGAGCGTCGAAGTCGGCGTTGGCGTGCGCGGTGATGACCGTGCGTGCCTGTATTTTGGATGCTTTTTTATTCATAGGGATATCCGGAAGTACCGCAGACCACGGGCCGCGTCAAAGAAATCAGCCGTCGGAGCGGGGATGAAACGAGCGGTGAAGGTCCTTGAGCCTGCCGTCCTGAACATGCGTGTATATTTCCGTAGCCGAAATATCGGCATGACCAAGCAGTATCTGTACGGTGCGCAGATCCGCGCCTCCGTCGAGCAGATGGGTGGCGAAGGAGTGGCGGAATGTGTGGGGCGACACGGGCCGTTCGACCCCGGCCTTTGCGGCGCATCGCTTCACGAGCTTCCACACAGCCTGCCTCGTGAGCCCCCGGCCCGAGCGGTTCAGGAACATATGATCCGTGACGGGACGGTATGTTGGACGAACGGTGTCAATGTAATCGGATAGAATCTCCTGAGCCGTATCATGCACGGGTACAAGGCGCTCCTTGGCGCCCTTGCCGAAGATACGCAGAACTCCGGTCTGTGGATCAAAATCCAACACTCGCAGGTCGATGACTTCAGAGACGCGCAAACCGGCGGCGTACATGAGTTCCAGCATGGCCCTGTCCCGTGCGCCGAGCTTGGTGCGCGGGTCCGGAAGGACGAGCATGGCCTCGACTTCCTTGCGGGAGAGCACCTCCGGCAGGTCCCGCGTCAGCTTCGGGTTGTCCAGCAGGGCGGCCGGATTCTCGCGGCAGAATCCCTCGTCGGCACAGAACGCAAAGAATCCGCGCAGGCTGGACAGGTGCCTGGCAATTGATTTTCCTTTCAGTCCTCGCGACTTGAGCTGTGTCAGATACAGGAAAAGCACGTCCGCATCCACCGAGTCGAGAGGGATGGATCGCTCATGCAGGTAGCCCAGCAGAGCGTCCATGTCACCGGAATAACTTTCGAGGCTGTTTTCTGACAGCCCCTTTTCCACCAACAGGTTTTCGAGGTAGCGGTCCACCCATGGGTGGGAAAGGGCAGTGGTTTCGGTTTCTCTCTTGCTCACGGTATTATCACGCTAACGGTTTGAAATACGGAGGAAAGGGCTTTCTTTCATCTGAGGGTTGATCAAATAATGATATACACCGCCCAGCGGACGTCGGCAAGCCCGGCGGCTCTCGGTTGACAGCCGCCATCGCTCCATTTATGTAAACTCCTTGTTCAAATAATCAGGTTAGGAAGGAGAGTAAATCAATGCCTGAATTCAAGCTTGCGGACCGTCTCGCCACGCTGCCGCCTTATCTCTTTGCAGCCATCGACAAGGCCAAGGCCGAAGTCGCAGCACAGGGAATAGACATCATCAGCCTCGGCATCGGCGACCCGGATCTGCCGACTCCCGAATTCATCATCGACGCCCTTCACGAAGGGGCAAAGAAGCCGGTGAACCATCAGTACCCTTCCTACGTGGGAATGCTGGAATACCGCACCGCCGTTGCCGACTGGTACCGGCAGCGCTTCAACGTTGAGCTGAACCCCGAATCCGAAGTGGTCAGCCTCATCGGCTCCAAGGAAGGCATCGCGCACTTCCCGCTGGCATACGTCAACCCGGGCGATCTCGTTCTGGTCGCAACCCCGAACTACCCGGTCTATCCGGCCGCTACCGGCTTTGCCGGCGGCGAAGTTCAGTTCCTGCCGCTCCTCGAGGAGAACGACTTCCTCGTGGATCTCGACGCAGTTGACGACGACACCTGGGCACGCGCCAAGATGATCTTCGTCTGCTACCCGAACAACCCGACCGCGGCCACCGCCACCAAGGAATTCTACGAGCGTCTCGTCCAGAAGGCCAAGGAGTTCAATGTGATTGTCGTTTCCGACCTCGCGTACTCCGAGATCTACTATGATCCGTCCAACAAACCCCTGTCCATTCTCGAAGTGGAAGGCGGCAAGGATGTGGCCATCGAGTTCCATTCGCTCTCGAAGACCTACAACATGACCGGCTGGCGCGTCGCCATGGCAGTGGGCAACGAACAGCTCATCGCCGGCCTTGGAAAAATCAAGGAAAACGTGGACTCCGGCATCTTCCAGGCCGTGCAGGAGGCGGGCATCGCCGCACTGCGTCACGGCGAGCCGCATGCTGAGAAGTTCCGTGCCATCTACAAGGAACGCCGCGACGTGGTGTGCAAGGCCCTTTCCGACATCGGCATCCAGCACCGCGTCCCCGAGGCGTCCTTCTACGTGTGGGCAAAAGTCCCTGAAGGCAACACTTCCGCCGACTTCGTGACCAACGTCCTGAAACAGACAGGCGTCGTCCTCACTCCCGGCAACGGCTTCGGGACTCCGGGCGAGGGCTACTTCCGCATCTCGCTCACCGTGAACAATGATCTGCTCAAGGAGGCGGTATCACGGATATCCAAACTGTAAGAGTCTTCGTGGGGCTGGGGTCCAACGTGGGAGACACGGAGGACAACCTCAATGATGCCCTCTCGAGGCTCGAAGCATACGGCGACGACATCACCCTGAAAAAGATGTCCGGCCTTTACGAGACCGAGCCGCAGGAGAAGAAGGACCAGTCCTGGTTCACCAATCAGGTGATAGAACTGGCGGTGGACCCGGAGATATGGTCCCCCGAAGGCTTTCTGTCCTGCCTGCAGGCCATTGAAGGGCAGCTGGGGCGTACCCGGCAGGAGCCCAATGGCCCTAGAGTGCTCGACATGGACCTGATCGCCTGGGGCGATCTGGAACAGCAGACCGGCTACCTCGACCTGCCGCACCCCAGAGCGCGGCAGCGGGCCTTCGTGCTCGTGCCGCTAAACGAGATTGCGCCCGATTTCGCCTTTCCGGACGGAACCGGCGTATCCGAAGCGCTCGGCAAGATCGAATTCAGGATGGAAGGCAACAGGATCTGGCAGGACTGATCTGCCGCAACACTTTCGGAGGGCGCTGTGCTCAAGTTCCTCGTGATCGGTATCGCCCTTTTTCTGCTTTACAAGCTCTTTATGGGCGACAAGAAGAAAAAGGAAATGGACAAGAAAAAAGAGTTCAAGGAGCAGGTCAAGACCGGCAGCATGGTCAAGGACCCGGTCTGTGGAACCTTCGTCAGCACCGAGGGCACGATTCGCGTCAGGGAAGGGGAGCAGCTTCATCACTTCTGCTCCTATGAATGCCGCGATAAATACCTCAAGCAGATTGAAGCCATCGACACCGAGGCGGAGGAGAAAGCCGCCAAAGAGGAAGAGACAGAGCAGTAACGCTCCGAAAGCCCATGAGAAGCAGAATGTCCCGCCCGTAGGGCGGGGCATTTTTTTTTTGCCAAAAAAAGATATTTACAAGGCAACAGAGAACAAGTCAGCGGACAAACGCAGAAGGCAAATGACAATTTAGTCGATTGACAAAACCCTCCATCTCCTCCATAACTCCCTGTCTCAGACATTGATTTAGTCACCTGTCTACACGAGAACACTCTCAGTGCAAACACAACTTCAACAACGGATCGACGACTCGACACAAAAAAGGGCGCACCCAAGCAGAGACAAGTGAAGAGCGTGCGACGGCGAGGCAGACAGGTGGCAGCGGGACACCTCCAGAAGAGACTTAATGAACACTGGGACCATAGGTGGGCACCGGCACCTCCTGTACAAAATCCAGACACCCGTTCCATCTCGACCGCTTTAACCGATAACCGCCGATCGTTTACACCCACCCAGATCAAACAACCCCTCAACATCTCACGAGACATCAAAACAACCGCAACTTCACACCCCACCA
The DNA here is from genome assembly GCF_059568665.1 of Pseudodesulfovibrio halophilus DSM 5663. NCBI lineage: Bacteria > Pseudomonadati > Thermodesulfobacteriota > Desulfovibrionia > Desulfovibrionales > Desulfovibrionaceae > Pseudodesulfovibrio > Pseudodesulfovibrio halophilus. The sequence goes on along the minus strand of NZ_JCANTV010000016.1, from coordinate 100,531 downwards.
CGTAATGTTTGTTTGTCTCATAATGTAAATTATGTTAACTTTAAACCCTGCCTTGGGTGACGATGGGTTATCGATTTCATCTTTCTCCTTAGAATCCCATCTCAGCCTTTTTTGCATACAGTCCTTCACTGACCTTCAGCCAACATTGCTTCTTCTGTCAGAAACGATCCTGAACAACATTTGCAGCAACTAATGCTCGAACCTCCTGCGCCGGCGCCGAAAACCATACCTTCCAACCAGATTCCCGGCTGTTTCCGAGGAAATGAAACATCTTGGGCATTCGACTTATTCCTGGTCAAGCACCTTCGCCATCATCAACGGACTCCCTTCAACCAAGGAATTTGAAATACGCCCGTGTTCCGGTTATCTTCCCGGTCAGTGAAATCAATGGTCGCAGCAACGGCCTCAAACGCAAATGGCGGATACATGAAACTGAAGAAACTCCTGTTCGCATCCCTTCTGGTTGGCGTGGCCGCGACTACGGCCAATGCCGCACCGAAGGACAGTTTTGACAAGTGGCTGGAAGACTACGGCGCGTGGGACAAGGTCGAAGAAACCCTCTCTGCCCGTGAGAGCGACACTCCGGCCGACCAGCTGGACCGGGCCCGCGTATACCTCAAGACAGGCTCTCCGGCTCAGGCCCTTCAGGTCGTGGAGATGCTCCCTGCTTTCGAGGACAACTCCACCGAAGCAGTTCGTCTTTGGTACGGCGGCAGGGCCCATCGTGCGCTCGGCCAGGCAGAAAAGGCCGTTCTCTGGTTCAGCCGTTCCATGGATGTGGAGCCGGATCAGGGCGAAGCGAAAGATCGCTTCCGCGCCGAGCCCGGCCTCAAGCCGCTGTGGCGAGATGTCTGGCGCAAGCTGTTCTGGACAGCGAGATCGAACTTCTCCCTCTCCCGCCAGTCATCGCTTGATGTCCTCGGAATGCTTCTGGAACATGGCGACTCCATGGATTCCGACTCCTTCTGGAGGGATGCCAACACCGCGTGGCAGGTAGAAACCGGAAAAGCCGCCCTCCCCGTCAGCCATGCAACTGAAAAGGAAGACTATGTCCCGTTCGTGAGCGCCAATGCGACTCGGACAGTCACAACCGTTCTTGCCGATACGAGTCTCACCCGTTTTGACAAGGCCCTGTCTTCCATTAATGAATTGGACCGCCCCGCGCTCAAGACCTTCTGGCGGGCCTTCGTGGATTATGTTCAACGCGGCAAGGCCCCGGAAGATGTCGACCCGCTGAAGCAAGGCGGCTTCCTCAAGGCCCGCGCCTTCTGGAGCGGCAATGTGCCCTCGCAGCTAGGCAACGACAACTCCGCATGGCTGGTTGGCGATCCGCAATCTTCACCGTGGCTCAAATTCCGCGACAAGATTCTCGGGATGGAATACACCCGCGCTCAGAGAGCCCTTGATCAGGAAAAAGGTTCGCTACTCATTTCTGAACAGATGGCGGCGCTGATCGACAATCTTTCTCTTGCGCTCGCACTGGCAAACGGCGACACGCATCGGGCCGAATCACTCTGGAACTCCGTGGACAGGCAACAGCTCCCGGTCAGCCTCAAGGCTGCGGGGATGCTGGCTTTCCATACACCCATAGCCAGGACCGTTTCCGACAATCCCCCGCGCGCCGCTGTGGAATACCCCGTCATCACAGGGCTTGTGGCTGCAGGGTCCGAGCGCTCCCCCGCCAACGGCGAAGCGCCCTTCTGGATTTCCCTGACCCCGAGCTCCCTAGAAGATGCCGCTGAAGACGACTGGCCGCTGGACAGGCTGATCGTACTCGCCGCATGGCAGCAGGAGCTGAACAAAGAGCCACAGGAAACACTTGCCCGGCGGGCGGCCACCCTGTTCACAGGCACCGATTTCGGAAGAAGCGCCCTGCTCTACCTTGCGGATCGCGCCATCGATGCCAAGGATTTGCAGCTGGCTGCTTTTTACCTGAACCGGATGGACACAGACTCGCTCTCCAAGGAGTTTCGGGCCAAACGTCTCGATGCGCGCACGCGTCTGGAGCTTGAAGCCGGCAAACAGGAGCAGGCGTGGGAGACCTTCCGGAGGCTGACCAAAACGGGTGAGCCGATTCAGCCCATCACGAGGCTGCGTGTATCGCTCATGCTTCAGCAGCAGCGCAGGTTCCAGGAGGCAGAAACCCAGCTGGCAAGCCTTTGGGCCGAAAAGGACACATACCCCCGTGAATTCCAGGCGGAAATCCTCTTCTGGCTGGGCGAAGGCCGTCAGGCCATGCGCGACAAAAGCAAGGCGCTCGATTACTACCTCAGACTGGCGTGGCAGTATCCGGAACAGAGCATCTGGTCGCTCACGGCCATGTACCGGGCCGCAATGATCTATGAAAGCCGCGGCAACTATGACACGGCGAGAAAGCTGCTCAGGACGGTTGCCAAGAACGCCGACCGAAAGGAACAGCGCGAGGCGGCCAAAGCCCGGCTGAGTGCCATCGACAAGAAGGACGGCGGCAAGAGCTCCGAAGACGCCCTGCAGTATCCCTTCTGATCCAGATCAACGAAGAAGAACCCCGCCCTGCCGTAGGACGGGGTTCTTGTCATTCATCGCCCGTATAAAAGGGATGACATCAGGCTCGGCAACTGCATAAAATGGATAGAACTGAAGAAAACCATAGAATGGAGATAATATGCTTCCCGACGACCACAAGCTCAGTCCGCGCTATTTGAGCATGGACGACTATGAGCATGTCCGTGACATGCAGCTTCGCATATACCGGACCATGACAGAACCGTGGACCCGCGAGCAGTTCGCGGCCATGCTGGAGAAATTTCCCGAAGGGCAGATCTGCATCGATGACAACGGCAAGCCCGTGGCTGTCGCGCTGACCATGATCGTGGACATGGCCGTGGTGGGCCTCAACCACTCCTATGACGACGTCGCCGGCGACGGCATGATGCGTCGCCACTCCCCTGACGGCGATTTTCTCTACGGAATAGAAATATTCGTGGACCCCGAATACCGCGGCATGCGCCTCGGCCGCCGCCTCTATGACGCGCGCAAGCAGCTGTGCGAGCAACTCAACCTCAAGGGAATCATCATCGGCGGTCGCATCCCCGGCTACTCCAAGCATCAGGCCGAAATGAGCCCCAAGGAATACATCGAACGCGTGCAGCGGCAGGAGCTCTACGACCCGGTCCTTTCATTCCAGCTCGCCAACGGTTTTCAGGTCAAGCGCCTGCTCAAGCACTACTGGGACGAAGACGAACCATCCTGCGGCTATGCGGTACTCTCGGAATGGGTGAACATCGGCTATGAAAAAACCACCAAACTCATCGGGGGTACCAAGTCCGTCGCGCGAGTGGGCGTAGTCCAGTGGCAGATGCGGCGTTTCGAAAACTTTGAAGACTTCATGCAGCAGGCCGAATTCTTCGTGGACACCGTGGCCGACTACAAGTCGGACCTCGTGGTCTTTCCCGAGCTGCTCAACGCCCCGCTGATCCACATGTTCTCCGACGAACACCCAGCGCAGGCCATGCGCTCGCTTGCCGGATTCACCGAACGCATGCGGCAGGAAATGCTGGACATGGCCATCTCCTACAACATCAACATCATCGCCGGGAGCGTCCCCGAGATTTGTGAAGACGGCCTGCTCTACAACGTGAGCTACCTTTGCCGCCGCGACGGGACGTGGGACTCGCAGTACAAGCTGCACATCACCCCGGACGAGGATTCCAGCTGGGCGCTCAACGGCGGAAGCTCCATCAAGGTATTCGACACCGACGTTGGCCGGGTGGGAATCCTGATCTGCTATGACGTCGAATTCCCGGAGCTGGCCCGCATCCAGACAGAACGGGGCATGCGTCTGTTGTTGGTCCCCTTCTGGACAGACACGGACAACGGCTACATGCGGGTGCGGACCTGCGCACAGGCGCGGGCTATCGAAAACGAATGCTATGTAGCAATTTCCGGCAGCGTCGGGAACATCCCCAAGGTGGAGACCATGGGGATTCAGTATTCGCAGTCCGCGGTCTTCACGCCCTCGGACTTCTCGTTCCCGCGAAACGGCATCGCCGCCGAGGCCACTCCGGGCAACGAAACCGTGCTGATCACCGACCTGGACATGGACCTCATCAAGAGCCTGAGGGCAAAGGGAAGCGTTCGAAACGCGGAGAGCAGACGAACCGATCTCTACCAGCTGCGCTGGAAAGGAAACTGATAAGGGGCGGGCATGACACCGGAAGTCATTCTGGTCACGGTCATTCTTGCTGTCTCGGTGATTCTGCTGGTCACGGAGCGGCTCCCGGTGGACGTGACGGGGTTGGGCATCATCGCGGTGCTGATGGTTTCCGGACTGCTCTCGCCGAAAGAGGCGGTTGCGGGGTTCGCCAACCCCGCGCCGCTTGCTGTCGGCGCGCTCTTCGTGGTCAGCAAGGGGCTCGTCAGAACAGGCTCGCTGAACATGGTCACCCGGCTCGCGGTGCACTATACGCAGGGCAACGCCTCAAGGCTCATGCTCCTGAGCCTCATCCTTGTCGGCACTCTCTCCGCCTTTCTGAACAACGCGCCGGTGGTGGTGCTGTTCATTTCCATCATCATGACCGTATGCATCCGCTACGGATTTGCCCCCTCAAAATTCCTCATCCCCCTTTCATACATATCGATTCTGGCTGGAACCTGTACACTCATCGGCACCTCCACCAACATTCTGGTAAGCGATGTCGCTGCGGGCATGGGCAACGATCCCATCGGCATGTTCGAACTGTCGCAGCTGGGCGTTCCCATTGCGATCGCGGGCGGTCTCGTCATCTACTTTTTCGGCCACTACCTCATGCCGGAGTACGACACGGTCCATTCAACGGATGAAGACGATGCCGACCTGTACCTCTCAGAGCTTCAGATTCCCGAGGGCAGCCCCTTTGTCGGTCGAAGCCCCGAAAACGGTTTCGCCCCGGAATATGAAGGCATGGAGTTGAATGAAGTATATCGCGGTCAGAAGATATTCCACCACAAGGCCCCCATCACGCTGGCTCCGGGCGACCTCGTGCTGGTCAAGGCTTCGGCAAACGACCTGACGCGAATAGTGGAAAAAGGCCATGCAATTCAGCCTGCCTGCTCGGAAACGGAGCAGAACGAACCGCCCAAAGGGTCCGCAATGGCGGAACTGCTGATTCCCGCCGGATCGAATGTGCAGGGAGCAAAAGCTGGTGAGGCCGTCATCTCAGCGCTGGGCAACGCGCAACTCATCGGCATCAAGCGCAGGAGACACCATTACGCCTGGGATTCTGCCTGCAACATGACCCTGCGCATAGGAGACATCATTCTGGTGAGGACCGACGAGAACACACTCGAACGAACACGCCGGACAGAAGACTTCATAACCCTTAACGACAAGGTCGCCTTCGATCTCATCAACTGGAAGAGAGCTCCGGCCGCGCTTGTCATATTCGGGATCATGGTCGCGCTGGTGGCGTCCGGGACGCTCAACATACTGGAAGGTGCGTTTGCCGCGGCATTCGCCATGGTCGTGGCAGGCTGCCTCACCATTCGAGAGGCCTACCAATCCATCGACGTGAAGGTACTCATGCTTATCATAGGGACCATCAGCCTTGGCGCGGCGTTACAGAAGACAGGAGCGGACCTGCTTTATGCCGACACCTTTCTTTCGCTCTTCCGGGGCCAGGAGCCGCATGTCATCCTCAGCGCGTTCATATTCCTGACCAGTCTGCTCTCTCACTTTCTCAGCAACAACTCCACCGCCGTGCTTCTCGTACCGATAGGAGTTGCCACCGCAACCGCACTAGAAGTCGATCCAAGGCCGTTCATCATCGGAATCGCCTTTGGCGCTTCCGCCTGTTATGCCACGCCCATCGGTTACAAGACCAACCTGATCGTATACGGACCCGGCGGCTATCGCTTCACGGATTTTCTCAGGCTCGGGATACCGCTGGCGCTCTTCGTCTGGATCACGGCCTCGCTGTTCATCCCGTACTTCTGGCCATTCCATCCATGAACAAAAAAGGCTGCAACCGTGGTTGCAGCCTTTATCAATTTCGTGGTGCCGAAGGGGGGACTCGAACCCCCACGGGATTTCTCCCACTGCCCCCTCAAGACAGCGTGTCTACCAATTCCACCACCTCGGCGCGATGTGTGAAAGCGAGGACTGTATTTGTCCTGTAACGCTCCAAAAGTCAACCCTTTTTTGAGCGTTTTTTCAATTTCTTGCCAAGCCTTCAGGCGTGTGTCCATACACCCGTTCAGAAAATGAGAAGCATGGGCATCAGCACAGCACCAGCCTTGGTCGACAATACTTGAATCCCCTGGCCACAATCGTGTCGTGCTCATGCCGGAGCACAGAAATACAGCATTTCTAGAGCAAAAAGATTCAAGCAACGCTTCAAAGATGGTGAAGCAGCTTGAATCACCCCATGACCGGAGCCGATCATCCCCGGGCCAGAGCGAGACAACCGTCAGATTGAACAGAAACGAAAAAGGGTCGCAACGTACGTTGCGACCCTTTTGAATTCGTGGTGCCGAAGGGGGGACTCGAACCCCCACGGGATTTCTCCCACTGCCCCCTCAAGACAGCGTGTCTACCAATTCCACCACCTCGGCGTATATTCGCTTGAACTATTCGTTCTCGGCGTCCGGATTCTTTTCGGTATCAAGGAACTTGACGCCCGGAGCTTTCTGCTGCTCCGGAGCCGGAGCGGTAACGTTTTCACCGTCCAGCATGATCGACTCTTCGTCGGCGACCTTGTTGCCAGTGAGGACGTTGTATGTCAAGGAAGTAATTAAAAAAACTGCCGCAAGGCCTGCGGTGATGCGCGCAAGAAGGCCGCCCGCTCCGGAGCTGCCGAACATGGTGCTGCTACCGCCGCCGAAGATGACTCCCATGCCCTCTTGGCCGGACTGAAGGAGAATCATGGCGATCAAAAAGACGCAGGCCAGTACATGTATCGTGATGACGATGGTTTCCAAAATCAGATCCCTTGTATTTTCGACGTGTTCGCTTAAATGTGACTACCCGAGCACAATCTCGGCGAAACTGTCACTCGCTAAGCTCGCGCCTCCTACCAACACTCCGTCCACATTGTCAAGGGAAATAATCCCTGACACGTTGGCTGGCTTGACGCTTCCTCCGTACAATATTCTGATTTCATTGGCTTTATCGCCAAAGAGGTCCAGAAGCTTTTTTCGGGTCAGGCGATGGGCTTCCTCAATCTCCTCGGGGCCTGCCACCTCTCCCGTGCCAATGGCCCAGACGGGCTCGTAGGCAACGGCGAGCCGTGCGGGGTCGAGACTTTGATCGACATCGCGCACGCCCGCCTCAAGCTGACGGTCGATGACGTCCTGAACCTTTCCACCCTTACGCTGCTCTATGGTCTCACCGATGCACAGGCACACGCTCAGCCCCTGTTGGAGCCCGTAAGCAGTCTTCTGTCCCACCAGCTCATCATCTTCGCCCAGCACATGACGCCTTTCCGAGTGACCGGTCAATCCCCAGGCCGCTCCGGCATCCTTGAGCATGGACGGGGAAATCTCGCCTGTATAGGCCCCCTCTTCATGCAGGTAGTAATCCTGTCCGCCCACATAAAAACCCTGAGCACCAGAAAAGGCCTCTGCCACGCGGTCAATGGAGGTGAACGGCGGAAACACCAGCACTTCGCGATCTTCGGGGAGCTTTTCGGAGACGAGGTTGCGAAGCTCCTGCGCCGTGGACAGGGCGTCCGCCCTGTCCTTGTACATCTTCCAGTTGGCTGCCATCAGTTTTTTCATTTGGCAAAACACTCCTTGAGAGCTTTAAAGGCAGGCAATTCCTTGCCTTCCAGAAATTCGAGGAAAGAGCCGCCGCCGGTGGAGATGAAGCTGAACCGTTCGGTCAGTCCGGCCTTGTGCACCACGGCGTCCGTATCCCCGCCGCCTACGATGGTGACGGCTTCCGGCATGTCCGCCATGGCACGGCAAAGCTCCATGGAGCCTTCGGCAAAGGCTGGCGTCTCGAAGAGACCCATGGGACCGTTCCAGACCACGGTTCCGGCTCCGTCAAGTACCTTCTTGAAGGCGTCGACGCTCTTTGGGCCGATGTCCAGAACCATCATGTCCTCCGGGATACAGTCCGAGCCGCAGGTTCCTTCGGCTTTGTCCGCGTCGGGCGATGCAGCGTAAACAAAATCCGCGGGAAGATGAATCTGCGACCCTTTCTGACGCGCGGTCTCCATGATTTTGAGCGCCTCGTCGAAAAGGTCGTTTTCTACGAGGGAGTTGCCCACGCCGTGTCCCTGTGCGGCGAGGAAGGTGTTGGCCATGGCGCCGCCGATGATGATGTGGTCGACCTTGCCGAGCAGATTGTACAGAATGCCCAGCTTGGACGAAACTTTCGCGCCCCCGGAAACCGCCACGAACGGACGCTTGGGGTCGGCTAGCGCTGTCCCGAGATACTCCCACTCCTTTTTCATGAGGAAGCCGATGCAGCAATCATCGGCGTGGGCTGGGACGTCCACCACAGAGGCGTTGGCGCGATGAGCCACACCAAAAGCGTCATTGACGTAAATATCCGCCAGCGAAGCGAGCCGTTTGCCGAAATCGCCACGATCTTCCACGGTCTTGCCTTGCTCTTCCTTGTGGAAGCGCAGGTTCTCGAGCATCATGATCTGCCCCGGCTGAAGGGAGGCGGCCATGGACTCCGCCTCGGGACCGACGCAATCGGGCGCCAGCGTCACCTCGGTATCCAGCAATTCGCCGAGCCGTCCGGCGACCGGTGCCAGCGTCAGGGACGAAACGACCTGCCCCTTGGGCTTGCCGAGGTGCGCGCAGACGATGACCGCCGCGCCCTGCTCCAAGGCATAGCGAAGCGTGGGCACTACCGCACGGATTCGGTTGTCGTCGGTAATGGTCGAGCCATCCAGAGGCACGTTGAAATCCACTCGGAAAAGAAGCTTCTTTCCCTTGATGTCCATTTGATCGATGTATTGCATTATTATGCTCCAGCGTTATCCCGGGGACACTCCCCCATATCCAGACGGAACAGAAGCGCGTCTTCCCGGTTGTCGGGGTAGTAGCGCTTTCTCCTGCCGGTCATTTCAAAACCGAATTCCTCATAAAGACTGATGGCCGGGACGTTCGAAGCGCGGACGTCCAGAAAACACTCTTGTACACCGTTCTCCGCGCCGTCATCCAGTGCGGCCTGCAACAGACGCCTACCCGCACCGCCTCGTCTGTGTTCGGGCATGACGGCGATATTGAGAATCTCCATCTCTCCGGCAACACAGGAATAGGCGACGTATCCAACGGTCACCTCTGCGCTGTCCGATGCCGCCTTGAGCCTGAGGGTTCCGCGCTCGAGGCCCGACAGATACTGACTCCGAGCCCAGCGGCACTCAAAGCAGGCATGCTCGACACGGAGAATGCCGGCCACCTCATCGGCTCCGGCTGTGAAAATTGTCAAATGCTTCATGACTGTTCCGGCAAACCGCTCTCCATTCCATGCTGGAAAAACGGCGTGATCTTGTGTATACACGTTTTCACTGCGCGACAAAAGCCCTCGGACCTCACAGATGCACGAAAAATCAAAAAATAATGCCACACAGGAAGAACTGCAGGAAGTGATGGACGATACCAATCGCCCCATCGCGCTGCTGTCCCGTGACGAAGTGCATCGCCAACTGCTGCCGCACCGCTCGGTTCAGGTGCTCGTCTACGACCAGCAGAACAAGCTGTTCCTGCAAAAACGCAGCGCCAGAAAACGTTTCTATCCCGGGCGATGGGACGTCTCCGCACGCGGCCATACCCTGCCGCACGAGTCCAACATCGACGCCGCGCATCGCGTGCTGGCGAGCGAACTGAGACTTGAGGTGGATCGCCTCAACCTCGTCCGACAGTTCCCCTCTTGCCCGGAAACCGGATATGAATTCGTCAGCATCTACACCACGCCGAAAGTGGCGCAGCTGCCCGCTCCCAACAGCGACGAGGTGGAAGACGGCTACTTCTTCACCTCCGAAGAACTCACCTGCCTCATCAAGGACTTTCGCGAACTGCTCACGCCCGGACTGGTCACCCTCTGGGAGTCCGGCCTTGCTTTCCCGTTCTAGAGAACCAGCAGGCCAGACGCGGCCTCGTGAATTCTGCCGTTGGTTGCCAGAATGTCCGGATCGCCCGGCTCATACGCTTCGCCATCGACACGACTCACGGCTCCGCCAGCTTCTGTTACCAGAAGCATCCCCGCAGCGGTATCCCATGGATTGAGGGCCTCTTCATAAAAGGCATCATACCGACCACACGCCACATACGCCAAATCAAGCGCGGCAGCCCCGGGCCTGCGAACACCGCGCACGAGCGGAAGAAGGCGGCGCAAACGTTCAAGTATTCCTTCAAGGTGCTCACCGATTGCATAAGGAAAGCCGGTGGCAAACAGGGATTCTTCAATTTTTTCAGTTTGAGAGACGGAAACAGGCTTTCCATTCAGCGTAGTTCCCCCGCCGAGGGAAGCGGCAAACAACTCATTCATGAGCGGCAGATTCACGACCCCCAGCACCGGGCGCCCCTGATGCCACAGGGCAACCGAGGTGGCCACAAACGGCAGAGCATGGGCGAAGTTTGTCGTCCCGTCCACAGGATCGATGACCCATGTCATATCCTGAAGCCCGGCATCGCCGGAGCTTTCCTCCGCCAGAAAGCGAGAGGAAGGGAACGCCTTGAGCAATTCCTCCTTGAGAAACTCCTCCACCGCGACATCCGTGTCAGTGACAAGATCAATGCGCCCCTTGTGCCGGATGCTTCGCGGTTTGAGATTGTTTCCGCGGACAATGTCCCCGGAGCGCTCGACGATTGACCTGGCAGCAGCGAGCCACTCTGCGTAATTGCTCATGCCTCCTCCAATAAAAAAGGGCGACCGATGCCGCCCTTCATATGTTTTACCGTTGCAAACCGTGATCTATCTGCCGGTCCGACGCTGGATGAAGAACTCGACACTGCGATTGTAGGTCCGTTCTTCTTCAGTGCTGAAGTAACAGGCGGGCAGTTCGCTGCGCTGCCGATGGTAATGCAGACATTCGCAGCACAGAGCGTGCTTGTCACAAGTGTACGAGCAGTTACAATGCTGTTCATTTATTTTCGCCCGAGGGCACTGATCTTTCTTATTCATGGTGCTACCTGAAATTATTACCGCGTTTTCAGTTAGTTGGAATTTCCGAGGGCATAGTATGCCGAGTTTGCACCGCTTGTCAACTCACTTCGAGCCATGACCGCTCGTGCGATTTTCACGCATTTCGGCGCAACCATTGTCTTTTTGGCGTCATAAGGGTATGATCTTTTAATTATCCAGAATCCACCGTTCTTTTTGACGAAAAACGCTTAAACCGGCTAACCGATATGTGGCAGAAGGCTTTTTCCCAAGCGCCCGGGTACTACGGCCCGGAGAATGAAGCGATCAACGCACCGTGCATCATCGAAGACCTCGGGCAGTTGCGGCGATTGCTCGATTGGCTGCATATCAAATACTGCCTGATCAAGCCCTACTTCGAAACCGCCGATTACCCGCTCGTGGAGTCCAGAGAGCTGCTGCCTTCGTTCGAGGTGGATCTATACGAATACAAGGAGCTGCCCGGATTCAGCATCGTTGTTCTGGACAGACCCCTCGACGCTTTCCGCGAGCTTTTTCAGTACGATGCGCTCCATTCAATCTTCGACTGGCAGGACAGCAATGAAGGAGAAAAGGCCTGTCTGCTGGAGAACAACGTATACTCAGCCAACCAGCGGACGTTCCAGAGCCGACTTCCCAAGCGCAACCATCAGGATTTCCTTTCAGAGTTCGAAGGAACCGACATCTGTGGCATGGAACACTACGCCCGGATGCTTCCCTTCCTGCTGGACCTTGAGCGCGCGCACATCATTTCTCGCGATGCGGCCGGATATTACTCCCTTTCCGGGATATACGCGTCCCTGCCTTCCAACCTGGACAGCGAGCTCAAGCAGTTCGGCTTGAATATCGGGAAATTCAAGCCCGGGGACAACCTGATGTACGAATGCAACAGGCTGTTCGTCTACCAGTTCCTCATGGAGCTGCACGGCTTCCCCATCGTCTCGGAACGGAGAACCTCGGCATCGCTCTTTGCGCGACGGCTGCACCGTCTCGGCGAACACTTCTTCGTGCGCGTCCTCGGCCAGAGCGACCGCACCATCACCACGCTCTCCTCCGCGATGGACCAGTCCGGAAAGCGCCAGACCTTTCCGATGGTGGACAAGATCGCGTTGGTGCAGGTGAACTCCAACCAGAAGGAAACCATAGCGCTTCTGAAGGATCAGGGCTTTTTTGTCGACGCGAAGCGCCGGGTGGTCATCCTCCGGGTGGTATACCAACAGCACCGCTACAGCCCCAAGAACGTCCGCGAGGACAGGGCGCTCTCGGTACTGCGTCAGGAAGTTATACACCCGATCACCGGTCGGGTGCTGAGTCACCTGAACATCATTCAGGACGCTCAGAACATGATCCTGCGCCTCAACGACATCGTCCGCGGCGAATACAGGGGTAGCACCACCTACCGACGCGAGCTGGTCAAGGATAGTGACACGCACGAGAAGAGGCTCAAGTTTCTCTACTCATGGCTTTCAAAGCACCTGCATCGCATCGTCGACTATTCGGACGAGTTCTACTCCAAGGTGGTCCGTGTTCTGGACGGCTACCTGCTGGCTCCCGACAACTACGAAATATTCAATGAGCTCAATGCGCTCTATCAGGATGTCTGGGCCAAATACAGCCAGATTCAACAGGCTCGCAAGGTGCGCCGCCTGGAAGACATACGCAACAGAAAACACATGGGCCGGACGATCAACTATCTGGAGATGCTTGAGCTCTCCACCGAGATTCTGAACGAATTGAAGTACGAGATCGTAAATTATTTCGACAACCTCGTAGCCAAGGTCCTTGTCATCGGCGACGACATGATCAACAACGGCTACCTGCGGCGCAATTACATCGAGAAAAAGGACGACGATCTTTCCGAGTACGGCCTTAGAATCAAGAAGTATTATGGACGTCTCGTGGCGCTCATAGATGAATTCCGGTCCATCCGGAAATCCAGGACCTCCGCGCCCGAGGTTCCGCCTTTCGGATACTACTAAGCCCCACCCTTCAAGGAGGATATCGTGGAAGAACTCTTGTTTACTCCGCTCTCCGGCTGGCACCGCGAGAACGGTGCGAAAATGGCTCCTTTCGCCGGGTTCGACATGCCTGTGCAGTACAAGGGAATCATGGCCGAGCATAAGCACACCCGCGAAAAATGCGGTATTTTCGACATCAGCCACATGGGCGAATTCCGCCTTTCCGGCGACGGGGCCAAGGACGCCCTCAACAAGATCGTCACCCATGACCTGAACACCCTTGCTCCGGGCAAGTGCCGGTACGGGTTCATGCTCAACGAGAATGGCGGCATTCTCGACGACCTCATCGTCTACTGCCAGGCCGAAGACGTATACATGCTGGTGGTCAACGGCGCCTGCAGAGCCGGCGACTACGAATGGATCGCGTCCCACCTGCCGGAAGGACTGGACCTGTGCGACATTTCCGACACCATGGCCAAGATAGACGTGCAGGGCCCGCAGAGCCTCGAGGTCCTCGAGGGCGCTCTCGGCGACAGCTGGAGCCATCTCAAATATTTCAACTTCGAACAGATCGAGTGGGACGATGATCCCATGATCGTCAGCCGCACCGGCTACACCGGCGAGCTCGGTTACGAACTCTACCTTCCCGCAGACAAGGCCGAAAAGCTCTGGAAAAAGCTCATCTCAGACGAGCGGGTCATGCCCGTCGGTCTTGGCGCGCGCGACACGCTGCGCCTCGAGGTGGGGCTGCCGCTTTACGGTCAGGATCTCGACACCGAACACACGCCCGAAGAATCCGGCGCCGGTTTTTTCCTGAAGAAGGAATCCGACTACATCGGAAAATCCGGCCTCGGCAAGGTCCGGGAAAAACTGATCCCGCTGACCATCGACGGACGCCGCACGCCGCGTCACCACGACAAGGTCTGCCTGCCTTCCGGCGAAGAGGTCGGCGTCGTGACGAGCGGCTCTTTCGCCCCGAGTCTGGGGCACTGCATCGCGCTCGCCTATGTCAAGGCCGAAGAAGCAGGGCATGACGAGTACGTGGTCAAGACTGCACGGGCGGAGCTCCAGGCCAAGCGCGGTTCCCTGCCCTTCTACACCGAAGGCACCGCCCGGAAAAAGCTGGACTAACCGCCGCTGGAAAAACCTCACGGAGGACGCCCAGTGGGCGTCCTCCTTTTTTATACCCGGCAGACGCGTCCCGGTTTGGCTGGACAAAACGCTCCCGGTCTGCAAAACAGTCGGCAACCCGACGAAGAAAACCAACCGAGAGGTACTCTGATAATGAGCGATTCGGAAAAGATCATCTATTCCATGTACAAGGTGTCCAAGCGGCACAACACCAAGGAAGTGCTCAAGGACATCTCCCTGTCCTACTTCTACGGCGCCAAGATCGGCGTGCTGGGCCTGAACGGCTCCGGTAAGAGTTCCCTGCTGCGCATCCTTGCGGGCGAGGATCAGGATTTCGAAGGGGAGACCCACGTATCTCCGGGCTACACCCTTGGCTATCTTGAGCAGGAACCGCTTCAGAACGAGACCCGCACCGTGCGTGAAGTCGTCGAGGAAGCCGCCAAGGAAGTGCTTGATCTGGTCAACGAATTCAACGAGATCAACGCCAAATTCGCCGAGCCCATGGAAGCCGACGAAATGGACGCGCTGATCCAGCGCCAATCCGAAGTGCAGGAACTCATGGACAGCAAGGGAGCATGGGACATCGACTCCAAGCTCGAAATGGCCATGGACGCCCTGCGCTGCCCGCCCGGCGAAACCCCGGTTCCGAACATCTCCGGCGGTGAGAAACGCCGAGTGGCTCTCGTGCGCCTGCTGTTGCAGAACCCAGACATCCTGCTGCTCGACGAACCGACCAACCACCTCGACGCCGAGTCTGTGGGCTGGCTGGAAAAATATCTCAGCACCTTCCCCGGCACAGTCATCGCCGTCACTCACGACCGCTACTTCCTCGACAACGTGGCAGGCTGGATTCTTGAACTCGACCGCGGCCGGGGCATTCCCTGGAAAGGCAACTACTCCTCCTGGCTCGAGCAGAAGGAAAAACGCCTCGAGCTGGAAGAAAAGAAGGAGTCCGAACGGCGTCGGACCCTCCAGCGCGAACTGGAATGGGCGCGCATGTCGCCCAAGGGTCGCCAGAAGAAGTCCAAGGCACGCCTGAACGCCTACGAATCCATGCTCTCCCACGAATCCGTGGACAGGGGCAAGGAGCTGGAGATCTACATCCCGCCGGGAAACCGCCTGGGCAAGAAGGTCGTCGAGGCGGACAGCGTCTCCAAGGCCATGGGTGACCGTCTTTTGGTGGAGGACATGAACTTCATCATTCCTCCCAACGCCATCGTGGGCATCATAGGTCCCAACGGCGCAGGTAAGTCCACCCTCTTCAAGATGATCGCCGGACAGGAACAGCCCGACTCCGGCACCCTGACCGTGGGCGATACCGTTGATCTGGCATTTGTCGATCAGGACCGCGCCTCGCTCGATCCCGAGAAGACGGTGTACGAGACCCTCAGTGACGGCCGCGACACCATCCTGCTCGGTGGCCGTGAAGTGAACGCCCGCGCCTACTGCGGACGCTTCAACTTCCTCGGCGGCGATCAGCAGAAGAAAGTCGGCGTCCTCTCCGGCGGCGAGCGGAATCGCCTGCACCTGGCCACCATGCTCAAGTCAGGCGCCAACGTGATCATGCTTGACGAACCGACCAACGACCTTGACGTCAACACCATGCGCGCCCTTGAAGAAGGCATCGAGAACTTCGCCGGCTGCGTGTTGGTCATCAGCCACGACCGCTGGTTCCTCGACCGCATCGCCACGCACATCATGGCGTTCGAAGGCGACTCCAAAGTGGAGTTCTTCGAAGGCAACTACACGGAATACGAGGCAGATCGCAAAAAACGCCTCGGGGACGAGGCAACACGCCCTCATCGCATCAAGTTCCGCAAGCTCACCCGCTAGCAACCACGAAAGCCCCGGCAGGACCGGGGCTTTTTTATTATAATCAACATCCGCGAAAACGTGTCGGCTTGTTTCATCTCATCATCCGGGATACAGTAAGAGTATGCGAATTCAGTATTCCTTCAAACTGGACTCCATGCGAGCGGAGCATTTCGACCTGAAGTTCGACCCTCATACGGTGGAATACATCGGGCCGATTCCGGCTGACCCACCGGATTGGGCATCCATGCGCTCCGAAAAATGTCCAAAGTGCAATCTGGATGAGAAATACTGCCCGCTGGCTCTGCGAATCATCGACATCATCGAGCGTTTTCACGACGTGGTTTCCCATGACCATGCCGAGGTGGTCGTCACCACGGCGGAGCGAACCATTTCAGCGGACACGACAGTTCAACGCGGCCTCAGTTCCCTCCTCGGCCTCGTCATCCCCACCTGCGGATGTCCGCACACCACATGGTTCCGGCCAATGGCGAAATTCCATCTGCCCTTCTCCACCGAAGAGGAGACCATCTACCGCTCCACCTCCATGTACATGCTCGCACAGTATTTTCGCCAGCAGAACGGCCTGAGCTATGATGAGGACATGAGCGGCCTGTCCCGCATCTACAGAGATATGGAGATGGTGAACATATCCCTCGCGCGCAGACTTCGGCAGGCCTCCCGTTCGGACTCCAGTGTCAATGCCGTCATTCTTCTGGATTTCTTCGCCAAGACAGTCCCGATGGTCATTGAAGAAACACTTGAAGAAATCAAGGGGCCCTTCTCAGCCTACCTTAAATAATGATGTATTTCAGACCATTAAAAAGGCGGCCCCCAAGGCCGCCTCATTGTTTGCACGTAAGATCGCCACGCTAGAAGGTGATGATTTCGAACCCCTTCTCCATGTATGCCTGTATGGACGGGTGCCCTTTCATGTCATCCAGAAGCGGCAGACCTTCGGCCTCCACGGCCTCAAGGGCTCCGAGCTTTGCCGAACACGCCTTGCATGCGCCGAGGATGATCCCTTCCGACTTGGCTCTCCCGTACAACTCATGAAAAGGATTGCCGGTCGCCGAAAGCTGTTCCACCAACTGCACCGACGCCCCCTCGAAAACGATTCCGGGGTTCCAGCCCTTTTCCTTCATGTCCAAACCGTTGAGCAGGACATGGACGAAACACATGAGCTCGCCGTTGAAAGCGAACAATGCGACATTTCTCATGATTATCCTCCAAAAAAACAGGGGCCGCAGCCCCTGCGTGATCATGCGAACGACTGGATGATCTTTTCGAGATCAGCCTTGTCGTATTTTCTCTTGGCGAGAGGTTCTTCGTCCATTGCCGGATTGCCTTCGCCGAAAACGGGCTTCTCACTCTTCCATATCACCCCGATGGGAATGCTGTCGCCGAACTCCGAAGCCTTCTGCATGGCTGCAGACCAGTCGGTGGGGTCGTGATCCTCGAGGCGATAGCAACGCTCCTTGTACCACTTGAAGGTATTGACCTTGTTGAAGGAAACGCAGGGTTGCAGAATGTCCACCATGGAGAATCCCTTATGCCGGACCGCCAGCTTGATCATCTCCGTGAGGTGCTCCATGTCGCCAGAAAAGGCGCGCGCGACAAATCCCGCCTGCATGGCCGTGGCGACCATCACAGGGTTGAAGGGGTCGCTCGGCGCACCGAATGGCTGGGCCTTGGTCTTTTGGCCATGTGCGGTGGTGGGGCTCGCCTGTCCCTTGGTGAGCCCGTAAATCTGGTTGTCATGCGCCAGAAGCGTGATATCCACGTTGCGGCGCACGGCCGCCAGAAAATGGTTTCCGCCTTCGCCGTAACTGCACCCGTCACCGGATTCCACGATAACCGTCAGCTCCGGGTTGGCGAGCTTGGCGCCCTGCCCGGCCGGGAGCGATCTTCCGTGCAGTCCGTTGAACATATTGCAGTTCATATACTGAGGCGTCTTGGCTGCCTGCCCGATGCCGGAAACCATGCCGAGCCGGTGCGGAGGGATATCCATCTCAGCAAGCGCCTTCTTGAGGCTCTTGAGTATTCCGGCATTGCCGCATCCCGGGCACCAGGCGGTTTCGAATTTTCCGTAATCGTCTGCTGTCGTCATAATCGTCCTCCGTGCCTATCGGATGCTTTCGAGTCCGGCCAGAATGTACCGGGAGGTAATTGGCCTACCGTCAAACCGCAGGATGAAGCTTGAAATCTCGAAGCCGGTCTCCTGCCTCAGCAACCTGGCGAACTGGCCGGTCGCATTGCCTTCCACGCTGACCACGCTGCCTGCCTTTTCAAGGTACGGCATGAATTGGTCCTCCTTGAGCGGGAACACCTGTCGGAAATGCAGCACGGCCGCCTTGCCGTCGAACGCTTCCATGGCCTCAAGGCACGGCCCGAGGGTGCTGCCCCAGCATACGAAGAGCATGTCGGGCTCATCCTCGCCATAGTAGGACGGCGGGATGGTCTCCTCCCAGAGTTCGCAGCCCTTGCAGAGCCGCTTGCTGTTCTGGGCCACGCGGTTCTCCGCATCCTCCACGATGTGGCCGTACTCGTCGTGCTCGTCGGAATCCACCTTGACGAGCGCTTCGGAAAAACCGGGCACGGCGCGGGGGGATACACAGGATTCCCCGAGGGCATAACGCTTGTATTCCTTGGCGTTTTCAGGTTCAAGGACCGGACCGGCCACCTCGGGCAGCCCGTCAAGGTCGAACGGCTCAACGGCCGTGTACGCGTCGGCAAGATACTGATCCGAAAGCACGAAAATGGGCGTCTGATACCGCTCGGTAAGGTCAAAGGCTCGATGCGTCAGCTCAAAGCAATCGTCGGCACTGCCGGGAGCGAAGATCGCCCTCGGGAACTCTCCGTGTCCGGCATAGAGCGCCAGATTGAGGTCACCCTGTTCGGTGCGGGTGGGCAAGCCCGTCGCCGGACCGGGCCGCTGCACGAGAATCATCACCAGCGGCGTCTCGGTGATTCCGGCAAGGCTGATCCCCTCCACCATGAGCGCGAATCCGCCGCCCGAGGTCGTAACCACCGGTCTTGCGCCAGCCCAGGAGGCACCTAGCGCCATGTTCACGGCGGCGATCTCGTCCTCCATCTGCTCGGCCCTGAGCCCAAGCGGCGCGCCTTTGGCGATGAGCGTAAGCGCCACCGACGTCGAAGGCGTCATGGGATAAAATGAAAGGAAGTTGGCTCCGGCGGCGAGGGCGCCCATGGCGATGGCCTCGTTACCGTTCATCATCACCCGCTCCACACCGTCGTCAGCGGCGGGCGGAATGCAGGCAAAATCGTACTCCTGCCCCTTCACCCAATCGTACGACTTGCGAAGCACCTCGAGGTTGGCATCAACGATCTCCTGCCCCTTTTTGCCGAAAGTCTGACTGAGCAGGTTTTCCAGTATGGAGATGTCGGAGCAGATGGCGGAACCGAGCACCCCGAGCGCGACCACGTTGTGGAACAGCGGCTTGGAGGCCAGCTCCTTGAAAGGCACCTTGAGCACGTTCGACAGGTCGGAAGTGTCCATGGACTCTCCCGCCACGACGATGCTCCGTTCGGTGAGCTGCCAGCGGTGCCGTTCGATGGTCTCCTCGTTCATGGCCACGAGAATATCCACATCCTCGGTGGCGCAGTGGATGGGCTCCGGCCCCGTTCTGATGGCGAAGAAGTTGTGCCCTCCGCGAACCCGGGACATGTAGTCCTGATTCACCAGCACATGGTACCCGCCCCGCACGAGGGCCTTGGCCATGAGCTGGCCCACCGTGACCAGCCCCTGCCCGGCCTCACCGCCGATAAGTATGTTGATGCTCGTTGCCGACATCCGTTCTCCTTTTGGGGTCACGCCCCGTCAAGACTGCCCGACATGGACCAGCCTTCGGGGTCTTCGTAGTAATAGACCAGATCGGACAGCATGTTCACGCTGTCGCGCTGTACTCCGGCCATATATTTGGCGAACTGGCGCTCGGTCTCGTCATCGGCCTCATCTTCCCACTCCGAATAGAAATCGAGCACGCCCTTCTCCATCTCGAGTCCGAGCTCGGCCGTGCCGCTCTCAGTGGTGCAGGCTTCCCCCTCGTACTTGGCGGCGAGGGAAATGAAGGTTTCCTTGAGACTCTCCTCCAGTTCGCCGGGAAGACTGCAGGCCGCATCCCACGGCGCTCCCTCTCCGACAGCTTCCTGAATCGCGCTGACGAAATCGAGGTTGTCCTCCGAACGCTCCATGAGCGTTTCGAAAACCTCTCTGCCGAGCCCGTCCGGGCAGCCATCCAACTCGTCGCGATAGAACTCCACGCTTTTTTCAGCGTACTCCACCGCGCTGCACAGCCTGTCGTATGGCGTATCGCTCATGCTTCCTCCCCCCTCTCGGGTGTGCTTACTCCTCCTTCGGAGCGGTGAACACGCGGGTGGAGAGGTCGCGGTCCATCATGAACAGGGCGCCGCCGTCACCCACCAGGCGCAGCTTGTTCACGATGTCGCCCACGCTGGCCTCTTCCTCCACCTGCTCGGAAATGAACCACTGCAGAAAAATGGAGGTGGCATGGTCGCTCTCCTCGCGTGCGATATCCATGAGGTTGTTGATGCGGCTGGTGACCAGCTGCTCATGTTCAAGGGCGTTTTCAAACGCTGCGAGCGGAGATTCCCACTCGGTCGCCGGTGCGTCGATGGCGGAGATGACCGCCCGGCCGCCGGCTTCGTTCAGGTAGTCGAACATCTTCATGGCGTGGAAGATTTCCTCCTGATACTGCGCGCGCATCCAGTTCGCGAATCCCGGCAGCCCCTGAGACTCGAAGTAGGAAACCATGGAAAGGTAGATATGTGCAGAGTAGATCTCAAAGTTCATCTGGTCGTTGATGGCGTCTTCCATACGTTTGACGAGCATTTCCATTCTCCTTTATTTTCGGCATGTTGTTTACAGAAATATCCCGAACCACAATCGGGACGATAGTTCGGATTCTACACGGAATGAGAGATTTGCCAAGGGGCGAAGAAGAATTTGTTCAAGACTTCTGGGCACAAAAAAAGCACCCGTGAACGGGTGCCCGAAATAGTCTTGCGACTGACGAGGCTAGAGCGAATCCAGAACCCTGTTGAGCCTGCGCCTCTCGGCCTCCATGGTCTCCGAGTCTAACTTTGGAGCGTCTATCGTATATGGATCCCCCATGGAGATACGACATCTGGAGAATGGATAAGGGACCTGAAACTGATCCCACGATTTGGTGAAGACATATTTTCCCGAGCAGTGCACACGCAAAGGGACAATGGCGGCACCGGCCCTGTGGGCAAGAAAAATCGGCCCTTCCTTTGTCTGCCGTCTGGGGCCGCGCGGGCCGTCCACGGTGAAAACCGCGACCCGGTTTTCGCGCTCCATGATGCGCTTTGCCTGCAGCAGTGCGCGCACTCCTCCTTGCGAGCTGGACCCCCGAGCCGTTTTGAAGCCCATCCGCTCCACCACACGCGAGAGCACTTCCCCGTCCTTGCTCTGACTGATGCAGGCCACGTAATCAGCATCGGTCAGATAGTTGCAACCGAGCGCCGTGAATATCTCTTCATGCCAGAACGCCAGCACCATTGGCTTTCCCGCACGCCACAAATCATCCAGGACTTCAAGGCGTCTGCCGTTTTCATAACGCATGGTGGAGAACCACAGCCGATGCAGACCGTGAATAACCGGTGCCAGCCGTTTGGGATCAAAGGAAATCTTCATGAACATGCCTCATCCGCGTCTTGTATCCTTCCCCCCGGACAAAAAGCAACCCTTCACTGCATAGACATTCTCTATTGTTTTTGACTGCATGACGTTGTTCGAATCGATTTGACCGGATTCAAGCGCTATGATTCATTGAGAAATCAAGGAGTAAAAATGTCCGATACCATACTCGAATGTCAGGGTCTGCCCTGCCCTCAGCCGGTTCTGGAGTGCAAACGCGTCATCGAAAGCGATTCCCCGCCGAGCCTGAGCATTGTCGTGGACAACAGCGCCGCGCGGGAAAACGTGACCCGCTTCCTTTCCACCAAAGGGTACAGCGTCGATACCACGGAAGGCGACGGCCTCTTCACTCTCAAAGGCTACCGCGAAGGTGAGACCTGCACGGAATGCGAAACCATGACCGACGCAGAGATCGCCCGCTCAGCAGAAACCGCCAATCAGAAGATAACGGTGTTCGTCGGTACGGAAACCATCGGCTCCGGCGATGATGAACTCGGCTCCAAGCTGATGATGAACTTTCTGGCCACCCTCCCGGAACTGGGAGAGGAGTTGTGGCGGATCGTCTTGGTCAACGGCGGAGTCAGGCTCGCCTGCGCTGACAACCCGTGCCTCGAGAAAATCCAGGCCCTTGAAGAAAGCGGCGTGACCGTTCTCGTGTGTGGCACCTGCCTTGACCATTTTGGCCTGATGGAAAAGAAAAAAGCCGGAGAAACCACGAACATGCTCGATGTCGTCACCAGTCTTCAGGTTGCGACAAAGGTCATCCGGCCCTGACCCCTGTCCCGACAGTCATCCCCGCGAGGCGTTTCGGAGTGATTCGGAACGCCTCTTCTCATTAAAGCTTGCCCTTCCTGCGGTTCCGGTGCACCTTGCGCGCATGAACGAATCCAACGATCCCATCAGGCTGAACAAATATCTCGCAATGAACGGCATCGCGTCCCGACGCGGCGCAGACGATCTGGTCTTTTCCGGCCGGGTGAGCGTCAACGGCGAAGTGGCGGAATCTCCGGGCGTCAAGGTCACTCCGGGGAGCGACGAGGTGCTCGTCGACGGCAAGCCGGTCGGCACGCCTCCCGAGCGTAACGTGACCATCATGCTCAACAAGCCCACGCGCGTGGTGACAACCGCAAGCGACCCTCAGGGCCGCAAGACCGTGATGGATCTGCTCCCCAAGGACATCAGGACAAAACGCCCGTTTCCGGTTGGCCGTCTTGATTTCTTCTCGGAAGGCCTGCTCCTGCTGACGACCGACGGGGACCTCTGTCACCGTCTCACGCATCCGCGCTACCACCTACCCAAAGACTACGCGGTAACGGTGCGCGGTCTGATACCGGGCAATGCCATCAAGACCATGGAATCCGGCATGACGCTGGAGGAAGGCGAGAAACTCGCGCCTGTCAAGATCAGTGTCAAACCGCCCAAAGACGGCAAACAAATGATGATCATGACATTGCATCAAGGCATAAACCGTCAGATTCGCAGGATGTGCCGCGATCTGGACCTGACGATCCTGCGGCTGAAAAGGGTGCGTCAGGGCCCGCTGGAGATCAGCAGACTCCCCGTCGGCAAGTGGAAATACGTCGACGGCGCGGAACTCAAAGAGCTCCGCGCCGCCGTTGGACTCGATAGCTGATGCGGGATGCCTAGTATCCCGCAGTGTTATCTTCGACCACCACGTTCTCGGGCGGCGTGAACGCGAATTTGGATTCCGGAATCTCCCGGTCCACTTCCACATCAAGCAGAGACACGTCGTTGGCATTGCCCATGAAGTCCACGATGAGCACGCGGCGCAGCAACGCCGACTCCGGCTCGACCCCGATGTACGCCTGAACCATACCCGGCTCAGGCTCCTTGGGCGTCAGCTGGAGGATGGTCAGCTCATCCCCCCACTCCTTGCGCACGTCTTCATCGCCGAGCCATTCCGTCTTGACGAGAAAATCTTCCTGAAGATTCGCCTTGCCGGAAATGAAACGAAGGATGGTCTTCGAATCGAGCAGCCCTTCCACGCTGTACTTGAACGCGGTCAGATCTTCCTCGAAATAGTCCCACGCCACATCATTGCCGATGACGAGGACCTCTTTTTCAGGCTCCACCGTGACCCAGCGCACAAGCGAGGGCTGGCGATACCAGATATAGCCGGTGCGGGTCTCAGACTGACGTGTCGCAGCGTTGGTGAGCACCTGCTCGAAGCGCCCCTGAAAGGTTTCCAGCGTGTCATAGCGCTTCTGGATTCTATCCGTGATGTTCTGGCTGTCCTGCGCCAGCGCCGGGGCCGCCGCGCTTACGGCCAAAAGCGCGGTCAACAGCACCATGGCAACTCTCGGTCGTGTCGTGATCATATTTTCTCCCGTTATTCCGGCTTGATGACTTTTCGGGGCCTGCTGCCTTCCTGCGGTCCGAGCAGTCCGTCCATCTCCATCTGCTCAATGTAGCGCGCCGCTCGGTTGAAGCCGATGCGGAACCTGCGTTGCAGCAGCGAAATGGAGGCCTTGCCCTGCTCAAGCACGAACTGTACCGCCTCGTCGTAAATCTGATCTCCGGAGTCGCCTCCGTCAAAGGAGCCGCCGTTGCCGGAGTCCTTGCCCCATTCGTTAAAGTCCAGCTCGAACTCTTGCGTTTCCCGACGTTCCCAGAAATCCACCACGTGCGCAATTTCCGTCTCGTCCACGAACGCTCCGTGCATGCGCTTGAGCTTTGCGCCTGATGGCTTGAAGAGCATGTCGCCCCTGCCCAGCAGCTTTTCCGCGCCAACATTGTCGAGGATGGTGCGGGAGTCGAACTTGGAGGTGACTGAAAAGGATATGCGTGTGGGGAAGTTGGCTTTGATGAGGCCGGTGACAACGTCCACGCTGGGTCGCTGAGTCGCCAGAACCATGTGGATTCCGGCCGCACGGGCCAGTTGTGCCAGCCTCACGATGGACTGCTCGACGTCCTTGGCGGCGGTCATCATCAGGTCGGCGAGCTCGTCGATGATGATGACGAGGTACGGCATGGGCTTGAGCGCTTCTGTCCCTTCGGGCCTGTCGTCACCCAACGCCGCGAGCTTCGCGTTGTACCCTTCGATGTTACGGGAACCCATGCGCGCCATGCTCTCGTAACGACAATCCATTTCGTGAACGGCCCATTCCAGCGCGCTCTTGGCCAGATTCATCTCCGTGACAACGGGATGCACCAGATGCGGCAGCTTGGCGTACGGGGCCAGCTCGATGCGCTTGGGGTCCACCAGAAGCAGCTTCACCTGATCCGGACCGGCCTTGTACAGCAGGCTCAGCAGAAAACTGTTGATTCCCACGCTCTTACCGGCACCGGTGGCCCCGGCCACGAGCAGATGCGGCATTTTGGCCAGATCCGCGACCTTCACTTCGCCGTGAATATCCTTGCCGAGGGCAAGCGTCAGGAGCGACTTGCTTTTCTCGAATTCGGGCGCCTCGAAAATCTCGCGAAGGTAAACGGTTTCACGATTATCGTTAGGAATCTCGATCCCCACGGTGTCCTTGCCCGGAATCGGCGCCTCGATGCGCACGGACATGGCCTTGAGCGCAAGGGCGATGTCATCAGTCAGATTCTCGATCTTGCTGACCTTGACGCCGGGAGCGGGCTTGAATTCGAACATGGTCACCACAGGCCCGGGGACCACCTGCTGTACTTCGCCCTGAACGTTGAAATCCGCAAGGCAGGCCACCAGACGCTCCGCAAGCGCGTCGAGCGTGGAACGGTCTACCCTGACACGGGTATCGCTCGGAGGCGTCAGCAGCTCGGTGCTCGGCAGCTCGTCACCGCCCGCATCCTTGCGCGGCTTGGGCTTGGGGGCTGAAGCGACTTTCTTTTTCTTTTCGGGCGCAGGCTTTCCGGCGGGCTTCGGGTCAACCGGCTCCTCAAGCGGATCTGGCAGGAACGGCGGGAGGTCGTCTTCATCGTCCGCAGTATCCGCCTCAGCTGTGCGGGCAGCTTCGGCTTCCGCCTTAGCCTGTTGCCGGGCGAGCTTCTTTGCTTGAAGACGTTCGCGCTGTATCGCGGCCCGCTCACGCATGGCCTCCATCACACCGACACCTCCCGCAGCGAGTATGAGGAAAAGCCTTTTCCAGCTGAAGCCGATAACCAGCTGAAGTGATATGAGGGAGAGAAAAAGCCAGCAGATAAAACTGCCCGCCGGACTGAGCCACTGAAGGACGAAGCCGGTGATGATCTCACGACCAATGTAGCCCGCACCGATGAAACCGTATGCGTTGTCCGGAACATCGAAGAGCCACGGATGACACGCCCACCCGAGGTAGGAGACATACAGGCCGAGCACGCCGAGCCACTGCACCGGACGAATCCGAATGCGGCGAATGAAGCGGGAAAGCCCGGCGTACAGGCTCAGTAGCGGCCAGAACCATGCCCCGGCGCCAAAGATGTCCACGAGAAGGCCGGCCGCGTAGGCTCCCGCGATGCCCGCCATGTTTGACACGCCGTGCGGGGTGACGGCCTGGTTGAAGCTCGGATCCGACGGATCGAAGCTCCACAGCGCGACCGCGAGAAACGCCGCAAAGGCCAGAAGGAACAGCCCGCGCATTTCACGACCGTGGCCTTTGCCCTCCGGCTTATTCGCTTTGGTAGCTTTCGCTTTCGCCATGCAAGGAATTCCTCTTCAATGAGATGGGCCGCGGAACAAAGACGTTCCACGGCCCTTTTAGCCGATCATCACGCATGATCGCAAGCCCGGCGGCTATTCGCGGCCGAGATAATCGTTACTGCGGGTGTCGATCTTGACCTTGTCGCCGGGGTTGATGAAAAGCGGAACCTGAACGGTCTTGCCGGTTTCCAACACTGCCGGCTTGGATGCGCCGGAGACACGGTCGCCCTGTACGCCCGGATCGGTCTCGGCGACTTCGAGAACCACGGAGGCCGGCAGGTCGACGCCGATAAGCTGCCCATTGTACAGCAGCACCTTGATGGTGTCGCCTTCCTTGATGAAGCCACCCTTGTCACCCACTGCGTCGGCCGGGACCTGCAGCTGGTCATAGTCTTCAAGGTTCATGAAGACGAAGTCGTCACCGTCCTTGTAGATGAACTGCATGTCCTGATGCGACATGTCGGGCTTTTTGACCTTCTCGCCGGAACGGAAGGTCTTCTCAATGATCTGACCGGTCATGAGCTGACGCAGTTTCGTACGCATCACCGCACCGCCCTTGCCGGGTTTGTGGTGCTGATGCTGAATGATTTCGTAAGGTTTGCCGTCCAGCTCGATCTTGAGACCGTTCTTGAAGTCGGTAGTGGAGTACATACGCTCTCCGGATGTACGTTTGTTCCCCTAGGGAATGTTGATGCGATTATTCTTCCTGACTGGAAATATGGTCAAGCAGCGCCTGAACCGCCATGGCATAGCTCATAATGCCGAATCCGGCAATCACTCCGATGCAGTTGCCCCCCATGAGGCTCTGCTGCCGAAGCGGCTGATCGGTCCGCGCCCAGATGTTGCTGATGTGCACTTCCACGCACGGCACCCCTATCCATGCAAGGCAGTCCGCGATGGCGAGGCTGGTGTGCGTATACGCCCCGGCATTGAAGGCGACGCCGGAAATCTGGTCCTCGCGCGCTTTTTCAAGACGGTCGATGAGTGCGCCTTCCGAGTTGGACTGATAGTATTCCAACTCGATTTCGGATGCCTTCTCGCCCATCAGACCGTCAAGTATCTTTCCGAGATCTTCCATGGTTTCGGAACCATAGACTTCGGGCTGACGTTTTCCGATGTGGCCGAGGTTGGGCCCGTTGAGGACAAGAATCTTCTTTTTCGCCATAGGTGAGCCTCTCATGATGCGGTCTTGACTCCGGACTGCGAAAAAGCGACATAGCACCCGCATCGCAGCCTAAACAACAAGGACGTTATGAACCGTTATATCGAATTAGTCAAAACCGCGTATGAAAGCGACCAGATCGAGGAGTTCGACGAGCCGCAGATCGCGCTTGCCGGACGCTCCAACGTGGGCAAGTCCTCGCTCATCAACAACCTCGCCGGTCGCAAAAGCCTTGCCAAGATCAGTTCCAAGCCCGGCAAGACCCGCAGTCTGAACTACTACCTCGTCCATCCTGAAAGCTACTATCTGGTGGACCTGCCGGGATACGGCTACGCCAAGACGTCCAAGACGGAGCGGGCCAAATGGGGACGCCTCATCGAGGCCTACATCAGCGGCTGCAAACAACTTCGTGGCGTGGTGGTCTTGCTGGATTCACGCCTGCCGCCCCAAAAAATCGACATGGAGCTCATCAGCTACCTCAGAAGCATCAAAATGCCGGTAATTCCGGTGATGACCAAAGCCGACAAGTGCAAGCAGCGCGACCGTGCCAAGGTCCAGAAGCAGTGGGCCGACATGATGCAGACAGAGCAAAAACCGTTGCTTTTTTCCAGCAAAACCGGAATGAACCGCGAAAAACTCTTCGACACGCTGGCCGAGGCCGCGCTGGGTTAACCCCTGCCGCGGCCCCTGCCCAGAATGTTCCGGGCAACGTATCGTCGCACCCGTCTGTCCGAGACCCAGGCCAAACGCAGCGTCGTCAGCGCGAAGAAGACCCCGTTGGCCAGCCACGCTCCCATTATCGGTGGCAGAATCCCTTCCTGACCGGCTGCCTGCCCCACCATGTAGACCCCGTAAAATATGAATATGCACAGCAGCGAAAGGGCCACCCCGATGTGCGGCTTTTCCGTGAACGTCGTGACTGCCAGGCCGAGCAACGCCATGGTCATGATGGCGAACGCATAGGAAAAG
This sequence comes from Pseudodesulfovibrio halophilus DSM 5663, assembly GCF_059568665.1. Classification (NCBI taxonomy): domain Bacteria; kingdom Pseudomonadati; phylum Thermodesulfobacteriota; class Desulfovibrionia; order Desulfovibrionales; family Desulfovibrionaceae; genus Pseudodesulfovibrio; species Pseudodesulfovibrio halophilus. The sequence goes on along the minus strand of NZ_JCANTV010000016.1, from coordinate 72,088 downwards.
CGCGCGTGCCATGCGGTCTGCAAACTCTCCACGTTGGACCCGGAGTTCTGTAGCTCCCGAATCACTTCACTGAGCTGCCAGATGGGAAGCCGGCTCTTGTCGCCGCTCTTGTCCGCCACCACAAACGATCGCAGGTTCTGTCGCACGGACAGAAACTGGGACTTGCGCTGTTCCGTGTCGTAATTGCGCACGTCGAGCTCCTGAACATCCAGAAGGCCCCAGCCGTTCTCGTCCACAAGCGCCTTGTTGGCCGTGATTATCCGGATGAGCCGCTGGGTGTCGGGCGCCAGCTCATACACCGTCACACCCGAGGCCCTGCTGCGTGAGGGCCACGCCTCCTCGGCGTGGACGATGAACGTCCCGTCGCGGAACCAGACATTGCCGACCTTGAGTTCGTCGATCTGCCTGTCGCGCACGTCCTCCTTCCAGACACGGTGCGCTTCCATCTGTCCGAACATGCCGATATACTGAGAGAATCCAAACTGAAGCATACTCCAGAGGATGCCATAGAAGAGAAAGAACCAGAAAAACCACGCCGGTGACACGCCCCCTGCCCGCAGTGCGGTCAACTCCCGGTTACGGGCCATGATGCACAGCTGCACCACGACGGAGAGCAGAAATACGGCGGGCAGAATCTGGGAAACGATCACGGGCAGTTTCACCGCAAAATAATACAGGATGGTTTCTGCCCCGAGCCCGGCTTCAAGAAAGTCATCAAGTCGGTCGAAGGTGTCGATCAGCAAATAGATGCCGATGCCCACGGCAAGACACATGAACAGCAGGAAAAGGTTCTGCTTGATCATATATCCGGCGAGGACTCCGAAACGCGGCCTCATGATTCCGTCCGCCTTGCCTTGATATGCATGATGCGCTCTAGAACCGAGGGCACGCGCTCCCGGTTCGTGTAGTGCAGCAGGACGACCCCGATGCCGAGGAAAAGCACGTTGGGGATCCACTGAAGCACCGTGGGCGGGGCAACGCCAGACTCTCCGAGACTCGAGCCGATTGAAAAGAGCGTGTAGTAGACCAGAAACAGCCCGAGCGAAAGGGACAGGCCGTACTGCTGGTTCAATCCGCGGAACACGCAGGCCACGGGCATGGCAAAAAGGCCGAGCACGAAGCATCCGAATGGCAGACTGTACCGCTTGGCAAGCTCGTTATGGACCTTCTTCCAGCGCCCCTCGTCCTTGAGCAGCTTCTCGCTTGGATTGTTTTTCATCCGTTGCAGCGTCGCCACGGACTGCTCGCTGATACGAGAAGAGTCGAAAAATTTGCTGCCGATGAGCATGGCGATGGGCACCCGAACGGTATAATTGCGAAAACTCAGGACGTTGAGTTCAGCCTTGCCGCGACGGAATATCCGCCCGTTGCGGAAGGCCACTTCCATGATGCCCTCGTCCGGCCTGGTGGTGATCTTCCCGTACGGGGCCATGATGATGACCGGGGCATCTTCCACGGTGGAGTCTCGCACGAAAAGATCCATGAGTTCGCCCGTTTCCGGGTTGGTATTCTTGGCGTAGAAGGTCAGATCGGGGAAGTCGCGGTTGAACACGCCCGGCTGAATGGCGAAGCGGGATTTGGTACGAGCAAACTCCACGACCGAGCTGCGGAAATTGCTCATGCCCCACGAAATCCCGTGGAAGGATATGAAATATGTCGCCGCAGTACACGCGATGCAGAAAAGAATCACGGGCGGCGCAAGGCGGTACAGGCTGACACCCCCGGCCTTGAGCGCGGTAAGCTCATTGTCGGAACTCATCCGCAAGAACGTCAAAAAAACCGAAAGCATGCACGCAATCGGCGCGATGAGCAGCATGAAATAGGGACTCATGAAAAAAAACAGCTTCATGAGATCCAGGAAGCCGAGATCGTGCCCCATGAGCAGTTCGCGCAGTTGGATCATCCTGCCCATGAGGAGGACGCCAAGAAGCGTGGAGACGCTCAGGGTGAACGTGACCGCGAGTTCCTTTAAGATAAGACGATGGGCGAGCTTCACCGTTACGGATCAGTCCTTTTTATCCTTGAAGAACCGGAGCAGAAATTCCACATCGGCCGGCCCGAGGTTGTAGCGCATGGCGGCCTCCTCGATCAGCGCGGGCAGGGGCTTTCCCGCCTGCTCCATCTGTTCGCAGATCCACTTGGCGGCCTTGCGGGCCAGTTCGCTCTTGGGCATGATGGTCGACATTATCAGTACACCTCCGGTGTTCCGCACGCGCGGTTTGAGGAAGGAGTACACCACCTGCCATGGGCTTGCAAGAACCCACACCATGGTATAGTCCCACAAAGACTGGCTTTGCCCCTCCTGATAATCATTCAACAGCGGACTGTTCATGGCAGAATGGTATGTAGCGATAATTCTCGGAATCGTTGAAGGACTTACGGAATTTCTCCCGGTTTCCAGCACCGGCCACCTGATCATCGCCGGTCACCTGCTCGACTTCACCGGCCCCAAGGCCGAAACCTTCGACATCGTGATCCAGCTCGGCGCCATTCTCGCGGTGGTGCAGCTCTACTGGTCCAAATTCACGGGACTGCTCAGGCACGACCCGGCGCACGCCTTTTCCGGCATGCGGGGCATCAAACTGCTGATCCTCACCTCCATACCGGCATCACTGCTGGGACTGGCGGCACACAGTGCGATCAAGACCTATCTCTTCGGGCCCGAGACCGTGGCATGGGCGCTGGGCGTCGGCGCGGTCCTCATCTTCCTTGTGGAGCAGCTTCCCAAACGGAACAAGGTCACGGGGCTGGATGCCATCACTCCCACTCTTGCCCTCGGCATCGGCTTCTTTCAGTGCCTGGCACTCTGGCCGGGCTTTTCGCGCTCGGCCGCGACCATCATGGGCGGCATGATCCTCGGGGCCGAGCGCAAGACGGCTGCGGAATACTCTTTTATCGCGGCCGTGCCCATCATGTTCGCCGCGACCGGCTATGACTTCCTGAAAAACATGCATCTGTTCAACGTGGACGACCTGCTTTTTCTCAGCATCGGATTCGGGGTTTCCTTCGTTTCGGCATGGCTGGCAGTCAAAAGTTTCATATTTCTTCTAGGCCGCATGACATTGAGACCTTTTGCAATCTACCGTCTGGTGCTAGCCGGACTGGTGCTTTTGTACCTGGGCTCATAAAAAAATTGAGAAAACCCCAACTTTTCCCTTGCCAAGGCAGTGTAGAAGCGATAAACAGTCACCCGCTTCGGCGCACAGATGTGGCGGGGTAGCTCAGTTGGTCAGAGCATGCGGCTCATATCCGCAGAGTCGGAGGTTCAAGTCCTCTCCCCGCTACCACATGAAGATTCAGGCCCGCTCAGGCGGGCCTTTTTCTTTATTTCAAGATATTTCTGGCTTCTACCCTTGCCAAAGGGTGAAGCGTGATTATATCCTTGAGTGATCCGAAAGGTTCTTTGAAATGGGGGCGCTCTGGTTTCGACGGGGATGGTTGAAGCCAAGGTTGCAGGTCGAGGTTGGCCGTGGCCTCGTAAAAAACGGCCAAGCACACAAGTGCCAACAATGACTACGAATACGCAATGGCTGCTTAGGCAGAGTTGCTACTGACTGCGTTAGACAGTCACGATTCACTTGCTGACGCCTCATAAGCGGGCTGAATCGTCAATTCATGGGGCTAGCATCAAACGTTCGCCTTTCGCCTTTGATGTGAAACACTTAGGAAGGCTAGTCCGTCGGCCGCATGGGTCGGTGCAACCCGACGGGCGAATACTGATTCCGATCCTAAACCTGTAGACGCCTTGAGTGGAGCATTCTCGGACGGGGGTTCGATTCCCCCCGCCTCCACCAGAAGGACACTTCCTACCACCATTTCAGAGCGTTATCAGAGCAGGAGCAATCCTGCTCTTCTCGCGTATCCAACACTTACACACTTCTTACACACTCCATGTACGTGTGGTGAAAGGTGGGCAAGGTTCGTATGGGTACTGTCGGTGTTGCTGGGAATGGTGGCGCGGCGGAAAATCAAACTCAGGCAAAGATAAACTTGATCTCGGGCGTGACCTTCCACTTTCTCCTACCGATCTACAGCTTTCGGGCTATATAAACGCCGTAGCCATAGAAATCGCTGTATTGCTCATATAGAGCAATCTCATCCTTTTCCATCGCGACAATATTTTTGGCCGCTTCGCTGTTGCCATGACGGTCGAGGAATTCATCAAATCCTTTCATCAGCGGATTGTAATAGTTTTCGACCCAACAGCTCTTAGGAAGGACGAAGTATCCTTCAGGGCTGAAGCCATGCCGCTCGAGCACCTCGACCTTGGCCAAAGCAGGAGCAATTTCCGAGTACTCTCCCTCCCAATACAACTGAATCTCATCGGGTCGGTCCTCAGAAAGCCAGGTTAATTCGGATACAACCATTTTACCGCCGGGCTTCAGAAATCGACTCCAAGCCGATACCCCTGCCTCAAAACCCATGTTGTAAACAGCGCCTTCTGACCAGATCACATCAAACCGAGCTTGAGAAAGCGTAAGAGAATCCATGGAGCAGTTCAAGGTGGTGATCCTTTTGTCAACCCTCTCTCTCCTAGCTCTCTTCTCCAATTCATCTAGAAATTCCTGCAGAAAATCCACTGCAACTATTTCAGCATCCAGCACCTGAGCAAGCAGAATCGTCGACGCACCCGTTCCACAGCCAATATCCATAATATTCAACGGCTTTGAGCGATCAAGTCCGGCAAGAGACGCGGCCAACATTGTTTCCGACGCGCCACCGGGGCCTTGCCGGTATTGCCTTCGATGCAGATCAACCAACAATTCGAGTTCATCCATACAAGTAACAATCCTCTTCTACGACTACGTAAACCAGCCTCCTGCTCATACCTTCCGATGGAGCAAGAGGCTGGAATAATGAAATCATGTTCAAAATGACTGCGCCTGCGGGCTACGATTTTACCTTCCAAACACCTTCTTGAGTATATCGGAAGTTCGCGAAGCAGGGTTCTTGCGGATGCTGCGCTCTTCTCGTTCCATGATCAGGAAGAGGCCATCCATCGCCTCTTCGGTCACATACCCCTGAAGGTCCAGCCCGTCTCCGCCAAGACCCACAGAGCGCGCTGCCGAGGTCATATTGGTATAATAGCGGGTAACATTGACCGTTTCCATGGCTTCGGAAACCAAGGGACGGATGCGCTTTCTGAGGCTGTCCGAGGCATTGCGCCTGAAAAAGTCGGTAGCAGCAGTTTCCCCACCCTCAAGGATACCGCGGGCATCCTCAAAACTAATGTTCATCAAGGTTCTCTTGAAAATCTCGACCGTTTCCGGAACGGCCCGTTCAGCGGCGCGGTTCATGCTTTTCACGAAGGAGTCCGCCAACTCTCCCTGCCCTGCAAGGCGCAGGGCGCTTTCCACCGTTCCAAGGCTTTCGGGCATTGGTATGCGAACCTCGGGGTTATCAAGGTAGCCCCCTTCCTGCCCAAGGTACTCAATGGAGATCCTGACCGCCTTTTCAAGCGCAGCACGCAGCCCCTTGACTATTTCGGAACGACTCAATTCGCTGCTGGCAGTTCCTTGATCCGAAGCGGAGTCCTTATAGATTTCCGTGGCCTTGTCCATGACATCCGCCCAGCCGGCAACGGCAGGAAGCGCGGAAGAACAGAGAAAGGCTGCCGAGATCAATATGGTTGGAAGTATTTTCACTGGACTCACCCCGCTGGAGACGTGCGTTAAAACCTGTATCCGATGCGCAATCCGACGTTATCGAGCCCCTCATTGGCGGCTCCGGTTCCGGCATTGGAATAGTGCTCAAACTGCAACGAAATGTTGTAGTGTTCGTCCAGGCGGTATCCCAGCGCGGCACCGAGGCGGAACAGTACATCGGATCCCATGGATTTCCGATCGGAATCATCCGTCAAATTACTTCCATCATGCAACGCCCCGCCGAAGTTTGCGTCAACAAAGTAGTCTTCCAGAAAATCCCACTCCCACGTGAAGCCTCCGTAATAAAAGGATGTATCGCCCGCGGTATTGACAGAGGCTCCGACATGAGGCCGCGGAGCCCAGAGAACCTGAAGGATATCCGGCGACTCGAAAAGAACCTCCGCATTCAGGTCAACCCCTTCCTCACGGTTGAAACTTATGAAATCAACGTCATGGGAATACAGACCACCTCTCACCTCCGAGACAGGCCCTTGGGCAACGGCAAAAACCGGAACCAATACCAGTATCAACGCGAGCACAAAACGTTTCATACACTTCTCCATTAAATCTACGTACCCCCACAGCGAAAACCCGTCAACCAGCACCGCCGTTAGCGTTCGAAGTGTTATTGTTTCCTTCCACACCGGATTTCCCCATTGACAAACAGATGATCCTTTTTATTGGTAAATGGTGAAGACGCACCAAACCTAAGGAGGGTGTCAATGGATATGACCAAGCTCAATCCATGGAATTGGTTGAAAAAGGAAGAAGAACAGGAGCAGGCCATGCCTGCCCGCAAAGACGATGTGGAACAGCGGACCTCCAATCCTCTGAAGAGCCTTCACGACGAGGTTGATCGACTGTTCGATTCCGCCTTCCGCGGCATCAACCGACACTCTTTCTTCGGACCAGGCGACGCCTTCAAGCCCAAGGTGGACATCGTGGGGTCCGGAAAAGATTACACCGTAACCGTCGAGTTGCCCGGAATCGACGAGCAAGACGTGAGCATCGACCTCATGGGCAACAACCTCGTCATCAAGGGCGAGAAAAAGCAGGAAGAGAAGACCGAAGAGGAAGGCTACTACCGCGTGGAGCGCCGCTACGGCTCGTTTCAACGCGTACTGGACCTCCCTGAAGACGCAGACCGAGACGGAGTCAAGGCCAGCTTCAGAAACGGCGTGCTGACCGTCACCATGCCTCGCCTGCAGGTCGAACAACACGAGAAGAAGAGCATTCCGATTGAGTAGCCCCAAAACATCAAAAAGCCCCGGCAGCGCCGGGGCTTTTCTTGTCTTCACGCTTCTCTGGCGCTGCTGAGGCCAAGAGCTGTCAGCACCTCCTGGTAATCAGAAACGCCCTTCATCAATACCCGGGGTAGAGAAGTCATCATACCTTTGGGCAATGCTCGGATTTGCCGAACACACAAATGTCATAATTAATGTCAAAAATACCAACGCATAATGCATTAGCAGCTCCTATCGAAATTTCGCTACCCCATACCCATGAAGAGTGAATGGAGAAGCAAAAAGATTAACCATACAAAAAAATCGCTCCACTTTTACAAAGCAAGCGATGCAACATCCCTGAGAATGCGGGAGAATCCTTTTACATCGCCGAAGCGAACAGATGGAAGATTATTAAAGAGGTCGCGCGAATAGCGAATCAAGTCGTCCCCAGAAGGCTCCCTCGAAAGAAAACTGTCAACGGGAGTTCGCATCGAGTGTGGTTTCGGCAGGGCCCGAGCGTGAGACTTGATGCAGAGCCTCTATTGCAGCAGAGAGCGAACACGAGCGATTTCCAACAGGAGGGAGTCCTTGTCCACTGGTTTGGCGATGTAACCGTTCATGCCCGCACGGATGAACTCCTCCTTGTCACCTTTCATGGCATGGGCGGTCATGGCAATGATGGGGACATCATGATCCAGAACGTCGCTTGATTCGTCTCGAATTGTCCGGGTAGCCGTCATGCCGTCCATGACCGGCATCTGGATGTCCATAAGAATGCACTGGAACGTTTCGCTGCTCAGGCGCTCCACCGCTTCTTCGCCGTTTGTGGCAACCTGAACGGAAAAACCTTCCTTCTCCAACAGCCGCTTTGCCATGAAACTGTTCACCCGCTCGTCCTCCACAACAAGGATGCGAATACCTTCCTCCGGCGTCGATGCAGCTGCCCCACGTTCGGCTTCCGATTCATCCTGTTCCACGGCATTGCGATGAGCGGGCTTGACATTCACGGTGAAGTAAACGTCCGTACCCTGTCCTATCCGGCTTGAAATACATATGTTACCGCCCATGAGGGCTACCAGCTTGCGCACGATGCCCAAGCCGAGACCCGCCCCCTGATATCGCCGGGAATACGAGCCGTCCACCTGCGAAAAGGCCTTGAAGACCACATCGAGCATACTGTCCGGGATGCCCATACCGGTGTCCGAAACATGGAAAAAGATACGCGCGGAGCCATCTGGGGCACGACGTTTGAGCAGGTCCGCCTCAAAATCGATCTGCCCCTGATTTGTGAATTTCAACGCGTTGCCGATCAGATTGATCAGTATTTGGCGGATTCTCCCTGCATCGCCGACAAACGTCGCGGGCTTTCTTTCTGGAGTCTTCCAATGAAGGTCCACGCCCTTGTCACCGGCCTGCTGTCTGAAAACGCTCCCGACATCATCAAGAAGTTCAGCCAGATCAAAGACATCCTCTTCAATCTCGAGCTTGCCTGCGTCGACCTTTGAGAAGTCCAGAATGTCGCTGAGAACCCGCAGCAGGCTCTTGCAGGAAGAAAAAGCCGTATTGATGTACTGCCCTTGCTCACTGTTCAGTTCGGTGCTTTTTATGAGCTGGAGCATTCCCATGATGCCGTTGAGGGGAGTGCGGATTTCATGGCTCATGTTGGCAAGAAACTCACCTTTCGCCGTGTTGGCGCTTTCCGCAGCCTCCTTGGCAAGTATGACCTCCCGCTCCATGCGCTTTCTTTCGGTGATGTCGAACGTCAGGAGTATCACCACCTGCCGTCCGTCAATCCAGTTGGACGCGGCGGCCTTGTTCAGGACGAACTCCCGGTGACCGCCGACGAAATCCTCCCAGCGCGTCTGACCGGTGTTGCCGTTCGCTTCGCGAATGTTTTCCTTCCAGCGCATTATGAGCTCGCGGGCACCCTCCTCGCCATGCGTGAGGGTCAGCATGCGCTTGTTGAGAAACAGGGGCTCCATGTCTCTTGGGTCAACGACAGAGATGCCCGCTTCAATGGAGTCGAGAATGTAAACCAGGGTCTGGTTCAATCTCTTGAGTTCATCCTCGGCCTGCTTGCGCTCTGAAATATCTGTAAGAAATGCGAATGAGTGAGGCGCTCCGCCTTCACCGACTTCGATCGTGGCGGCACTGACGATACTGCGGAGGACGGACCCATCGCTGCGTCGGAAACTGAGTTCGTAGACCCGCTGGCTCTGCTGCGGGATAAGCTCCACCTGCTCGTAATACCGTTCGATATCCGCAGGCTCCACGAAATCCTCGAAGTTGCGACCCAGCATTTCGCTCCTGTCATAGCCGAGCATTTCCATGAGCTTGTGATTCACATCTATAGTGCGCTGGCTGTCGTCAACCAGCCAGTAGCCCTCGGACGCGCTTTCGATGAGCTTGCGATGCATCTTTTCGCTCTCGACCAACGCCTCTTCGGCACGACTGCATTCATGCAGACGACAGCGCAGCTCGCGTTTCTTGCTCAACAGCTGTCTTGTCAGGACGATTACCGCCGCCAACAGACCGAGCCCGAGACCGATTCCGGTCGCGATATATCTGCCGTACGCTTGCCAGACATCCTGCGGGGTCTTCTTCACACTGCCGGTGACACCGAACCATTTGTCGTAGATGCGATCGTATTCGCCGGACTCCTTGATGATGGACATGCCTTCGTTGATTCGAGCCAAAAGCATCGGCTGGTCACGGTTCACGGCGATGCAGTACTTTCTCGGCTCTATGGGTGATCCGACGGACGTAAGATTACTGAGCCCGAGCTTGCTGATCAGGTGCTCGCCCTGAAGTTTTACCAGCAGAGCGCAGTCGTGCCTGCCCGAAGCCAGAAGACGAAGAGCGTCCTCCTGATTGGCCACCGACACGATCGCTCCCGCAATATCCCTGCTGATGAGATAGTCGTGCATGATGTCGCCGAGCTGCACCACGACCTCCTTGCCGACAACGTCGTCAAGGCCGTGAATGTCAGATCCTTCCCGAACGAAAATGGCATGGGAGAGCACCAGCTGCGGCGTGGAGAAATTCACGAGCCGGTTGCGGGCTTTGGAGTAGAACATCCCCGTCACCCCGTCTATTCGACGGCTCTCGAGGTCCTTTCGCACCTGGTTCCACTGGTCGAGTTCTATGCGAACGTCGAGGTCCATCACCCGGGCAATGGCCTTGAGGATGTCGATGTTGAATCCTCTGGGGAGGCCGTCCTCGTCGAGGTACTCGTATGGGGGATAATGCATATCCCCTTTGAAAAGGTAGGACTTGGCATGAGACGGCATTGCGAACGCGACAATCGCGAGTGCAAGCATTATCGGCACGAGGAGCCTGCTGTGAATACAAGTACGCAAGGGATACCGCCCCACTAAACGTGAAAAGACATGAAACTCTAGTAAATAAAGCACAGTTGACCAACAATTGCAATCCGACATCTGCCGACAATAATTGCAAAATAAGTTCATTTTGCGGTATCAGTGCCCATTGTGTCCCGAAGTTCCTTTTTTCCGTGGAGGAAGCGATGATCCGCGTGCTGAGCTGTCTGCTCCTGACATTCGTCACCCTGCTGGGCGGATGCGGGGATGCCGAATACAGGATAGGGTTTTCCGGTCCCTTGAGCGGTAATTATGCCGACCTCGGAAGACAGGGGGAAATGGGCGCGATTCTGGCCGTGGAGACCATCAATTCGCGCGGCGGCGTTTTGGGACGACCACTCAAGCTCATTACCCGCGATGACAAGGGCACGCGGTCCGGAGCCGTCAAGGCCGACATGGAGCTTATGGAAGAGGACGTGTGCGCCATCATAGGGCACATGACTAGCTCAGTCGCCATGGCCACAATACCAACCATGGATGAACACGGCATTCCATTCATTTCTCCCACGGTTTCAACGCCACATCTCACGGGCATCAAGGACCTCTTTTTCAGGGTTCAGCCCGAAAACACGGAGTGGGCCGACGGCCTTGCCACCTTCCTGCTCGCCCATACCAACGTCCGCACCCTCGTTCTGGCGGAAGATATAGACAACTCCGACTACACATTCACTGTGAACGATGCCATCGCCGAGAGCTTCCGAGAGAATGAAGGGAGAATCCTCAAGAGGATGCAATTCTCGGCGCGGGACACCGACTGGATCGCGCAACTCCTCAGCGGCATTGAAGATCACCGACCGGACGCGGTGGTGGTTGCCGCGTCAGCCAAGGATTTCGCGGAGTTTGCCTCCGAAATCAGCCCACGCTTCCCGGACACCACTCTGATCATGACCTCCTGGGCGGCAACACCTGGCATGATCAGGATGGCCGGTAAGGCGGCCGAGGGTGTCATTACGGCTTTAAGCTATACTGATGACAACAGGCATCCGGATTTTGTGAACTTCGTAAAGCGATTCAAGGACCGTTTCGGAATCAGGCCGGGATTTGCGGCGACCCGGACCTACGATGCGGTGCTCGTGGCTGCCCGTGGGCTGGAGAAAGCCGGGGGCGACGCCGAAGCCTTGGCGGAAAACCTTGCCCCGATGCTGAAGATATCTGGCGTGACTGGAACGTTCGACATTGACGAATATGGCGACGTCCAGCGCCCCGTATACATCCTGAGAGTCGAGAACGGACGTCTCAGGATTCTCGAGATGCCTTAACCACAGGCGCCTTATCATGCGCGGCGCGCTCCAGAAGCATGTCGGCCAGCGCCTGATACTTGGAGCCGTGAACCTCGGGCAGACAATCCCGGGACATAAGCGACCAGATGAATCGCGCGATATTGGAATTGCACACGGATGTGTGCTTGTTGTGAACGGCTGCGAGTTTTTCTTCAAGAGCGGGCCGAAAACTCACATCACCGGTGAAGTCGAAAATAATGTCGATGGACATGCCCATTTCGACAAGCTGGTCGACATTCACAATCTCGATTCCGTTTTCACGCGCCAACAGCTTGCCGGCGGTGTCGTCCGGTTCGATGGCACAGCGGATGCCGATCCGGTCATCATCCTTTGCGAGAAGCTGCTCCAAAAAGGCGGTTCCCACCCTGCCGAGTCCCACGATGGCGAGGTTGTGCTCCCTCATTTTTCCCCCTGATATCAGGCCCGCGTTACCGAGGTACCCCACCTTGGCGTGCTGCTGCACGAATCGAACCCGTAGCGGCTGATAACAGAAAAAGCGGCACTTCGTAAAGCCGCCCCTGTATGCAACACTCTTTCGACCGCTACCAGGTACGATAATTGTCTGGAAGTATGAAAAAATCCACCCGCCGATTGATGCGACGGTTCGCTTCGGTGGTACTCGGAAGGATAGGTTTCGCGTTGGCGTACCCCACGGCCTTGAGCCTTTCGGGATGCAGATCGGAATGCTCGATGATCCAGCGCAGGCATGCCGCAGCCCTTGCCGCGGAGAGCTCCCAGTTGGAGCGGAAAACTCCGGTCACGGGGGTCTCCCCGTCCGTGTGGCCGCGGATGACGCAATTGTAGCCCTCCCGCTCCCCCAGGACGTCCACCACACCGGTGAGAATTCGCTTGGCTTCAGACTGAACCAGCTCCGCGGACCCTTTCGGGAACAGCGCGGAGTTGCTCACGCGAAACATGACGCCCGACTTTTCGTCGCTGACCCTTGCGGTTTTGGTCAGGTCCTTGGCCCGGATGTATTCCTTGAGCCTTGCACCGATCTCCACGAGCTGACGATTCTTGGCCTTCCTGTCCTCGAAGGTGAGCTTGGTCTGGGCGTAAGGCACGTTCGTGACCATCTCTTCCCGCTGCACCCCCATGGAATCCTGAATGGCCCCCATAAGGATCTTGAAGTTCTTGATGTCCTGCGTGGTGAAGGAAAGGAGTAGCACGAAAAAACACAGCAACAGCGTCACCATATCGGCGAATGTCGCCATCCACGGAGGGATGCCCTCCTCAGGCGGAGGTGGTGCGGGCGGCTTTCTTGCAGGGGGAGCCTGCTGAGCCTGTGGAGTATTGTCCTGTGCCATGATCGTTGTAAGCCCCGCTACCAGGCGTCGCGCTGCGGCATGTGCAGATAGAACTCGACGCGCTGATTTTTGAGCCTGTTTTCCGCACTGTCATTGGGCACCGCCGGGCGGGTATCCGCATACCCTACGGCCTTGGCCCTGTTTATCGGGAAATTTCCGTTTTTCAGAATGTAGTCCAGTGCCACGGCCGCCCTTGCCGCCGAAAGCTCCCAGTTGGAAGGGTACATCCCGCCTGTCACGGGAACGTCGTCAGTATGGCCGCGAACCACCAGATTCAACCTGTAGTCCTTGAGAAGCTGGATAATCTTGTCCAGAACACTCCCGGCGTCTGAGCGCAGACGGGACGAATTGGGCTCGAAAAGACGACTGGCGCTGGTGTTGAAGATGACCCCGTCTCGGTCGGAGGTCACGCCCATTCCCTTTTTCAGCTCCCCGTCATCATCCTCGAAAAGCGATTTGATGCGCATGATCACGCCGAGCAGCAGCCGTTCGTCCTGATTGATCCTCGAGACAGCTTCGCTGGCCTTCTTGCTGGTGCTGAACATGGCCATGTCTTCGGACTTGGCCCTTACCTCGCGAACTCCGAAGGCGTCTTTGAGAGACCCCATCGCGTCACGAAATTTCTCCACGTTCTGGTTGGCGAATGAGAGCAGCAGCACGAAAAAGCACAACAGCAGCGTCATCATGTCGGCGAATGTCGCCATCCATGGCGGAAGCCCCTCGTCCGGCGGAGGCGGCTGCGGCTTCTTTCTCGGTTCGCCCGCGTCATCGGACATTCGAACTGACTCCCAATGAAATGATTACGCGCTTTCGTCGCGCAGGGCCGGCGGCAGAAAGGCCTGAAGTTTTTCTTTCACAACAGAGGGGTGATCCCCTTTCTGAATCGAGGTGACGCCCTCCATCATGATCTGCATGAACAGGGCCTCCTCCTCGGAGCGATCCTCAAGTTTCTTTGCTAGGGGCAGGAAAACGACGTTAGCCAGCACCGCACCATAGAACGTGGTCAACAGGGCAACCGCCATTGCAGGGCCAATGGTTGAGGGATCCTCGAGGTTCTGGAGCATGTTCACAAGGCCGATGAGCGTACCGATCATCCCGAAGGCGGGTGCCATGGTGCCCAGCCCTTTGAAGACTCCCTGCCCGGTACGGTGGCGCTGTTTCATGAAATCGAGCTCGATCTCCATGACGGACCGAACGAGCTGCTCGCTGGAACCGTCCACCACGAGCATGATCCCTTTTTTCAGATACTGATCCTCGATGTTGACCTTTTCAAGCGCCACGAGGCTCTCACGACGGGCCTTGTCCGCGAGCTCCGTGATGGTCTGGATGATGTCGTTCGGGTCCGGCGGAGCAAAAAGAACCGTCTTGAGGCCGACCTTGAAGGTCCCGATGACGACTTTGAGGGGGAACATGACGAAAACCGAGGCGAACGTTCCGCCGATAACGACGACCACCGAAGGGATGTCGACGAACCCGGTCGGATTGCCCCCGAGGATGATGGTCGTGACAATAAGACCGAAACCGCCGACAATGCCTATAAGAGTTGCAATATCCATACGAGTCGCTTATTTCATGGCGGCTGGATCGCCGATTTTTACTTCACCGTCTTTGTAATAAAAACAGACGTCTTCCAGATCTTCCTGCACCTTGTGATATGCGGGTCCGATGCTGATCTCCACGCCTGACCTCACCCGTCCCGGAACCAGCACCTTGCACTCGTGAAGTTTCTCCGTCCTGCGCACCCCTTCCCAAAGGCGGGCGCGTTTGGCCATGCATTCACGAATCTGCTTTTCGGTGTCCTCGAGTTTCGAGGCATGATCCTTGGCGGGAAAGCCGCCTTTCTCGATCTGATTCCTGCTGTGCCGGGCATCGGCCCTGAGTTGCTTCAGCCGGGCGTGCAGATTGTTGTCCACGAAGAGCATCATGGGATGATACCCGAGAAGAATGGACATGTCGGCGTCCAGTCCCCCGCCAAGCTGCTCCCCGACGTATACATACTTGTGGCAGTAGATATCGCTGCCCTGCATGCGTCCGCCCACTGCGAGGCGCTCGCCGCAAAAGACCTTGCTGTGCATGACGGAGCCGCGAATCAGGACATTGCGCTTGCTTTTCAGTGTGGCCATCTCGCAAAACGACAGCTTCATGTCGCCGCCTGATTCGAGAAAGGCCTTGCCCTGCCCTTTTACGCCTCCGCGACAGGAAAGCTGCTCGTGCGCCCTGACCGTTGCACCTTCTATCTGCCCCTGAACGTCAATGTCATTCGCGTGAACCTCGAACCCGGCGCGAATGGAGCCGTAGACATTCAGGGAGCCGACAAAGCGGATGTTCCCGGTGTTGAAATCGAGATCCCGCCGGACGTTGAGGGTCTTCTTAACGGTGATCCGTCCGTCCATGTAAAGGACGTAGCCGTTGACGGCCGCGAAGAGCTTGTCGGGCTGGCTCCGTTTCAGGCCGGTGCCCCTACCTGCAGGAAACACAGCTTCCGCGAAAACGAACCGCTCCTCCAGCGCCTCGACCTCTTCCTCCGAGACCTCGACCAGTTCGGCGAGCAACTGGCCTTCCACCACATTCTGAACGTAGTCGAGCTGGTAGTGATTGACACTCCCGTCCTCCTGCTGTCTTGGCTGAAGACGAGTGTAGTCGAAATCAGGGTCGAAGTGATGCTTCAGAAAGAACGGCATTGGCCCTGGCGCCTCGAGAAGTGGTTACATGCATGTTCGGTTGTGTTTTCAAAAGCCTATTTGAATTTCCCATCCGCGTCAACGAGGCAGGATGGAGCATTTGTCTTCTCTCTACTATAACATTCAGCAATAAAAGAAAAAACCGGAAAAACCGGTTTTTTCATGCTGCCCGTCCGAAGATTCACTCGACCGGATAATAAAGGTGTACGCTGGAGCGTGTCATCATTTCATCGTAATGTTTGGCCTTTTTTAGTTCCTCGTCGTAATTCCACTCCCGCCCGTCTTTCATCTGCTGATAGGAAAACAGCACCGTGAAGCCGGAAAGCAGAAAAATCATCAGCATCAGTCTCAATGCCATACCTCCGGTATTATTTGCCCGCCCGGCAAAGCAGCAATAACCATTCCCGAAGGCCCTAAACCGGCACTCTCTACGCGGACTTGTAACTAAACAATTTTAATATTATATTACAGCATATTAAATTTTTCATAGAAAATTTCTAGAGTCGTTTCATGCGTTTTTCTCATTTATCTGGAGTTTACGGGGCAACATTTTCCGTCCCAACCTGCCCCCGCTTTCGTCTACCGGACCATATGCACTCTCCTTGCATACTCCCGCCCCCTGAGGAGAACTCATGGTACCGGTTGAAAACAGCCTCCAGACAACCTAAAGAATTACCTGCCCAGTGCCGATAAGGCTTACAAGGAAAACCTGTAATGGGTTATTCATGTTAACCAGGGAGGGAAGATCATGAATATCCCGGAAATGAACAACACCATCGGCACCGGGAACTCTCGCGAAGGGGGTATCGAACTCCCCCGCGCTGAGACGGAAAAGGCAACCTCTAGCGCCCGAAATGCGACAAGGACAGCCGCAGAGGGCGAGCGGAACAAGCCTGAACTGACCAGAGACGAAGCGATCAAGCTCGCGGAAGAACTCCAGAGCAAGCTGCGCGAGGGCAACGTGAACGTCGCCTTCAATGTGCATGACAATCTGGACACAGTTCAGATCGAACTTCGCGATGAAGCGGGAAATGTCGTCCGCAAGATACCGAGCGACGACTTTCTGAAGCTCTCCAGAAATATTCGCGAAGGAAGACCCACGGGCTTCCTGAACCGCTCATACTGATTCCTGACACTCGGCCACTTGATTTTCTCCCTCCGATGCTGCATCATCATGATGCAACATCGGAGGTCTGCCATGTCCGACATCAGCTTATCGAACAACAGTGTTCAGGCCATGGGGTATGATTCCCAGATCAGGCCGATCGAACTGGAGTCCACTTTCATGCAGGCGGAAGGTGCGGAAATCGATACCGCGCGGACCAAGACCGAATCCCCCAACATTGAAGTGGCGCCGAAGAACACAGGGGAACACGTGGACACCACGAACGACCCCAACACCCAGCGGCTCAACGCCATGTTTCTCGAAACAGGCGTCGGCTCCATAACCGAACGACTGGCCTGATGTGAACAGCGAAGACACGAAAAATCCCCCTGAAGGAAGAATCTTCCTTCAGGGGGATTTTTTCATATCTTGGTCCGGCTAGTCGCAGTCGGTGCAGATGCTCTGCACTTCCTCCACGATTTCAATCACCTTGATAAACTGATCTTCGGGGACGGCTCCTTCGACTTTAACGCCGTTAATCAGGAATGTGGGCGTACCGGTCACGCCGAACCCCGCGCCCTCTTCACTGTCAGCCCGGACTCGCGCCTTGAGCTTTTCGCTCGTCATATCCTTTTTGAGACGCTGCACATCTATGCCAAGGTCTTCAAGTATCCCCATAACAAACGGTTCACCATTCTCAAAGACCTGCTGCTGCGACTCGAAGAGCCTCTCTCCGAACTCCCAGGCCTTGTCCCGGTCCTGCTCGGCAACCGCCTCGTACATGAGCGCCAGCCGGTAGGCATTCTGATTTCTGGGAGAATGCTTGAAAACCACTCGAACCTTTCCGTCGGACTCTTCAACGATGGAATTCACCGTTCTGGCCCCCTTGGAACAATACGGGCACAGAAAATCCGAATACTCCACTATGGTGACGGGAGCATCAGGATTCCCGAGTGAGGGCCGGTCACCACTCAATTCGGGGCTGAGGGGGTCGGCCGCCTGCATCCGCCACTTGTCTACTTTCTGCTGAAGCTGACGCTGCTTGGCTCCTTCTTCAACTAGTTCCAGAAGAGCCAGCTTGTCCTGCTCGAGAGCCTCAATGACTATGGAGGGATTCTCGCGAATGGTCTGCTCCACGGTTTTTTTCGAGGCTGTGGCGCATCCGGCAAGCAGGACGACTGCTGCAAGCGCCATAACTATACGAGGTGTCATAAATATCTCTCCCAAAGGAAAAGCGGCCCCGGAGAACCGGAGCCGCTTATTGTCATACACTGATTACCACTTCTGTTCTCGTTGCTTGGCAAGGGCGGCTTCCTGCTCTTCCCAAGTGGAGAAACCGGCGTGATGCAGGGCGTCCTCGACGGTGTGGTTCCAGTCCCAGGACGCGTAAATCACGGGTTTGTGGAACATGCCGCGGAACTTCTGCATTTCCTGGCGGTAGAACTCTTCCTTCTGCGTCTCGATATTGTCGCGCAGCTGTTCGCTGAAGCGGTCGAGCTCACCTTCGTACCATTCCATGAAGTCGTCAGAGGTCTTGTAGCGCTTGAGGATGTGGCTGTAGCCATTCTCGTCGAGCAGCTTTCTCAGGCGATTCATGTGCTGGGTGGAGAGCCACTTGCCCAGATCGCGGGTGGGGATATTCTCGGCTTCCAGTTTGGCAATATCTTCCTTGGTCTGGTGGTAGGTATCCGGAACCACGGAAGCGGAAACGATGCCGGCAATGGAGACGAGGCCACGCAGGATAACGCTGTTGGAAACACCCTGCCCGCAGAAACCGACCTTCTTGCCGTATTTCTGACCCGCAAAGATGGTGGACAGGATAGCCCAGACCACTGCGGGGTCTTCTTCGTCGTAGATGTGCTGCAGCCGCGTGTTGTCACGGTCCGTTGCCAGCACCATCTGGGTCATGTCGTTGGAGCCGATGGAGAAACCATCAACTTCCTTCAAGAACTCCTTGCAGAGGACGGCGTTGGCCGGGATCTCGGACATGAGGATGACCTTGAGGCCGTCCTTGCCGGATTCCAGATTGTGAACCTGCTTGAGGTAGCGCTTCATGCTGCGGGCTTCTTCGAGGTTGCGGACGAACGGGAACATGATGTGCAGGTTCTTTCCGCCGAACATGCCGCGCGCCAGCTTGAAGGACTCCAGCTCCCAGTCGTGGATGTCGCGGGAGACGCCGCGGTAGCCCATCATGGGGTTGTCTTCATGACCTTCAAAGAGCGAGCCGCCCACAAGGTTACGGTACTCGTTGGTCTTGAAGTCGGTGGTGCGGTAGACGATGTCCTTTCCGTAGAAAGCCATGGCGAACAGGGCCAGTCCCTGCGCCAGCGTCTGGATGTAATTCTCCTTGCCGGTGCGGTAACCGCGGGACTCAAGGAGCTTGCGGATACGCTCGGAGAGGGTCTTCACCTCGTCCATTTCGGACTTGAGCCCCATCTTGAGCGCCACTTCGCGGCGAAGCTCGGCCACCTTATTGATGTAGCCAGTGACTTCGGGGTCGTTGGCAACCTGTTCGACGGTGCGCTTGACGTCATCCTTGTGATCGCGCCATGCCTGCCACGCTTCGGTATCACGTTGATCCGGCGCACCTTCGAGAAGGTCGGTGTAGCCGAGAATGACGGCAACATGAGCTTCAAGGTCCACGGAGGTCTTGAGGACGTCAAGGCGCTCGGTGGCCATCTCGATGTGGGTGTCGAGCTTTTTGTCCAGTTCACGCAGCTTCCGGTGCAGGGCGAGCACTTCGTCGGTTCCGCGCGCCGCTTCCTGATCGGAAAGGGAATCCATCTTCTGCGTCAGGCCGGTGATGCGGCCCACGTATTCGCGCAGCTTCAGCGGCAGCGCAATGAGACCGTCCGCCAGCTGCTCCTTCATGACCTTTGTCAGGCGGGAGTCCATCTCTGCGAGCTTCTCGCTGACAAGGTCGTTGAGGGTATCGTTGTCGTATGCCTCCAGCGCCATCGGATGAACGCCGATGTTGCCGAGCATGAATTCCGCGCGCAGCAGGCCCACTTCGAAGTCGGGCACGTTGCGCAGGCGGGAGAGGAACAGGGCCTGCCCCACGTCGGCCAGAATCAGGCCGACCTTGGTCTTCGTCTCGGGCAGCGCGCTGATGTCGATTTCACCGCCGACTTCCTCAAGGGGAAGCTGGCCGCGATAGACCTTTCCGCTGGAGCCGTCCACGGTGATCTCCTGCCCTTCAAGCGAGCGCAGGACTTCCAGCCGCTGCAGGCCGATGATTGCGGGAATTCCCAGTTCGCGGGAAGTGATTGCCGCGTGGCTGGTGTCGCCGCCCACGTCTGCGAGGATGGCGGAGGCGATGCGCATGCCCGGAACCATGTCCGGGTCGGTGCGCTCGGCAGCAAGGATGTCGCCCTTGTTCACCTTGTTCAGTTCAAGAGCCGAACGCAGGAACTTGACCACACCCTGCCCCGCACCGCGGGAGGCGCCGTTGCCTTCGAGGATGACTTCCGCGCCGACCTTGGCCTTCTTGTCCACCTCGAGGCGCCGCATGAATATCTTGTGCGGATGCTGCTCGAATTCCTCGTTCCAGCGGGTTTCCGGGCGGGCCTGCACGAACCACAGACGATCCGAGGCGTCGATGCAGAACTCGGTGTCCATGATCATACCGCCATAGGCCTCGGAGATGTTGCGCACGCCGCGCGCCACTTCCTCGGCCTGAGCGATGGACAGGGACCAGCGGAAAACGTCGTTCGAAGGCACCTTCACGCTGTTGGTTCCGGAGCCGTCTTCCTTGTAGACGATCTTCTTTTCCTTGCACCCCATGTAGCGGACAACGACCTCGTTGCCGCCTTCGCGCTGGAATACGTAAAACTTGTCGGGGGTGACCATGCCGCCCACGACCGCTTCCCCGAGGCCGTAGCTGGCATCGATGGAGACGAGATCATTGCGGTCGGTTCCGCGGCAACCGGTGGCGGTATCCGCGCTGAACGCGGTGCCGGAGATCACCGGGTTGATCATTCGCATGATGCACACGGAAAGAGAGGTGTGCTCGATGGCCCATTCTTCCTTGGCCTTCTCCGCGATGGAATCGTCGCCGGTACGCTCCGCGGTCATGATCGCGTCGAGGATGGCCTCACGGCGGTAAGTCATGGAGCGCAGGTTGTACGCGGAAGAACAATCCCAATGGTAGGCCTCGAGGCAGGAGTCCTCGCCCACGATATTCAGGTAGGTATCCTGAAGTCCGGCGAACGCCTTCTTGCGGCTGTCCTCACCCGCTGCGGAAGAGCGGACGGCGACAGGAACGTCGTCAAGCCCCGCTTCCTTGCAGATGGAGGTGTATGCGCCGCGGACTTCCTTCTTGACGTCTTCGGGCACCTCGACGGAGAGGATCGCGGTCTGCACGAGCACGGAGCGCTTGCGCAGCTGGTCGATTCCCTCGGGAGAGGTGGCGAACCCCTCGACCACGTTGTTGATGAACGTTCTGAGCTTGATGGGGGTTCCGGTGTGGCTCTCCGTGGCCTCGCGCACCTTGGCGCCGAGCCTGCGGACGAACTTCTGAAGGAACTCCGAATCTTTGTTCGTATCGTCGGACGCCCAGTCGATGGCGTTGTACTCTTTATCCACGATGGACCGGACAAGCGAGGCATGCACCTTGGTCTCGTCCAGGATCTTGTGGAAACAGATGGAAGAAATGGCCCTGAACTCCGGAGCCCGGATGCCTTCAACCTGACTGATAATGGCAGTGTTGTAGTTCTTGCCGCCCACCAGCAGTTCGGCTTCCTCGCCGATTCCGGCGATATCGGCACCGGTGAGCACCATTTTCTGTTTCAACTTGTCCACTCCGGCCTCACTCTTCTTTTTATTCTTGGCCGGAGCCTTGGCCGCAGGCTTCTGGGTCTTCCCCATTTTTTTCCTCCTGACTCATGCCCGAACCAACATTCAGGCAAGTCATACCATGTAATTGAAGGGTTACGAAACGCACAAATCGTAAATCAGCTCAGAATATATGCCTACAAGCTGCAGGCACGTTCCGTCAATAATTCCCGCAGGAAAAATCACACGGCGCGTGCCTGCAGCAATGCATAGCTACAATTTCTGTCCGCAGGAGGGGCAGAACCTGCAGTCGGCGATGGGAACCGCTTCCTTGCAGGTGGGACAATTGTCCGCGGGCGGTCCGAGCTCCACGAGCAGTTCGCCTTCCACTACGGGGACCATTTTTCTGTCTTCCTCGTAGTTTGCGGCCTTAAGAACGCGCTTCACCACGCCGTCGACAGGCGCGTAAACCGACTTCTCCTGCTTCATGACGGAGATGTTGAAGATCTCCTCCCCTGCCTTGACCGCATCGCCCGGTCTCACGTGCATGACCCACAGGTCGCCGTTGCACGGGGAGCCGATGTGATTTTCGTTGCCGGCCTCGGCCATCTCAATGGCATCCTTGTCGGAGCCGACAGGTTCGGCGATCTTGACCTGATGGCTGACGTTCTCGGAGTCGAGCATGTAGCGCACGAGGCACATGCCGTTCTCGTCAGGCTCGGGGATGTCGATGATGCGCATCATGTGAGGCTTCTTGCAGTCGCCCTGGAAGTGCAGCACCTCACCCTTTTCCAGCCCTTCGAACCAGACGTCCAGAGGCAGGTTGTTGATATTGCCGTACTTCTCGCAGAAGTCGATGGTATTGATCGCATCGCCCGGGTGGTTCAGGTACATCACGAACTCTTCGGGAGACGGGAACCGGCCCAGACGCTCCTGAAGCGTGGCCTCTTCGGCCTTCACGTCCAGATCGGGCAGGGTCTTGAGCGGCGAATCCTCGGTACGACTGTTGAGCGCCTTTTCCCAGTTCTTGCCGAACGCGGACTGGTAGACCCAATCCGGCGGAAAGCCCAGCGGCAGCTTGCCGTAACGGCCAAGCAGCAGCTGACGGAAGGCATCGTTGGAATCACGGTACAGGTCGAGTCGCGCATCGCGCTCGTGGTACGTGAGTTCCTCTTCATCGCAGAGGTTCACGATGTCCAGAATGTTCAGCAGCCTACGCACTTCCACCTCGCCGCCGCGCTTGAACGCGCCGGTGACGGCCAGGAATGCGGTGTTCCAGGTGATCTGCGAGCCCGGAGTCACATCGTGATACCGCACGATCTTGCGGGTTCCTTCAAGGAACTTGAGCATATACGGCAGCAGCTTGATGTACCCCTGCTTCATGGCCCCCTCCTGCGAGGAGGAAGTCGCGCCGCCGGGCATTCCGTGGCGGACCACATCGTGGTCGATGCCCTGGAAGTAGGGAGCCGTGTACTTGTCATAGTACGGCATGACCTGTTTGAGCACGAAGTTGCAGGTGCGGATCGCGTCCTTGTCCAAGTGCGTCTTGAGGCCGATTTCGTCCTCGATGTAGCTCGCGGTGGAGAGGACTTCGCCCTGCCCGTACCAGCGCACGGAGGAGCCGATGGCCACGTCCACGATATGCGCACCGGCATCTGCCGCGGCACCCGTGCTGGGTACGAACAGACCATCGGTATAATGGCGGTGGGAGTGCAGGACCAGCTCGGGGTACTTCTTGCGAATCGTGCCGATGAGCTCGCGCATGAAACGCGGCGGGCAGACGCCTGCCATGTCCTTGAGGCCGAGGATGATCATCTTTTCGGCCTGCTTCTTGGAAACACCGGCCACATCGGCGCACATGCTGATGATTTCATCCGTCACCGTCAGATAGCGGTCCACGCTGAAACCCTTGGCCCACGACAGGGATATGGCGGGCTCGAAGATGGCGGTGTCGGAAGACAGAGCCACCTCGGCGAACGGCCGCATATTCTCGACATGGTTAAGGAAGTCGAAGCAGCGGATGACGTCGTAATGCTCGTTGATCATCTCGCCGGTCATCCGCATCACGTTCTTTGGCTGCGGCTTGTAACCGAGCACGTTGGTGGAGCGAATGAGGATCTGCTTGAGCGTGTCCGGAGCGAACTGATTCCACTTGCGCCCTTCGGTGAAGGGATAGGTCATGTTCGCAAGCATGGCCACATGAAAGTGCGCGCCGCCGCCGTTCTCCAACGAGAAGAAGCCGCATTTGTCGAGGTACGGTCCCACCAGCTTGTCCTCGGCCAGCCGGAAGCGGTTGCCTGAGTTGGACTGCGTGATGTCGCGGGTGGTGGTATCCGTCATGTGCACGATGCCCGCGGCGCGGTCTTCGCGCAGGCGGTCGAGAATTGTGTCGCGCCGCATGCCGCGCTTGAAGCGGGCTTCGAAGCCGGTCGTGGGGAGGTCCGGCAGGACCGGATCGAAACGCCCGAGGCGCTTGTCCTCGCGGCCACGGTACTCGCCCAGCTTGACATAAGGATTATAGCCCTTGGCGGAAATCTCGGCCACGAGGCGCGAGAGCCGCAGGGAGTCCGGTTCGCGATCGGAGTAGTCCATCAGCTCCGCGCGGTTTTGGCGCACGAAGTTGGTATCGTAGTCTCCGGCGATGAACCCGGGGTGCTTGGTAATCTTGCGGTGGAACGGGATGGTGGTCTTCACGCCGCTGATCATGTACTCGCGCAGCGCGCGTTGAGTCAGCTTGACGACCTTGTTCCAGGACCTGCCGTACGTGATCAGCAGCGAGGCCGCGGAATCGTAGCGAGACGGGAAGCGGTACCCGTCGCAGATGCATGAGTCGATTCGCACGCCCTGCCCGCCGGGAGACACGTAGCGGGAGATGCGGCCCGCATTGGGGGCGAAGTCCTTCTGCGGATCCTCGCAGTTGATGCGGCACTGCATGGCCCACTGGAACGGCTTGGCGTTCTCCTCGTTGAGGCGCAGCTGCGAACCGAAGGAGACGGCGATCTGCTCTTCTACAAGGTCTATGCCGTAACGGCACTCGGTGATGCCGTGCTCCACCTGCAGGCGGGTGTTGACCTCGATGAGGTACGGCGTGCCCTTCTGGTCCACGAGAAACTCGACCGTGGCGAGGGAGTGATACCCCACTGCGGAAACGAGCCTTCTGGAGTATTCCTTCAGCTTTTCGCGAAGCTTTTCGTTGTACACCGGCCACGGGGACGGGGTGATTTCAACGAGCTTCTGGTGATTGCGCTGCACGGAGCAATCGCGCTCATCAAAGGCGAACACGTTGCCGAACTGGTCCGAAATGACCTGAATTTCGATGTGCCGGATGGAGGTCAGGAGCTTTTCCACATACAGGCGCGGGTTGCCGAACGAGGCCTGCGCAAGCGCAGACGCCTTGGAGAACGCACTCTCGAGCTGCGACTCCTCGTAGACCTCGTAGATGCCGCGGCCACCGCCGCCGCCCTCGGCCTTGAGCATGATGGGAAAGCCAATCTCCTTGGCGAGCTCGCGCGCCTCCGGGATGGAGACCGCCCCTTCGGACCCCGGAACCACCGGCACGCCGACCTCCTGGGCCAGCTTGCGCACCGCGACCTTGTTGCCGAGGGTGCGCATGGGTTCCTGTTCGGGACCGATGAAGATGATGCCCGCTTCCTTGCAGCGTTTGGGAAAACTGTCGTCCTCGGCGCCGAATCCCCAACCGGGATGGATGGCCACGATGTCACGCGCTTTCGCCTCTCGGATGATCCTGTCTAGGTCAAGATAGGCGCGGGGATCGGGCCCCAGCAGCATGAGTTCGTTGGCGCCGGATGTGGCGGGAGAAGTCTTGTCGACGTCTGTTGCGGTCATGACCGCGACCGCGTCGAACACTTCCGAGATGGAGCGGCAGATTCTGCGGGCCGGGATTCCCCGGTTCGCCACCAGTATCCGCTTGCCCCGGACCTCTTCGAGTACCTGCTCAAAGGATTTGGGCTGCATGCTTTCTCTACTCTCCTTCCTGAGACCGTGCACGCCCGGGGAGCACCCGGACTTTCCGCTCTTCGGAATCGGTGGCGGACTACACCGGCGAGACAGACCCGGAGCGAACGACGGACTCCACGCCGTTCCGGGTCAACATCAACCCGCCGTCGGGATTCAGACCGACGATGCGGCCCTCCGCGGCGGGTTGTTCCCCCTCCCGGACAAGAACCTCACGTCCCATCCAGGCTAAACGACTCTCTGCAAGAGAGAGAAATTCGCGGGGAGAAAAATCGTAGATCAGGCTTTCATATATATTTTTCGCCCGATTTACAAGGAGTGCCAACAGCTCCGGCACGGAAGGCGCCCCTCCCGGAGCCAGCAGGACCCCGGCGGCACAGGCCGCGTCGCGCCGCATCTGCGCATCTTCGGGCCGCGAACGCAGATTGACGCCGATCCCGGCCAGAAGCGCACCAAGGCGGTCTTCCAGCAGTATCCCGGCAACCTTGCGCCCTTTCTGCAAAATATCGTTGGGCCATTTAAGCTCCAATTCGACGCCAAACTCTTCGAGCGCGCGAATCACGCACCAGCCGAGCACCACGGACTGCAACCCGGAATCCGCACGACCCCACTCTCCCCCGGGGGAATCGGGCCAACGCAGGGTCAGGTACAGGTTACCCTGCGGCGAAAGCCACTCGCGCCGCATCTGTCCACGGCCGCTTTGCTGGATGAGACAGGCCACGCCGCCCCACTCGGGGAGCAGGCCAAGCCTGAGCAATTCCGCGCCCACATCCATGGTTGACCCACACTCACCGCAGACATACAGCGGCGCGGGAAGGTCGGAAGGCACGACGCCGAATGCCAGTCCGGCCTCGCAAAGCTGTGTGGAATCATCCGCACTTGCGCGCAGATCATCCCAGCCGTCCCCTGTCTCGTCCGGCGAGCGGGGAAACGGTTTCGCAAGATCGTTCAACCCTTCGGAAAAGAGGTAAATTCCCTGTGGAAGCATGGACCGGTTTCTGTTAGCTTTTCGCAATGCGCATTTTTCTCAGCGGCGGTGCCGTCAGAGACCTTCTACTAGGCAGAGAGGCCACCGACAAGGACTATCTTGTTTTCGATGCCGAACCGGATGAATTCTTGGACGCTTTTCCCCGCGCGCAGCGAGTCGGCAAGACGTTTCCGGTCTTCATGCTCGACGGGTCAGAATACGTTTTCCCGCGCGCCCTGCCGCTGAAAGAGGACCTTCGCCTGCGCGACCTTACGATAAACGCCATGCTGCTTGGGCCGGACGGCGAACTCGTATGCCATGACAAGGCTCTCGATGACATCTCCAACCGGGTCTTGAGGCCCGCTTCGGATCGCAGCATGAGAGACGACCCATTAAGAGTTCTCCGCTGCGCCCGGTTCTCGGCGCAGTTGCCCGAATTCACAGTGCTGCCGGAGCTTCTCGACGCCATGCGCGCCTGCGCCGAGGACGGCCTTCTCAGCGCCCCCGCTCCGGATCGCGTGGCAAGGGAAGTGGAAAAAGCCATGAGCGCACCACGTCCGGGGAATTTCCTGCGGACTCTGGCGAAAGCCGACTGTCTGGTGCCGTGGTTCAGCGAGTTCGCTCATGCGGCGTCCATTCCGGCAGGGCCTCCGAGACACCACGACAGCAGCGTCCTGGAACACACCTGCCGCGTCATGGACGAGTGCGCCGGGCGATGGCCCGGAGACGCCCTTACGACATGGATGGCGCTCTGTCACGACATCGGCAAGCCCTCCACTCCCCCGGAGGAACTGCCGAAACACATCGGCCATGAAGCCCGGGGGGCAACCGCCGCAAGGGAACTGGCCCTGCGAAACAGGATGCCCAACCGTTTCCTTCACGCCGGGGTCACCGCCGCCTCCCAACACATGAAGGCCGCTGGATACCTTGAAATGCGCCCTGTCAAACAGGTGGACCTCATCATGCTCGGACGCAAAAACGCCTGCCTGCGAGAACTCTTTCGGCTCGTGCTCGCCGACAGCGGCATCGACCTGCGTGAGAGGGTGCACGAAGACACCAAGACGATTCTCAACGTAAAGCTCCCGGCCGAGTTGCAGAACCTGGGGGAAGAGTCCGGAAAGCGTCTGCGAGAGATGCGAGCCGCAAAAATCACGCGAGCGCTTTGACACGGATTTCTCTGGGGGCTATTCTTTACCGAACTCCGCCCCGCGCGAACATGCCGGTTCGGCAACCGCATCAAGGAGGGATCCCATGCGTCTCGTCACCCGCTCGGACTTCGACGGTCTCGCCTGCGCAGTGCTCCTGAAACAGGCCGGCGTCATAGACGACTATCTTTTCACCCACCCCAAGGACCTCCAGGACGGCAAGGTACCCGTCACCAGCAACGACGTGCTCGCCAACGTCCCCTACGTGCCCGGTTGCGGCATGTGGTTCGATCACCACAGCAGCGAGCAGGAACGGCTTTCGGCGGAGCTTCGCTACGAGGGGGATTCGCGTCCGCTGCCGAGCTGTGCGCGGGTCATCTGGGAATATTACGGCAAGGAAACCTTCTCCCACACCCTGATTCCCATGATCGACGCAGTGGACAAGGTGGACAGCGCGGACCTGAGCGCCCGCGATATTACCGACCCGCAGGGCTGGATTCTACTGGGTTACATCATGGACCCGAGAACGGGACTGGGCCGCTATCGCGACTACCGCATAAGCAACTACCAGCTCATGCTGGACATGATCGAATACTGCGGCTCCATGACCGATGACGAGATCCTCGACCTGCCCGACGTACGCGAACGCGTGCAGCGCTACAAGGCGCATGAAAAGCCTTTTCAGGACATGCTGTTCCAGAACGCAACCGCACACCGCAACCTCGTGGTGGTGGACCTGCGCAATCAGGAGCCGATATACTGCGGCAACCGGTTCGTAATCTATACGCTGTTCCCGCAGTGCAACGTCAGCGCACGCATCATCTGGGGATTCCGCAAACAGAACGTGGTCTTCACGGTCGGCCACAGCATTCTCAACCGGACCAGTAAAACCGATGTCGGCAGCCTCATGCTGCGGCACGGAGGGGGCGGGCACAGAGCCGTGGGCACCTGTCAGGTTCCCGAAGATCGCGTGCAGGAGACGCTGGCGGACATTATCAGTCAGGTGAACAGCGACGGCTGACCCGTGGAAGGCAACACCACCGCCTGAGTCAGAGGTTTTCCATGAGCGCCCTGATCTCGTCCTTCCGGCGTGGATACACGGCGCTACAGAATTCGGTGATGTCCTTCTCTACTTTCGCCGGGTGAGGCAGGTCCTGAATCTCCAGCAGGCCGAAGCTGTCGAAGTCGAAGGGCCTGAACCGCAGCTGGTCATCAATGCCGCAACCTTCCTCAGGGACACAGGGATCAACCAGCTTCTCCTTGGATACGTGCTCGGAGTCCATGCTCCTGATGTAGCGAAGCGCCTCGCTCGGAGCCATGTCCTTGTTGATGTGCTCCACCTGATCGTTGACGTATTCCGTCATGGCCTTCAGGCGCAGGTAATGCAGGGTCAGACGCTTGCGGCCCTGTTTGTCGGAGTAGTACCGACCGTTGATATATTCATCCACCTCTGCCTGCAGTTCGCCGTAAGCCCGTCGCACGCACTTGGTCCAGCGCCCCTTGAGCGTGAATGCGAACGGCACCTTCTCCAAAACCGGCTCAGGCGGGCTGGAGTCGAACGGCGGAACGCACGACGGAAGAATATCCAGCGCAATGTAGAACTCCCGGACGATTTCCTCCTCAAGAAGAAGATGGTGCAGGCGACCGGCCGCGGCCAGAACGCGCTTTTCCATTTCCTTGAGTTCGCCGACCCACTGGTCGATGACCTCGATCATCCTTTCGAGATCCTTGCGCGCCCCGAAATAGTGCTCGGCCATCTCCGAGACCACGTCCCGCTGCAGGTTGTCGGCAAATTCCTTCATGCTGCTCACGTGATCACTCCTCTGTTTAGGGCATGGTTCCAGACAGCTCATTCCACACCCTTCAGTCCCTCGGGTCAACCATTTCACCCAAATCGACACCCTCTCCGACGATAATTCGGCTGATCACCCAGTCAATCCGAACATTTCCGTTGAAAAAACATGGCAAAGCACCTAATGTTTCGCGGAAAATCACTTAAATCTCGCACGGGGACGCCACATGCTGTTGAACGAGCACCAAAGCAAGCTGCTGTTTGAGGAGGCGGGGATTCCGGTCCCGCAGGGTATCGCCATCACTCCTTCCGAAGCCGAAGGCAAACGACCCCGTTTTTCGATGCCCTGGTTTCTCAAGGCTCAGGTCCTTGCCGGAGGACGGGGCAAGGCCGGGGGCATCCTTCGCGTGGATGACGAAAAGGAATTCACCGCTACGGCCAACAGGATTTTCGACCTGACCATCAAGGGCGATCACGTACCGCTCATCCGCGTGGAGCCCGCCGCCGACATACAAAAAGAGTTCTACCTCTCCTTCGCCGTCTCCCGGGAGCGACGTTGCCTGCTGCTCACGGTGGGAAGGCAGGGAGGCGTCGACATAGAGCAACTCGGCGAAGACAACCTTCTTGTTCAGGAAATACAGCTGCCAGGCGGCCCGCGTCCCAACCAGATGCGAGCCGCCTTTTTCCATCTCGGGCTGGAGCGCGAGTCATTCAAGGAATTCTCCCGCCTGTTGCACATGCTCTATCGCGCCGTATTGGATTACGGGCTACTGCTTGCGGAGATCAATCCGTTGGTCATCACGCGAGGGGGAGACTTCGTCGCCCTCGACGGCAAGGTCAAGATGGACGACAACTTCGTGGACCTTCACGCCGAGATGGAGAAATACTACCAGCCCGAGCACGTCTCGGAAGAGGAGAATCGCGCCCGTGAGGCCGGACTGTCGTTCGTCAAGCTGCCGGGCTGGGTCGGCCTCATGGTCAACGGCGCGGGGCTGGCCATGGCCACCATGGACCTGCTGAACTTTTCCTCGCTGCCCGCCTCGAACTTCCTCGACCTCGGCGGCGGGGCGGATCAGAAGCGCATGGAAATCGCCATGGACCTGCTTTTCGGCGACGACGCAGTGGAAGCGATCTTCATCAACCTCTTCGGGGGCATTCTGTCCTGCGAAAAAGTCGCACTGGCCCTCAAAGGCGCACTGGGCGGCAAACCACCGCAGAAACCGGTGGTGGCGCGCATGTCAGGCAAGGACTCCGAGAGCGCGCTGGAAATTCTGCGTTCCCTTGACGCTGAAGGGCTGCACATCGCGACAAACATGGCAGAAGCCATGCAGGCCCTCAGGAGCCTCAAGTCGGAAGGAAGATCAACCGTCGAATACCCCGAGCCCGTGGGTGGCCAAGGACGCGCCCTGACCAACGACCAAGGGTATGTCTCAGAATGCTTCTTCGATATTGACGCGGGCACCCCGGTCCTCGTACAAGGCATCACCGGCCGCGAAGGCCAGCTGCACACCCGGCTCATGCAGGAGTACGGCGTCAATGTGGTGGCGGGCGTGACCCCGTTCAAGGGCGGTCAGGAAGTGCTCGGCGTTCCCGTCTACGACTCGGTGGCCGAGGCCCTGCGACATCACGAGGTACACGCTTCGATCATTTTCGTACCGCCCGCCATGGCGGCGGACGCGGTCATGGAGGCAGGCTTCAACCACATTCCGTGGGCTGTCTGCATCACCGAGGGCATCACCCAGCATCAAATGATGGAGGCCTTCGACGCGATTCGGGAGACCCCCACGCGCGTCATCGGACCGAACACGCCCGGCATTATCGTGCCCGGACAGGTCAAGATCGGCATTATGCCCGTGAAGCCCTTCACACCGGGTCCGGTGGCCATCCTGTCCCGCTCGGGCACGCTGACCTACGAAGCCGCCCAGCGGCTCACGGACGCGGGCATGGGCCAGTCGCTGGGCATCGGCATAGGCGGCGACCCCTTCATCGGCACGGATTTCGCGGACATCTTCGAGATGCTGCGCAACCATGCGCCCACGGAAGCTGTGCTCGTCCTTGGCGAGATCGGCGGACAGGCCGAAGAGGAGCTGGCGCGCTACGTCAGGGACACGGGCTTTGACAAGCCAGTGATATCCTTCATCGCCGGGCAGACCGCTCCCCCGGGCAAGCGGCTCGGACACGCCGGGGCCATCCTCGACAGGAAGGGCGGCATCGGCGGCAAGATTCAAACAATGCTCGACGCGGGCTTCTACGTATGCCGCAGCCTGCGCGAAATACCGGAAATGACCAGAAAGGCGCTTTCATAGATGCGAGAGAAAAGCATCTGCTTCTTCAACGGCAACAAGCCGTGGGGCGGCGGAGAAAAATGGAATCACGAATACGCCAGACTGTTGCGCGAAAAGGGCTACCGTGTGTGCGCCGTCTGCAACGCCCCGAGCGAGCTAGGCGACCGACTGGAGCAGGAGCGCGACATTGAGGTGCTGCGCATGGGACTCGGGAACCTCAGCTTCCTGAATCCGGTAACGCGGGAAAAGCTCAAGCGATTCTTTAAGAAGAACCGTGTCGACACCGTGTTCACCGCACTGCCTTCCGACCTGAAGACCGGTGGAATAGCTGCACGAAGCGCCGGAGTGCGCGAGGTCATCTTTCGTCGCGGCATCGCCCTGCCGACGCGAAACACTGCCCTGAATCGGTACCTATTTCGACACGTTATCACCAAGCTCATCTGCAATTCGGAGGAAACGAGGCGTCAGGTGCTCTCTGCAAACCCGGACCTCATTCCTCGCGAACGGACCCATATCCTTTATAACGGCTTCGACGTGGCCGCGTTCGACGCACAGCCCGACGAGCCGCTGGTGGAACGAAAAGGCGATGAAATCATCATCGGCAACGCGGCACGGCTCACCGCGCAGAAGGGACAGGCCCTGCTCATAGAGGCTGCGGCAAAGCTCAGGGAGCGCGGCAGAAACATCCGGGTTCTCATAGCCGGAACCGGCGAACTGGAAGATGAACTCAAGGCAAAAGCCAGAGAGTACGGAGTGGCGGATGTGGTGGAATTCCTCGGATTCACCGATGACATCAAAGGATTCAACCGCTCCCTCGATATTTTCGCCCTCCCTTCCCTTTGGGAAGGGTTCGGCTACGCCATGGTGGAAGCCATGACCGCCCGGCTTCCGGTGGTGGCTTTCAACGCCAATTCCATGCCCGAGGTGGTTTCGGACGGGGAAACCGGATTGCTCGCAACGCCCGGAAACGCGACATCGCTGGCCGACAAGCTGGACACCCTCATCGCAGACGCCTCCCTGAGAAAAGAGCTCGGAGAGGCCGGACGGCAACGAGTCATCGAAAGATTCGAGCTAAACAAGACTTTCGAGCAATTCGAACGGATTCTCGACGCATAAGGCCAAACTGTTTCTCACAAAAAACGGGCCGGATTCCATATGGAATCCGGCCCGCTTTTCGTGAGTGGCCGCAGTATCAGAAATCCCAGTTCATCTGTTTATCCCACTGAACCTTGCCCTTGAGCTTCTTCTGCTTGCGCAGCAGCACGTACATGGCGCCGCCCCCGCCATCGCGGGGCAGAGCCGTACAGAAGGCCAGTACGATGCGCCGCAGCGGCTCGCGGGTGAGCCAGCCCAGAGCCTCCTGCTTGATGATGCTCATGCCGCCAGGCGAGTTGCGCCCTCTCCCGGTGACGATGAGCACGCATCGCTTGCCCTGGAGGTAGCTTTCGCGAACGAAGAACAGCAGTGAGTCGTATGCCTGCTCAGAATTCATCCCGTGCAGGTCCAGATGTGCCTCGCGACTGAGGGTTCCGGCCTTGAGCTGCTGAAATATCTTGCTGTCCAGCCCGCGCACATAGCCGTGCATGTATTCCTCGGTGTTCTCGAGCTCAAACTCGATGTTGCCCTTGAGAAAGTCGTCCAGCGCCTGCTTTTCGGGGTCCTTGGCAACGGGCTTGCTCACCTGCTGCTTGGCGGGCGCAACCTCGCGGCCCTTGCCTTCAAGGGTGTCCACGCCCTGCATGGCGTTGAAGAACAGGTCGGCCTCGTCCGGCTGCTGTTCTTCCTCGATAACCTCGGTCTCCTCGGCATAGTTCTTCTGCCGCTTTTTCCTGCCCTTTTCCAGCAGTTCGGAAGCATAATCCTTGGGCTTTTCCGGCTCTATCTTCAACTTGCCGAGTTCATCGAGCGAACCGACGCGTTTTTTCTTCTTTCCCATGAGTCTGGCTCCTGTTCACTTGTAGCCCGGCATCACCGGACGCGTAGTGTTTACCGCATTCGCCTGCCGGTCGCAAACGCTCTCCCTTCCGAGCGGCTGATCAAAGATATTTCACACTGGACTTAACAGGCCGGCTCAAGTATGCCACCCTTTGCGTAAGCCGCAAGGTATGAAAACGAGGAAACCCCAATGCTCAAGATAGAAGATCTTCACGTAAATATCGGCGACAAAGAGGTTCTCAAGGGTCTCAACCTGGAGATTCAGGAAGGCGAGACCTTCATCCTGTTCGGGCCCAACGGCTCGGGCAAGACCTCCCTGCTCATGACCCTCATGGGCTTTGCCGGATACACCGTCACCAAAGGCAAAATCACCTTCAGGGGCGAGGACATCACCCACGCCCCCACCTACGAACGCGCCCGCCTCGGCGTCGGCATGTCCTTCCAGCGTCCGCCGACCATTCACGGTCTGCGCACGCGCCATCTGGTGCAGATGTGCGGACAGGGCGACGAGGTGGACGTGGAAACCCTTTCCAGGAAAGTCAACTTCGAGCAGTTCCTGGACCGCGACATCAACGCCGGCTTCTCCGGTGGCGAAATCAAGCGCTCCGAACTGCTGCAGCTGATGGCCCAGCGCCCCAGCCTCGTGCTTTTCGACGAACCCGAGTCCGGCGTGGACCTCGAAAACATGCAGCTCATCGGCAAGGTCTGCCGCCAGCTGTTGGACGGACGCATTGACGCGCGCCCCGACCAGTCGCTGAAGGAGATCAAGGAACAGTCGAAGACCTCCGGTCTGATCATCACCCACACCGGCTACATCCTCGACTACGTCAACGCGGACCGCGGACAGGTGCTTTACAACGGACACCTCTGCTGCGAGGCGCGCCCCCGCGACATTCTGGAGCACATCCGCACCTACGGATATCAGGAATGCGTCCGCTGCCTCAAATAAGCCGGAACGGAGACGACCATGAGCGATAAATTCAAACTTACCGACTACAAGTTCAAGGGCTATGACCGCGAGAAGATCGACGATCTCGGCACGCTCGACGCGCAGGACAAGGAAACGCTGATCATGTCCGGCGTGGACGTGGACGACGCCAACAGGAGCGGCTCGTTCCTCCAGATGGACCACTCCAACGTCCACTGCAAGTCCACCGACCCCGGTGTCGAGATTCTCGACATCAAGGACGCCATCGAGAAATACGACGGCCTGCCGGAATACCGCTGGCAGCTGGTGGACAAGGACAAGGACGAATACACCCGCAACACCTATGAGAACACCCACGGCGGATACTTCATCCGCACCAAGCCGGGTGCCAAGGTCGAGAAGCCGGTGCAGTCCTGTCTCTTCCTCAAGGCCGATCAGGTCGGCCAGAATGTCCACAACATCGTCGTGGTCGAGGAAAACTCGGAACTGCACATCATCACCGGCTGCTCCGTAGCCCACGACACCACCAGCGGCGCACATTTCGGCATCTCCGAGTTTTACGTGAAGAAAGGCGGAAAGCTCACCTTCACCATGGTGCACAACTGGGGAAGCAACGTGGCCGTTCGGCCCCGCTCCGCCGGCGTTGTCGAAGAAGGCGGCGTGCTGCTGAACAACTACATCCTCATGAAGCCGGTGAAAGACCTGCAGATGTACCCCAGCATAACCCTCAAGGGCGAGGGAGCGCGCGCACGCTTCAACTCCGTGGTCGTGGCCCCCGAAGGCTCACACCTCGACATGGGCAACCGCGTGGTCATGGACGCCCCCGACACTCGCTGCGAAATCATCGCACGCACCATCTCCACCGGCGGCACCATCATCAACCGCGGCCACATCGGCGCCAACCACGTGCCCTCCAGAGGCCACCTCGAATGTCAGGGCCTCATCCTCGGGGAAGGGCGCATCTGGGCCATCCCCGAACTCGACGGCACCCTCGAAGGCGTGGAACTCTCCCACGAGGCCTCGGTCGGCAAGATTGCTCAGGAAGAAATCGAATACCTCATGGCCAGAGGCCTTGACGAAGACGAAGCCACCTCCACCATCGTGCGCGGTTTCCTCAACACCGATGTCATGGGCCTGCCCGAGAAGCTCCAGAAGGAAGTCGACAGACAGATTGACGAACTTCAAAAGCACGGCGCCATGTAGCTGCCTACAAGAATATGTATAAAAGGGGCTCCCTGATGGGAGTCCCTTTTTTTTTGGGCCTCCGGCGGCCGAGGGGAAGGGGGAAACCTCTTGCCAAAGAGGTTTCCCCCTTCCCCTCGGACTCCCCATCCCCCTTCCAGAATCTTTTGGCGGCGCTTCGCGCGGGTGGATGGTAGGTGGGTGTGCAGGATAAACGGCGGGGGTGAACTTATGCTTCCAGGGGTTATTTGATATGAAGAGAGGTTGAAGAAAAGTGGAAGGCTATATTTCAAGTGGTTGAAGTACAAGCTTGCGGTGGCACCCGCTTACGGCTAATCTGCCGCGCATGCCCGGATACAAAGGACATCTCGCCGGAGGAATCTTCGTGGGCGGCATGTGCGCCACCGGGGCCGTCATGTTCGGCCTGCTGCACATGAACCCGCTGCTGATCGCCGGACTCATGGGCTTTTGCCTCATGGGGGCCCTCTTCCCCGATACCGACACAGAATCGAAAGGGCAGAACCTGTTCTACCTGATCTTTGCAGCAGTGGACCTTGGCCTGATCCTGAAGAAATACTACATCTGGGCCTCGTGGCTGGGCTTTCTGGCTATGCTGCCTCCCATCGGGTCACATAGAGGCTGGACCCACACCTGGTGGGCCATGCTCGTCGTCCCGCTCCCAATTATCCTCATTCCTGTACTGCTCTTCGATCCAACCGATATCACGCCATTCCTGCAGTTCTACACCGCATTCACGGTCGGATACTTCTCGCACCTGCTGCTGGACGGAGAATTCCGGTAGAGGGCGATCATCCGATCGTCACGTGGAAGACACTAGAAAGCCCCTTTCCCTGACAGGGAAAGGGGCTTGATTTGTCGCATTGCCAAAACCGCCTAGGCGGCTTCTTCCTGATCGTCCGACTTCTCGCCTGCCATTTCACGGGCCATGGCGAGCTCTTCGGCGCTGAATATCTTGTTGATATCCAGAATGATGATGAACTGGCCGTCCTGACGTCCCATCCCCTTGATGTACTCTGCGTTCACCGCAGCACCCATCTTCGGAGCGGGCTCGATGGTGTCAGGAGCCATTTCAAAAACTTCGCGCACAGAATCCACGAGAGCTCCCATAACGGTCAGCTCGCCGTCGAACTCTATTTCTACAATGATTATACAGGTGTCGACAGTGTCTTCACCCTGCGACATGCCCATTTTCTGGCGCATGTCCACTACCGGAACTGCATGACCGCGAAGATTTATAACGCCTCTCATGAATACGGGCGTACGCGGAATCTTGGTGATGGAGGTCAGCTCAAGGACCTCGCGAACAGTACCAATATCAAGGGCAAAGATCTCCTTGCCCAACGTAA
The DNA here is from genome assembly GCF_059568665.1 of Pseudodesulfovibrio halophilus DSM 5663. Taxonomy (NCBI): domain Bacteria; kingdom Pseudomonadati; phylum Thermodesulfobacteriota; class Desulfovibrionia; order Desulfovibrionales; family Desulfovibrionaceae; genus Pseudodesulfovibrio; species Pseudodesulfovibrio halophilus. Next base: position 35,115 of record NZ_JCANTV010000016.1, on the reverse strand, counting down.
ACGTCAGGAATTGATTGATATCCTTGAGCACTTCGTCGTTCATTTGACCCCTCCGTCGCTTGGCTTTGGGATGGTTCCACAAAAGCTATGAACTCTAGATACCATCCGCTTCACATTGAGTCCACCCTGTTAGAATCTCTCAAAGTCGGTATTGTCATCCAGCTGTAATGAAACCCCGCTACCGGGTTCGGAAGACTTCGGGACGGCACTGTTCGCTGGACGGGATGCCTTTCCGTTTGCCCTCGAATCACCCTTTTGAACGCTACCTGATGCCAGCGCCCTTTGCGCTTTTCGACCGCTGCCGGAGCCCGCTTCCCCAACGCGGAAAAAGGACATGGCCTGCTGAAGCATCTGTCCCTGTCCAGCCAGTTCCTCACTGGTCGAAGCCATTTCCTCCGAGCCGGAAGCGTTCTGCTGAATGACCGTGTCCAGTTGCTGGATTGCGTCATTAATCTGCTGGGCTCCCGAGCTTTGTTCGGCGCTGGCGGAAGCTATCTCCTGCACCAACTCCGCAGTCTTTCTGATATTGGGCACGAGCTCCTCGAGCATCCGCCCGGCACTTTCGGCAACATCGACGCTTTCGGTCGACAGCTCGCCTATCTCACCGGCCGCCTGACCGCTTCGCTCCGCCAGCTTCCTTACCTCGGCGGCCACGACGGCAAAACCCTTCCCATGCTCACCGGCCCGGGCGGCCTCAATGGCGGCGTTGAGCGCCAGCAGGTTGGTCTGCCGCGCGATCTCCTCAATGATGGATATCTTCTCCGCAATGTTGCGCATGGCTTCGACGGTTTTTCCGACCGCTTCACCGCTATCCTGTGCATTTCTCGCAGCTTCGTTCGCGATGCTTTCCGTCTGCTGAGCGTTATCGGCGTTCTGCTTGATGTTGCTGCCCATCTGCTCCATTGAGGACGATATCTGCTCAATCGAGGAAGCCTGTTCGGTGGCTCCTTGCGAGAGAGTCTGAGAGGCCGCGGAAAGTTCTTCGCTGCCTGATGCCACGTTGTCCGTAGCCGTCCGCACATCACCCACAACATTTCGCAGTTTGCGCACCATCCTGTTGAGCGCACCGGCCAGCACACCGATCTCGTCCTTCTGGTCGATGTCGAGATGGCTGGTGAAGTCCCCTTCCGCCATGGCACCGGCGAAACGCACGCCCTGACTGATCGGCCGGGTAATGGACCGGGTCAGGAACACGGCGGCGAGGATACCGAGGACAAACGCCAGGGCCGTTCCGGACAGCATCATGATATTGGCGTTTTCCATGTCGTCCTGCATCAACTGCTTCTGCTGGGCTCTCGCTTCGGTGCATATCCGCTGCGCCTCGCGTGCCAGCGAGATCATGCGCTCCTCCATTCGCCCCTGCTCGGCGGTAAGCTCCACAAAGGTGTTGAATGCTTCCTGATAGTCGGTCAGAGAGGTATAGACTTCATCAACCATGGCACGCGCCTCGGGCGTCACAGCCTGAGTCCGCAAATCTTCGGCCACGGCCAGAAGGCCGTCCACCGCGGCAAGGTTGTCGTCCAGATACTTACGCTCCCCGGAAATGATGAATTCTTTTTCATTTTTCCGCGCCTCAAGGAACCACTCGATCATCCGGTCCGCGTCATCAGCCCTAGTCCTCGCCTCATCGGCTGCGGCACCGGAAGTCACGCCGCCGGCCAGAATTCGATCAAGAGCCTTCTGCTGCCGGGCCCGGAAGCTGTCCGTACTGGAAAGGGCGTCGCGGGCATTGGCACGCATTCGCTGCATCGCCTTGTCCTTCCTCTCGGCCAGAGCAACGAACCTCTGGAACGCTTCGCGATATTTCTCGCCTCCTGCCTGAACGCGGGAAATCTGTTGCCTATGCTCCTGCACATTCAGCTTGTCCGTGGTTTCGGCCGTCTGCCGCATGATTTCTTTGAGGATGGTCTCATGCTTTTCGAGCGCTTCCGTGCCGCCTCTGAGCATGTAATTCTTTTCCTGTACTCGTGCCTGCAGGATGTATCGAACCAGACGGTTTGCATCGTCGGCCTTTTCAACCCGGCTCTGCACATTCGAGAGCCCGGTGTACCCTATGACCGCCACCACACCGGCAAGGATGAGCACCAGGGCGAATCCCAGCGCCAGTTTGATTCCCAGTTTCAGGTTCTTGAACATATGCCCTCCGCGCAATTTTTAGAATCTCCACTACTTCCAACGTTACGCCCCCTGTTCTTAGCAATTAATTATATTTTCGATATTTACCGCACGAGCCTCCAGCCCTCATAAAAACGGGAAAAGTTAAAAAAACTTTCAAAAACAGTTGACATCTGCGGCGTGTACACATAGATAGACAACCCGCGTCGGGATGTAGCGCAGTCTGGGAGCGCACTTGAATGGGGTTCAAGGGGTCGGAGGTTCAAATCCTCTCATCCCGACCAGAAAAAAGACCACCCCAAAAGGGATCGGAGAAATCCGGTCCCTTTGTCTTTTCATAAGGGAGACTCACACGGAGTTTCATGCAAAAGAGCCGCCCGCAATATTGCGGGCGGCTCTTTTGCTTCATTGCTTCCGCGTCTGCCTGCTACTTCTGCAGCCCCGTCGGCGGCGCCATGAACTCAGGGCCGACCGGAGCTTCCACGCATTCGTTGAGGATGGACTGCACTTCGGACAGCACCGCGCCGTCCATGGACCAATCAATGATGTCGTCGATGGGGTCCATCTGGCTCGGTTTGCGCCCACCCCAGATACATATGGGGACGCCCTTTTCAAAAATCCAGCGGACCGCAAAGGCAAGAATTGATTTGTCGAATTTGGATTCGGAAAGTTCCTGCAACTTGTCCACGGCCTTCAGATACTGGCTGAAGCGCGGCTCGCTGAACTTCGGGTCCACCTTGCGCAGGTCGTCACCTTCAAAACCGGTATCGCTACTCATCTTGCCGGTGAGCAGGCCGCGACAAAGCGCACCGTACGTCATGAGCGAGATGTCGTTTCGCTCGCAGTACGGTTTGATGTCCGCGTCGACGCCCTGCTCGAAGATGTTGTAAGGCGGCTGACACAGATGCAACGGACATTCCTTGCGAAACTCCTCCATCTGATCCGGCGTATAATTACTGACGCCCACGGCTTTGATCACGCCCTGCTCGAAGAGTTCGTACATCGCCGACGCGGTTTCTGAGATGGGCCGCGTGGGGTCGGGCCAGTGCACATAGTAGATGTCGATGGAGTCGGTCTGCAACCGCTTCAGGGACTGCTCCACCTCGTACATGATCCTGTCACGGGAGCCGTTGCGGTAAACCCTATGATCCTCGGTCCAGTCAAGGCAGACCTTGGTGGAGAGGTAGACCTTTTCCGCTCCGGAGTACTCCTTCAACGCCTTGCCGACGATCTCCTCCGAGGTTCCGAAGCCGTAGACCGGGGCCGTGTCCACGAGATTCACGCCCTTACTCAGGGCGGCGTGGACGGTCTCGATGGACTGCCTCTCATCGGTTCCGCCCCACATCCAGCCTCCGATGGCCCAGCTTCCCAGTGCAATTCGGGACACTTCCAGATCGGTTCCGGGTATGTTGTGATACAGCATTGAAAACCTCTCTTCTTTGGTTTTTTCCGAATCCACTAGCATACAGGCAGGCTCATATCTGTCAACCGGGTGGATTCGTTACGGCAGATAAATCGAAATGCAGGTCACGATGCAAATGCTCCGGTGACAATAACCCCGCCATGGTGATATGGTGCAACTTGCGTCTGGATTCTTGTAGGCGGAAAGCCATGCTCACAGTGTCCCCCGCATGGTCATAACATCTGAATGCAAACCATTTCCGAATATGGAGGGAAGGTCATGGATTTCGAGGCGATTCTTAAAAACAGGCGAGCCATCAACCATTTCGACCCGGGAAAAGACGTCGACGATGCGACGCTGAAAACCATCCTGGAGCAGGCGGTCAAGGCACCTTCGAGCTACAATCTGCAACCGTGGAAAGTGATCGTGTTCCGCGATCCCGAAAAGAAGGCATCGCTCAGGAAGCTGGCGTTCGACCAGCCCAAGGTCACGGAGGCGCCGGTCATCCTTATGTTCCTCGCGGACAGGAGCGGCTGGCGGCCTGACAACCAGACCATGCGCAGCGTGTTCGAGGACAACGTCAAATCCGGAAAGATGACTTCAGACCAGCGCGAATGGTTCGCCGGCGTGACACAGGCCCTCTACGGGCGCGACGACGAGGCCATGCAGGCGTTTGCCAACAAGAATACCGGACTCTTCGCCATGTCAGTAATGTACACGGCGAGCCACTACGGCCTGCATACCCACCCCATGGACGGGTTCGACCACGACGGCGTCAGGAAGGAATTCGACATTCCCGAGATATACTGGATTCCCATGCTCATGGCCGTCGGCCACCTCAAGCAAGGCATCACCATCCACCCGAAAGCGTGGCGCCAGAGCTACGAGGACATGGTTCTGAGGACTTACTGAGCATTAGCCATGACCACGAAAATCCGCGCCTCCCTTTTGAAAGGGGGGCGCGGATTTATCAATCATGATTCGCCTGCCGAAACAATCAGCGTGCTGACGAGGACTTCTTCAAGCTAGAAGCGCTCGAACTCCTCGTCGCCGCCCATATCCAGTTCCTTGCCGCCGGCGGGCAGACTGCCTTTGACATCCTGCTTCTTTGTTTTCTTCTCACGCCGCTGAGGGGTGCCAGTCCTCCCTGAATCCTTTGAGGAAACGACCGTAGAGCCGGTCTTTCCGAGCTTGAAGAAACCGACGGTCCGCTGCAGCTGCTCGGATTGAGCAGAGAGGGTTTCGGAGGTGGAGGCAACCTCTTCGGAAACCGACGCGTTCTGCTGCACTACCGTATCGAGTCCCTGCAGGGCGCTGCTGATCTCAGAAGCTCCGGTCTCCTGCTCCGTCGTGGCGCTTGATATCTGCTGCATGAGTTCGGAAGTCTGCTGGATGTCCGGGACCATCTTGGCGAGCATGCCACCTGCCTCTTCAGCCACCTTCATGCTGCTGGCAGAGAGCTCACTGATCTCTCCGGCCGCCTCGCCGCTCCGTTCGGCCAGTTTTCTGACCTCGGCGGCAACCACCGCGAATCCCTTGCCGTGCTCGCCAGCGCGGGCCGCCTCGATGGCGGCATTGAGCGCCAGCAGGTTGGTCTGCCTCGCAATTTCTTCCACTATACTGATCTTTTCGGCAATCTCGCGCATGGACGTCACGGTCTCGGAGACCGCCTTTCCGCCCTTTTCGGCGTCCTGAGCCGCCTGTCTGGACCTGGACTCGGTCTGCTTTGCGTTCTCGGCGTTCTGAGAGATGTTGGCTGTCATCTGTTCCATGCTGGATGAGACTTCCTGCACGGAAGCAGCCTGCTCCGTCGCCCCCTGAGCAAGGCTCTGAGAGGCAGAGGAAAGCTCCTGACCTCCGGAAGCGACGCTGTCGCTGCCCTGCTGCACGTTGTATACTACATCGCGGAGCCTTCCGAGCATGTTGTCCAGCGCACGGGAGAGCTGCCCCAGTTCATCACGGCAATCATCGTCCAGCGAAACCGTCAGGTCGCCCTCGGAGATGATCTCGGCGGTCTCCACGCAGCGCGAGAGCGGCTTGGTGATTGTGGAGGCGATGAACAGCGCCATGGGTATTATGAATATTGCAAGCAAAGCCAGCACGCCAATGCCGATCCACAACACCATGCTGTCGGTAAAACTCTCGAATTCATTCTGGATGGCAGCGCTGCGCTTGTCGATGTCGTCAACATAAATGCCAGTGGCGACCCAGAAGTCGGTGCCGGGGATCATCTCGGCATAAGCAAGTTTCGGAGAAGGTTCATCCTCACCTGGCTTGAAGAACCAATAAGTGACGAAACCGCCTCCGTCCCGCGCCTTCGAGACCAGCTCCCTGATATACTCGTTTCCTTTCTTGTCCCTGTTCCCCATGCGGTTCTGCCCCTGATACTTGGGCCGCAAGGGATGAGCCACATTCACGCCGGATGTGTCATAGGCGAAGTAATAGCCGTTCTCACCGAACCGAATTTCCTTGAGTTCTTCCTGAACAGCAACGTCCAGCGGCTTTCCGATGGCCTTTGCCTGCGACACGGCATCTGCCACCTTGGTGGCCACGGACTGTACAGAGAATTTGAGCGTCCTCTCGTAGCCGCTCATCATGGCCTGACGAGCCTCCTGCGTCCCCTTGGCCGAAAGCTGTTCAAGCCCGTACCAGAAGGCCCCGCAAGCAATGAGTGTTGAGGCCACCAGAAGCCCCAACAGAATAAGGATGCGGACCCTGATGCTTAACTCTCTCCACATATTTCCCCCTCAGTTTTTGAAAAATGTAGATTGAAACCCGCACAAGGGTAATTATAACTTTTCAAAGCGCCTGAATTTATTTGCGGTAATCATGTATGCAAGAGCCGAACAGTTGCCCGGATTCAATTTTTCCATTGACAGTCGCGCCGCAATTCCCTAAGCAATGTCTCCGCATCGGGTGACGCCGATTCCAGCATATCACGGATCACAACCGGCTGGGATTCAAAAGGTTACCCGCGACAATGCCTTCATAGCTCAGGCGGTAGAGCGCGTCCTTGGTAAGGACGAGGTCGGCAGTTCAAGTCTGCCTGAAGGCTCCAGAAAACAAGACCCCCGCTCCGAAAGGAACGGGGGCTTTTCTTTCATTGTCGACAGGTCAGCCTCAAAGCCGGTCCACCACCACCCAGAACACGAATGCGCCGACAAAGAGCCGCACCGCGTGTCCTATATGGAAATGGTAGCCTGTGGGCACCAGATACATGAGCGCCAGCGAAGCGATGAAAGCCACAATGATTAGCTTGCGCCATCTGTTGAGCCTGAGGAGATCGAACTTCATTTACGTTTATTCTCCCTCGGTGAGCTTCTCCAGCAGATCCACGGCCCCCTCGGGGTTGATGGAGGCGCCTACGGAGGTGGAACTCTTGGAGGTTGTCTTGGAATAGGAGCCGTCCTCGCCGAAGGACTCCTTGCTGTGCGAAGAACCGCCGACCTTCTTGCTGCCGCCGATGTCGCCCATACCCGCAGCTGCGGCCTTGAGCGCGTCAAAGGAGGCCTTCTTGCCGTCAACAGGCGCGGTTTCGGGAGCGCCCGTCACCTGATGCGGATACCCGATGCGCCAGTCGTTGGTGTTCTCACGGTACGCCGGGTAAACCCCCGTGAGATGTTTTCCATCTTTTGTTGCCACTACCGAAAACTTACGGACCGGGGTGCCGTGCATCGTCTCGGCAGGCTGAGGCACAACCTTGAAGTGCCAGTGATTCTGGGGGCTTTTCCAGCTCCTGCTCTGGCCGGACTTGCCGCTTTCAAGGACCCGATCAAGAACTTCATTGTCGAATTCGGACATGACGCTCAAGGCGTCGGCCTTCTCCTTGGACGGAGCCGCGGCATGGGACGTACCGTGGGAAGAACCGGAGTGCGCCACGCCACCCACGGGCGTCAGCTGCACTTTTACGGTGGAGGGAGTGAGCACGTAGGCCTCGCCGCTGGACTTCTGCTCCTCGATGGCGCCCACGCCGGAGTTGACCCCCATGAACGCGTCATCGAAAAACTTTCCGTCCTGCACGCCCTTGTTCACGGCGTTCAGCATGGTGCTGTCAGCCTGATACTGACGTTTGATGGTCACGTCCTCCTGACGGTATCCCTGCTTGGTAAGGGTGAGAATATGGTCGCTGTTGCGGGTGAGCTCCACATTGGCAGGGGTCTGGCCCGCAGGCTTGCCGTCCACGAGAATCTGTGCCCCCATTGGGTTGGTGCTGACAGGAATGTTCTGTTTGAAAACTTGAGCCTGACATCCGGCAAACATCAGGGACGCGACGATAAGCATAAGCGTTGGAAAACGTTTCATCAAACCCTCCGGTAGTAGTTCCCATATGGATAGCAGAGGTACCACTGTATGGAAAGACGGAAAAACCGGACCGCCCTGAGGCGGCCCGGTCGAGATGCCGTCATGCTCTGCCGGAGGCTTTCTTTCCGCTTTTCTTGCCGCTTTTCCCGTCATCGTTGTCCGGCCCCTTGCCGAAGTCCCTCAGGCCCTCGGCCAGCTCCAGCAACCTGTCGTTCACCTTTCTGAAAACGGAGTTGGCCGTGTACTTGCCCGACTTGTTCAGGGTACCCGCCTTCACGCCCGTAAGCAGTTCAATACCTTCCGCGATGGTTTTCACGGACCAGACATTGAACTTGCCGTCCTTCACGGCGTCGACCACTTCCGGACGCAGCATGAGGTCCTTTACGTTGGCTTCCGGCACCATGACGCCCTGATTGCCGGTCAGCCCCGCCTGTTTGCAGCAGAGATAGAACCCTTCGATCTTCTCGTTCACGCCGCCGATTGGCTGAACTTCGCCTCGCTGGTTCACCGACCCGGTCACGGCGATATCCTGCCTGAGCGGGACCCCGGACAGGCTGGAGAGCAAGGCGTAGAGCTCGGTGGACGATGCGGAATCGCCGTCGATTCCTCCGTAGCTCTGCTCAAAGGCGAGGCTGGCCGAAAGGGAGATGGGCTTGTCCTGTGCGAACATTTCGCGCAGATACCCGGCTAGGATCAGGACGCCCTTGTTGTGCGTGGGACCGGACATGTCGGCCTCGCGCTCGATATTGATGATCCCGGCCTTGCCCATGCCGGTGGTGGCGGTGATCCGCGAGGGCTTGCCGAAGGCGTAGTCACCCAACGAATATACGGCGAGGCCGTTCACCTGACCGACCTTCTCGCCGTCCGTATCAACGAACAGGCTGCCTCTGTCGATCATCTCCTGAATGCGTTCCTCGATCTGGTTGGTGCGATGGATTCTGGCTTCCAACGCTCGCCGGACATGCTCTTCGGAAACGGTGTCCGCTTCATCGACGCTCGCGAAGTGATCGGCCTCGGCCAGCAGGTCGGACAGCTTGGGGAAGGCGGTCGTCAGCTTCTCCTGCCTTCCCGCCATGCGAACGGACTGCTCGAGCACCGCTGCAACACCGCTGGCGGCAAAGGGACGCAGGCCGTCGCGCTCCGCCTCGTGCCGGATGAATCCGGCAACCTGCTTCACGGCGTCCTCATCACGGTCCATCGAGGGCTCGTAATCGGCGCGGACCTTGAATATCTTGTCCATATCCTGATCATAGTACCGGAGCAGCTGGTACAACCTGTTGTCGCCAAGCACCACGACCTTGACCCCCATGTCGATGGGTTCGGGCTTCAGACCTATGGCGGTAATGAAATAATAGGGGTCATAGGTCTCGATCTCGATCTTTTCGGTCTTGAGCGAACGTTTGAGCGTCTGCCAGACGCCCGGCTCCATGATCGCGTCCATGAGGTTGATCACCAGATAGCCGCCGTTGGCCTTGACGAAGCTGCCCGCGTTGATGCGACTGAAGTCGGTCTGCCAGCCACCATGACGCTCCATGGTACGGTCGATGCTGCCGAAGAGGTTCCGGTAAGTGGGGTAAGACTCGATGATCACCGGGGGCCCCTCCTGCTCGGAGTTGTCCACCAGCAGGTTCACGGAGTAGGGGCGCATGAGCGCGTCGGGGTCGGGGCCGGGCATCATCATTCCGGGCATGGGACCCTGCTGCGACTTGCCCAGCTTCTTGAGCACGTCGAGGTTTTCCACCATGTCCTCCAGCACCGAATCGAGGTAGTCACCGACCTTTTCGCCGGGAAACTCCTCCCGCACCGGCGCCATGTATTCCTCGGCCAGATTCAGGAACATCAGGCGGTCCACTTCATCGTGCTTCTTGTTCACTTCCTGATTCAGCTCGCGGATGTTCTGGACGATGTCGTCGACCTCGTGCTTGATCTTCTCGCGGAGCTCCTTGAGCCGCTCGAACTCCTCGCGTGGGAACCGGCCGTTCTCAACCATTTCCTCCAGCTGGATCATGCGCTTGGGCTCGTTATCCACCAGCGGCACGATGTCCGGACGCTGGTGCGGTCCCATCTGCATGCGGACCATCACGAGGCCGGTGTCCTTAACCTTGTCTTCGATGGCCTTGTAGAAAGACATGACCTTTTTTTCATGCGCCTCGTGAATCTCGTTCTTGCGCTGGATGTACTCCTCGCTCTCGAAAAGCTGCGGGGCCTCGCGTTTGACCGCCTCCACGAACTCCTGCATGGCCTTCTTGAATTTGCCCCCCTGCCCCGCCTCAAAACGCAGCAGGATGGGATACTCCTTCTTTTTGAAGTTGTTGACGTAGCAGAGGTCGTCGGGCGTGTCGCGCTCGCCGTTGAGATTCTTGAGCAGCTGCCGAACCGTCGAGAGCCTTCCGGTTCCCGGCTCCCCGGTCACGAAGATGTTGTACCCCTTGCGACGCATTCCCATGCCGAAGCGGAAGGCTTCCACGCCCCGCTCCTGCCCGATTATCTCGGCAAGCGGTTCAATATCGTCCGTGGTCTTGAACCCGAGCTGTTTCGGGTCGAAACTCAGGCGAAGCCTTTCAACGGGAACACTCGGTGTCTTCTTGCGTTTGGGCATAGCAACTCCTCATCCCTTTTCGATGCGAATGGTGCGCACGGTGGAACAACCGCAGCGGGGCATCTCGATTTCGAGCATGTTCTCCGTAAACGAAGCCTTCACGTCCTCCGGGCGTATTCTGCACGGCAGGCTCACCCGTTTGCGAAAGACCTGAGTACCGGAGACACCCGGACCGGACATCTCGTGCCTGCCCTCAATGACCATGACATCGTCATTGACGCTCACCGAAAGGTCCTCGCTGTCCATGCCTTCCGGAAGGCGCAACCGGGCATAAAGGCGCGTGTCGTCCATTCGGAAACGTATTCCTCCGACCACCGAAGACCCGGTTCTCGGCAGATCGAAGTCGGAACAGAAATCATCGAAAAGCCGATCGATATCCCGTTTCAGCTTGGTCAGTTCCTGCTGACTCCAAATTCTCAAATCCGGCATCGAAACGTCCTCCTTGAACGCTGTGGAGACAAAACCATCATTACCGCAATTGATAGCACAAAAGGGGAAAAGGACAACCGGGTGAACAGCATCCATAACGCGACTAATCATGGTGACGCGCCGCAATGGAATGCAGTATGCTTTTGACGAAACCCTTCACCGCATGTATGCGGGGTGTGTTCGCCAAACAGATTGCCGGCTAACCCCCTCTGGATGCGGCAATTTTGCCGGAAGGCACAACGCAGGGCCTCGGTCCCGCGCAAATGGATAGCAAGGAGGAACAGGCGTGCTCCAAAAAGCGGCGCTCAAGATAAGTCTTGCGGAACCCAGAAAGAAACTGCTGGACATGATCTCGTTCCTGAAGAACTTCGGCACCAGTCAGGTCGTCCTCGTTCACGTCAGGACCAGCACCAACTATCGGCGAAGAGAAGAGGCCGCGGAACAGCTCGCGCAGCTCGCCAAGGAAGTGGCGGACCTCGGCCTCACCGTGGAGACCACCATCCGCACGGGCCACGCTCCCACCATGGTCATGGAAGCCGCCGAGAATTCGGGGGCCGACTATGTAGCCATATTCTGGCAGCAGAAGGCCCTGCTCCGGCAGGCGCTGATCGGCAGCATCGACTCCGACATCCTGCGCATGAGCAACCTGCCCGTCTTCATCTACAATCCAAAACTCTTCAAGCCCGTGGTGAATCTGGACAGCGTGCTCTACGCCACGGACTTCAAGTTCACCGACGCCGTGGTGATGCCGTATCTGGTCAACAGCCGCTTTCAGGCTCGGCAGCTCTACCTGCTGCATGTGGGCGAACGGGCTCCGGATCCGGTCACCGAAAAGGACCGCAAGCAGAACGTGCTCGACAATCTCCAGCGGCTGGCGGACGAATGCGCTCACGCCTACGATCAGGTGGAAGTCATCGAGACCATCGGCATGGTTCGCAGGCAGATCATCCGGCAGGCAAAGGCCAAGGGCGTTGACCTGATCGTGGTGGGCAAATCGGAAAAGCCCGACACCCTGAGCCGCATCATCGGTTCCACCGCAGAGATTCTGCCGCACAAGGCACGGTGCAACGTCTTCATCATTCCCGGCATCTGCAGCATCTCCGACTCCTGAGGAGCGGACAAGCAACAAGGAACGATCCCCGATGTTCAAACTGAAAAAAAACATCGTTTTCGCAATATCCCTGCTGATCGTGCTCATGCTGGTGCTGATCGGCGTATACACGCCAAAAGGGCTGGACGCGTGGACAGCCGACATGCACTCGTACATCATCAGCAACTTCGGCTGGACGTACCTGCTCTCGGCGTTTCTCTTTCTTGTGTTCAGCCTGTTCATGGCCTTCAGCAAATACGGCGAGATCAAGCTCGGCGGCGACCATGAAAAGCCGAGGTTCTCCTACTTCGGCTGGTTCAGCATGCTCTTTGCCGCGGGCATGGGCATCGGCCTGATCTTCTGGGGCGTGGCCGAACCCATGAGCCACTACCTGAACCCGCCCGCCTACATTGCGGACGCATCGCCGGAAGCCGCCAAGTTCGCCATGCGCTACAGCTTCTTCCACTGGGGCGTGCACCCTTGGGCCATCTACATCGTCATGAGCCTGTCCATCGCCTATTTCTCCTTCAGGCGCGGCATGCCCCCGCTCATTTCCAGCTGTTTCTACCCGCTGATCGGCGACCGCATTTACGGCCCCATCGGCTACTTTATCGACATTCTGGCCGTGTTCGCCACGGTCTTCGGCATCGTGACTTCGCTGGGCCTCGGCGCGCTCCAGATCAATACCGGGCTCGCGTGGGTCTTCCCGTTCGAAGCCACTTACACAACCACCCTGATCATCATCGCCGTGGTCACCGTGCTGTTCATGATCTCCAGCATGACGGGCCTCGACAAGGGCATCCAGATACTCAGCAAGACCAACGTGATGCTTGCGATCATGATCCTGCTGTTCATGCTTTTCGTGGGCCCCACGAACATGTCCATGAACGTACTGGTGAGCACCTTCGCGGACTACGCCTCGTCGCTGTTCAGCATGAGTCTGTCCACCAACCCCTTCCGGGGGCTGGAGTGGACCCAGAACTGGACGCTCTTCTACTGGGCGTGGTGGATTTCGTGGTCGCCGTTCGTCGGCCTGTTCGTGGCGAGCATCTCGCGCGGCAGGACCATCCGCGAGTTCGTGACAGGAGCCCTCATCGTGCCGACGCTGCTCACCTTCGTCTGGTTCAGCGTCTTCGGCGGCGCGGCCTTCAATCTGGAACTGCATCAGGGGGCAGGCATTGCCGCCGCCGTGTCGGAGGACATCTCCACGGGCCTGTTCAAGCTCTATTCGTTCTACCCGCTCAGCGAAGTGCTGACCATGCTCACCGTGGTACTGCTGGTCGTGTTCTTCGTGACCTCGGCCGACTCTGCCACGTTCGTACTGAGCATGATGACCTCCGGCGGACAGGAGAACCCGCCGGCCGCCAAGAAGCTCATCTGGGGGCTGACCGTTTCCGCCACGGCCGCCATCCTGCTCTTCTCCGGAGGACTCGAAGGCCTTCAGCGCATGGCAATCGCCGCCGCGCTCCCGTTTGCGGGGATCATGCTGCTGTTATGTCTTTGCCTGCTACGCGGGGTTCGTTACGAATTCCGCAAGGAGCGATACATGGAAACCCCGAAGAGCGAGGCCGTGCCGTTCTCGCCGGACGAGTAAGCCAAAACCGACACCGCAAAAAGCAAAAGGCCCGCCTAGGCGGGCCTTTTGCTTTCCGAAAGACGGAAAAATCAGAGCCACTTGAAGACGTTGCCGAGGGCAAGCCCGACAAATCCCGTGCTCACCAGCCAGAAGGGACGGATCAGGTCTTCGAGTGCGGGGATGTACATGATGTCGAGATGGATGAGGATGCCGACAAGCCCGCAAAGAACGGACAGCATCCAGGTGACGATGCTTGGACTGTTCATGGTCATGGTGAAATCCTTGCGTTTCGTTACAGCTTCAGGGCGTTGGGAGTCAGAAGTAGTTCCCTTGCTTCCGGTTCGGGCACCGGCTTGGAGAAGAGATAGCCCTGACCGTGGTCGCATTGCAAGGAGTAAAGCGTATCCTTCTGCTCCGGAGTCTCGATCCCCTCGGCCACAACGGAGAGCTTGAGAGCGTGAGCGAGGTTGATGATGGCCCGGACGATCTCGACGCTGTCGCGGTCGCGATCAAGCCGCTGGACGAAACTCAAGTCCACCTTGAGCTGATCCACGGGGAACTTCTGGAGGTAGCTCATGGAGGAATACCCCGTCCCAAAGTCGTCAACGGACAGAGAAACGCCTATATCCTTGAGCGCATTGAGCTTTCGCACGGAATCCATGACATCGAGCATGATGACTGTTTCGGTGATCTCCAGCTTGAGATGCTTCGGGGGCAGGCCTGTCTCCGTAAGCACGTCACTCACCATCTGTACCAGAGACGGCTCCCGAAACTGTCTCGCCGAGATATTCACCGAGAAAAAGACATTTTCTGGATGGCTGCACTCTTTCAGCCACTCGGTGAACACGCCCGCGGCCTTTCGCAGAACCCACTCTCCCATCTCCACGATGAGGCCGGAGTCCTCGGCAATGGGGATGAACTCCCCGGGACTCACCAGCCCTCTGTCGGGATGTTCCCAGCGGATGAGCGTTTCCAGCCCTGTCACCTCGGTGCTTCCGAGGTTGATTATGGGCTGGTAATGAAGAATGAACTCGCCGTTCAGGAGCCCGCGGCGAAGATCCTTTTCCAGCGTGAGCGTCCGCTCCGCCTTTTCCCGCATGGAGTCTTCAAAGAACGTGTACTGATTCTTGCCCGCATCCTTCGCTACGTACATGGCGATGTGAGCATTGTGCAGAATGTCCTCCGAACAATCCTCGCAGTTTCCGTTGGAGATGACCACTCCCATGCTTGCCGAGGACCGGACCTCGTCCATTCCCAGCATGAAGGGCTTTTGCAGTTCGGCAATGATCTTGTCCGCAACCTTACGGACGTGCTCCCGGTCGGAAAACTCTTCCACAAGCAGAACGAACTCGTCTCCGCCGAAGCGCCCTACCGTATCCATGTCGCGCACGCAGCCGCGCAGCCGCTCCGCCACTTCGGCAAGCAGCTTGTCGCCCGCCACATGCCCCAGCGTCTCGTTGATGACCTTGAACCGATCAAGGTCAAGCAACAGCACGGCGAAATACATGGAGTGCCGCTTGGCGCGCTGGCGTGCACGGTTCACTCGTTCCATGCACAGCACGCGGTTCGGAAGGCCGGTCATGGGGTCATGAAGCGCCTGATGCTCCATGCGCTCTTCCATCTCGCGCCGCTCCGTCACGTCCCGAAGGCTCACGCGCGACCCGAGATGTTCACCCTGATCCACCACACTGCGCTTGACCGCGTTTACCCAGCGCATGCGGGCGCTGCTGTTGTAAATCCGGAAGTCGATGGAACCGCCGTCGCTGTCGTCCTCATCGGAAAGAAAGTCGCGCCACATCGGGATGTCGTCCGGATGCATGATGGTTTCCATAAATCCGGGATCGTTGATGAACCGCTCTCTGGGATAGCCGCTGATACGCTCGCAGGCGGGACTGACGTAGAGCGTGCGGTCATCAGGGGATATCCAGCTCTCCCAGTCGTAATTGTAATCGGCCACGATGCGGTAGCGCCGTTCCGATTCCTCCAGGGCGTTTCTGGATTCCTCGAGCTTGTGCACCAGCGTGGAGAGACGCGTGGCCGCGGTCTCGATGCTCCGCCGCTGCCGGTGCAGCTCCACGAAAGTCCGCACCTTGCCGCGGAGGACCTCGGGCTCCACGGGCTTGAAGAGGTAGTCCACCGCGCCCAGCTCGTACCCGCGGAAGATGTGCCGCTGTTCCTTGTTGATGGCTGTGACGAAGATGATGGGCGTGGAGCGGGTCTCAGGTTTTTCGCGCAGCCTCTCGGCGCATTCGAAGCCGTCCATTCCGGGCATCATTACGTCGAGCAGAATCAGGGCGAAATCCCCTCTGGCGGCGATCTTCAACGCCTCTTCGCCGGAGGTGGCCGAAAGGATGTTCAGCTGAAACCCCTTGAGAATTCCCCTGAGCAGCTTCAGATTTATCTGTTCGTCATCGACGATGAGTATATTTATTGGTTCATTCATTCTCGCAACACTGCGTTTAATCGAATTTTGACTTAAAACAGTTATTAACAGCTGTTCTCGAAATAACGAATTATATACTGCATCCTTTTTCGGAGCGATGCACGCATTATCCCTGCGCGCATTGACAATCCGAAATCCACACTTATAGTCAGCGGATTGCACACCTCAAGGAGAAACCGGCATGACTGATAAGAACCGACAGTTCATGGAAACCCTCGACGAACACCACGACTGGCCCTGCCCGTACGTGTTCAAATTCATACTCCCCACGGAAAACCTCCATCACTTCGAACAGGAATTTTCCGACTACGAGCGCTCCTACAAGGAATCCAGCAGCGGCAAATATACCAGCGTTACCATGGAGCCCACCGTCTGCTCATCCGCAGAGGTCATGGATGTCTACGAGCGCGCCGCCTGCATTCCGGGCATCATGTCGCTCTAGACATTCCATACCAAAAGAGTAGATTAAACCCCACGCGGCGGGTGGACAACGCGGCGCAAGAGTTTTAACAGGTGTATGGATGGAATAATGCCCTGCACCAAATCCACAGCCTCAAGCAAAAGGAGCGCCCCATGTGGGAATATACCGATCAGGTCAAGGAACACTTTCTCAACCCCCGCAACACGGGAACCATCGACGACGCCGACGGCATCGGAGAGGTCGGCTCACTCGCCTGCGGGGACGCGCTGAAGCTCTTTCTCAAGGTCAATGACGACGGCGTCATCGAAGACGCCAAGTTCCAGACCTTCGGCTGCGCAAGCGCCATCGCCTCCAGCTCCGCTCTCACCGAGATGATCATCGGCATGAGCATCGACAAGGCGGAAAAGCTCACCAACAAGGACATCGCCGAATACCTCGGCGGCCTGCCCCGTGAAAAAATGCACTGTTCCGTCATGGGACAGGAGGCGCTCGAACAGGCCATTCGCAACTACCGCGGCGAGGCCGGAACCGTGGCCGAACATTCCCACGAAGGCGAACTCATCTGCGAATGCTTCGGCATCTTCGACGAAGAGATCCTCCGAGCCATCCGCGAGAACGACCTCAAGACCGTGGAGGATGTGACCAACTTCACCAAGGCCGGCGGCGGCTGCGGCAAGTGCATCCCGGACATCGAGGACCTCCTGGCGCAGGCTCACGGCGAAAAGGCCGCGTGCGAGGCACCGGTGCAGGACGCTCCTCCGGCGCAGGGCATGACCAACATGCAGCGCATGCGCCTCATCGATCAGGTCGTCGAGGAGGAAATCCGTCCCATGCTCCAGAAGGACGGCGGCAACATCGAGCTGGTGGATGTGGACCGTACCAAGGTCTATGTCCGGCTGCTCGGCATGTGTGCGGGCTGCCCTTCCAGTCAGGCCACCCTCAAGGGCCTCGTGGAAGCGCGCCTGCAGGAAAAGGTCGACCCTGAAATCACCGTTGAGGAGGGCTAGCCATGAGCACCATCTACATGGACAACAACGCCACCACCAAGGTGGACCCGCAAGTGCTCGACGAGATGCTGCCGTATTTCAGCGAGTTGTACGGCAACCCCTCCAGCATGCACCGCTTCGGCGGCAACGTCGGCGGCAAGATCACCGAAGCACGCGAACGCGTGGCGAACCTTCTGGGCTGCGAGCCTCGGGAGATCATCTTCACCGCCTGCGGCACCGAGTCCGACAACACGGCGATCCGCTCCGCGCTCAATGCACAGCCGGGCAAGAAACACATCGTGACCACCCGAGTGGAGCACCCGGCCATCCTGAGTCTGTGCAAGCACCTTGAAAAGCGCGAGGGCTACGAAGTCACTTTCCTGAATGTGGACACCGACGGCAACCTCAACCTCGATGAGCTCAAGGCTGCCATCCGCGACGATACCGCCGTCGTATCCGTCATGTGGGCCAACAACGAAACCGGCGTAATCTTTCCGGTGGAGGAGATCGGGGCCATCTGTCGTGAGAGGGGCGTCATGTTCCACACCGACGCCGTGCAGGCCGTGGGCAAGATCCCCATGAACCTGAGCGAAATGCCCATCGATATGCTCTCTCTTTCCGGTCACAAGCTGCACGCCCCCAAGGGGGTCGGCGCGCTTTACGTCCGCAAGGCCCTGCCCTTCCGGCCCTTCATGGTCGGCGGACATCAGGAGCGCGGCCGCCGCGCCGGAACCGAGAACACCACCGGCATCATCGCCCTCGGCCGGGCCTGCGAGATCGCGGGGGAACACATCGCCGAGGAGAACGACTCGGTGAAGGCCCTGCGCGACAAGCTCGAAAAGGGGCTGATGGAATCCATCGCCGACGCCAAGCTCAACGGTGATAAGAAAAGACGCCTGCCCAACACCAGCAACATCTCCTTCGGCTACGTCGAAGGCGAGGCCATCCTGCTGATGATGGACCAGCTCTCCATCTGCGCCAGCTCCGGTTCTGCCTGCACTTCCGGCAGCCTTGAGCCGTCGCACGTCCTGCGCGCCATGGGCGTGCCGTTCACTTTCGCTCACGGGTCCATCCGCTTCAGCCTCAGCCGTTTCAACACCGAAGAGGAAGTGGATTTCATCATCGAGAACCTGCCGCGGGTCATCGAGAACCTGAGAAAGATCTCTCCGTTCTCTGCCAAGGACTCCGGCCCCGCATGCACGCCGAGGAGCACGGAATGAACATAGCCGACAGCATGACCGCTCTGGTCGGGAAAACACCGCTGGTCAAGCTCAACAAGCTCAGCAAGGACCTCCCGGCCACGGTGGTCGCCAAACTCGAGTTCTACAACCCCTGCGGGTCGGTCAAGGACCGCATCGGCGTAAACATGATCGAGGCGGCCCTTGAACGCGGCCTCATCGACGAAAACGCCGTAGTGGTTGAGCCCACCAGCGGCAACACCGGCATCGGGCTGGCCTTCACCTGCGCGGTCAAGGGAATGCGCTGCATCCTGACCATGCCGGAATCCATGAGCATGGAACGCCGCAAGCTCCTCAAGGGTTTCGGCGCCGAGCTGGTGCTGACCCCGGCGGACAAGGGCATGAAGGGAGCCATCGAGAAGGCTCACGCGCTGGTCGAAGAGCTGGACAACGCATACATGCCCATGCAGTTCGAAAATGAATTCAATCCCGAAGCGCACCGCAAGACCACAGCCGAGGAAGTATGGAACGACACCGACGGGCAGGTGGACATCTTCGTGGCCGGCGTGGGCACCGGCGGCACCATTACCGGCGTGGGCGAAGTGCTCAAGCAGCGCAAACCCGAGGTGAAGATCGTGGCCGTGGAGCCTGCGGCCTCGGCGGTGCTTTCGGGCGGCGATCCAGGCCCGCATCCCATTCAGGGCATCGGCGCGGGCTTTGTGCCCGGCGCGCTCAACACGGAAGTCTATGACGAAGTCATCGCCATGGACAACCAGACCGCGTTCGACACCGCCAAACGCATGATTACCGAAGAGGGCATCCTCTGCGGCATCTCTTCCGGCGGCAACTGCGCCGCCGCGCTGGAGCTGGCCGCCCGCGAGGAAAACCGCGGCAAACTCATCGTCTTCGTGGTCTGCGACACCGGTGAACGCTACCTGAGCACCCCGCTTTTCGAGGATTAGGAGCCTGACAATGACCGAGGAATACAATCTCGACAAAGTGGTTGAGCGCCTGTGCGGCAACGGACACGCCATCGCGTCCCGCCGTTTTCGCGGCGACGCGCCCATGCCGTCTGTGGACACGCTCTCGGAGATCGTGGAGGACCTGCGATCCGTACTCTTCCCGGGCTACTACGGACCGTCCGAAATCACCCCGGCCACCCTGCCCTACTCCGTCGGCTCCACGCTGGACCGCGTTGAACGCAATCTGGCGGATCAGATCAACCGCGGCTACTGCTTCGTGTGCGACCGCGAAGGCCGGGAACGCTGCGCCGACTGTGAACAGCGCGCGCTGACCACGGCGCGAAAGTTCATCATGGCCCTGCCGGACATCCGCGAGATGCTTCTGGGCGACGTAGAGGCCGCCTACGACGGCGACCCGGCGGCCAAGACGCACGGGGAGACCATTTTCTGCTACCCGTCCATCCGCGCGCTGACCAACCACCGCATCGCGCACGAGCTGCACCGGCTCGACGTGGACATCATCCCGCGCATCATCAGCGAAATGGCGCACTCTGACACGGGCATCGACATCCATCCGGGCGCGACCATCGGCAAGCGCTTCTTCATCGACCACGGCACGGGCACCGTCATCGGCGAGACCTGCGTCATCGGCGAAAACGTGCGCATCTATCAGGGCGTGACCCTCGGCGCAAAGTCCTTTCCCAAGGGCGAAGGCGACCAGCTCATCAAAGGGCTGCCGCGCCACCCCATCGTTGAAGACGACGCCATCGTCTACGCGGGCGCGACCATTCTCGGCCGCGTCACCATCGGCAAAGGGGCGGTCATCGGCGGTAACGTCTGGATCACCCGCGATGTCCCGGCCGGAGCATCCGTGGTTCAGTCCCGGGCCATGCGCTACGCCTTCGAGAACGGGGGCGGCATCTAGAACCGCCCCTGCAACCCCGCCCGCAACCGCCCTCCGAAACAAGCTCCGGGGGGCGGTTTTTCCGTTCATCAAACCGCCGAGCCCTCACAAACGCATCAGCTGTGGAAAAAGGGCGTCCGCAGACGCTCGTAAAGGCAGACCGAACTTGACAAAAATGACCGCACCGTAAATGTAGGTATTAGTACAATTGAACGGAACGGGCGACGGGCCGTCCCGCCTTTCGCATAACCGCCAGCATACAATCCGGAAGTCTTCATGACAGAGAAATCGGAACAATCCCCTTCTTCCGCGCAGGACGCTTCAAGCACCGCCGGGACGAATACGAAAGAGGCCGGACCGGACCTCGGGCGCGACGAGCGCCTGCTGCCCAGCGACATCGACTTTCAGCCGCCGCTGGTCATCTGCCTCTCCATCATAAGCCGCCTGCTGAACAAGCCGGTCTCTTCGGCCACCATCAAGGCCGGTCTGCCGCAGGAAGAGAACGTCATCACCGCGTCCTCCATAGTCCGGGCCGCTGAAGGCATCGGCATCGCCGCCAAGACGGTGCACCGGCCGCACCTCGAAAACATCACCAAGCTGGTCATGCCCTGCATCCTGCTGCTTCGCGGCGGCAACGCCTGCGTTCTCCTTGAAAGAAACGCGGAGACGGCCCGCGTCGTGATCCCCGGCCACGGCATGGACGAGACCGAAATCCCGGTGACCGACCTGGAAGAGGAGTTCACGGGCTACGCCATCTTCTGCCACCGCAGGAGCAAACTGGACAAGCGCGCCAGCGAACTCAAGCTGCTCAAGACCAAAAAGTGGTTCTGGGGCGTGATCCTGCGCTTCTGGCCCATCTACAGGCACGTCATCGGCGCCAGCGTCATGACCAACCTGATCATTGTGGCCTCACCCCTGTTCGTCATGAACGTCTATGACCGCGTCATACCGAACAACGCCTTCGACACGCTCTGGGCGCTGGCAATAGGCATCGGTATCGCCTACATATTCGACTTCATGCTCAAGAACCTGCGCAGCTACTTCGTGGATGTCGCCGGCAGAAACGCCGACATCCTCATCGGCAGCAGGATCATGCGGCACCTCATGTCCGCCCGGCTGGACCACATGCCGGAATCCGCGGGGGCCATCGCCAACAACGTCCGCGAGTTCGAGTCCATGCGGGAGTTCTTCAGCTCCAGCTCACTCGTGGCGCTGATCGACTTGCCGTTCCTGTTCCTGTTCATGTGGGTCATCTACTACATCGGCGGCCCGCTGGTCTGGCCCATGGTAATTGCCGTGCCGGTCGTGATCCTCGTGGGTTTTCTCATCCAGATGCCCTTCCAGCACATCATTGAGAACCACTACAAGGAATCCACCCAGAAGAACGCTCTGCTCTTCGAGATCGTGCAGGGGCTTGAGACCATCAAGACCAGCATGGCGGAAGGCCGCATGCAATCCCGCTGGGAAAACGTGGTCGGCATGTCCGCCATGTCCAACAGCAGAGCCAAGGTGCTGGCAAACATGTCCGTGACCTTTTCGGCGCTGGCCACGCAGCTGGTGAGCGTTTCCATCATAATCATCGGGGTCTATCTCATTTCCGAAGGCGAACTCACCGTGGGTGGGCTCATCGCCTGCAACATCCTCTCGAGCCGCGCGATGGCCCCCCTGAGCGCCATCGCGGGACTCCTCACGCGCTTCCAGCAGTCCAGAATGGCCCTGAACGCCCTGAACCTGCTCATGGACATGCCAAGCGAGCGCCCCGAGGACAAGGAGACCTTCCACTACGGGGAAATCGAACCTTCGATGACGCTGGAGGACGTTTCCTTCAGTTATCCCGGAACGGACAAGGCTGTCCTCAGCGACATAAACCTGCACCTGAAACCGGGTGAAAAGGTGGGGATCATCGGCAAGACCGGCGCGGGGAAATCCTCTCTGGGCAAGCTCTGCGTGGGACTCTACCAGCCGGTAAGCGGCTCGGTGAAGCTGGGCAACATCGACCTGCGCCAGATGGACGTCGCCAACCTCAGACGCAAAGTGGGATACATTTCGCAGGATCCGCTTCTTTTCTACGGAACCCTGCGGGACAACATCGCCTTCGGCCTGCCTGAAGCCGACGACCAGTCCATAAAGTTCGCATCGGAGCTTGCCGGCGTGAACGATTTCGTGAAAAACCACCCTGCCGGATTCGGCATGAAAGTGGGCGAGCGCGGAGCCTCCCTCTCCGGGGGACAGCGTCAGGCGGTCTCCATCGCCCGCGCCGTGCTTCCGGACCCGGAGGTGCTCATCATGGACGAGCCGTCCAGCAACATGGACAACCAGTCCGAGGTCAGGCTCAAGAACAGCCTGCAACCATTCGTCAAAGACAAAACCCTTGTCGTCATAACCCACCGGCACTCCATGCTTGATCTGGTTGATCGGCTGATAGTCATGGATAACGGCCGGATAGTTGTAGATGGCCCGAAGCAGGCAGTGCTCGACGGTCTGAAATCCGGTAAAATCAAACTCCCGTCCTGAGGCCAAGCATGAGTAAAGAGAGATTCGACAGGGAAACCCTGCTCTATATGTCCGAAGTGGATCAGGCGATGCACGGCCGGGGCCGAAAACTCGCCTACCTCATGTCCGTGGCCATAATCGTCATGATCATCGGATTCGTCGTCTGGGCCAGCTTTGCCGAGCTGGACGAGGTGACGCGGGGCTTCGGCAAGGTCATCCCGTCGCGACGGGTACAGGAAATCCAGAACCTCGAAGGCGGGATCCTCAGCGAAATCTACGTCCGCGAAGGTCAACGCGTGGAAAAGGAAACCCTGCTCTGCCGGCTGCGCAACGAACAGGCCGTGAGCAGCTACCGCGACGCCGTGACCAAGGAACTTGAGAACAGGGCGGCCGTGGCGCGGCTCGTCGCCGAGGTGGACGGCACAAAGCCGACCTTCGACGAAGAACTCAAGGAAAAGATTCCCCAGACAGTTGAGGACCAGAGGCGCATCTACGAAGCGCGGCAGGAACAGCTCGCCATCGAGGTAGAACTGCTGCGGGACCAGTACGAGCAGAAGAAGCAGGAAGTGGCGGAAATGATAAGCCGTCGCAAACAGCTCATCTCCCGACTGAAAAACGCCGAAAAACAGCGAAACATAACCAAACCGCTGGTGGATAAACAGATTCACTCCGAACTGGATTATCTTGCGCTGGAGCAGAAGGTCCTTGAGCTCAGAGGCGAGGTGGAAGGCATCGCCATGGCGCTGCCGCGCAATCGCAAGGCCGCCGAGGAAGCCCTTGGACGCATACAGCAGCGCAAGGCGGAATTCCGCAGCAAGGCGCTTGAGGAACTCAACGAACGTCGACGCAGGCTCACCTCCATTCAGGAGATGCTCACTGCGGGAATCGACCGCGTCACCCGGACCGACGTCCGCTCCCCGGTCAACGGCATCGTCAAACATATTCTGATCAACACCCTCGGCGGTGTGGTCAAGCCGGGCGAGTCCATCATGGAAATCGTGCCCGTGGACGGCACGCTTCTCATCGAGGCGCGCATCAAGCCCGCGGACATCGCCTTTCTTCACCCTGACCAGAAGGCCATGGTCAAGATTTCCGCCTACGACTTTTCCATCTACGGCGGCCTTGAAGGCAAGGTGGAGCACATCAGCGCGGATACCATCCAGGACAAGCAGGGGGACAACTACTACCTCGTCAAGGTCCGGACCAACACCAACTCCATGACCTATCACGGCGAGGAGCTTCCCATCATTCCGGGAATGACTGCGCAGGTGGACATCCTTACGGGACAGAAATCCGTGCTGGACTATCTGCTCAAACCGATCCTCAAGGCAAAGAACAACGCCCTGAGGGAGCGATAGGAGCCGCATGGGGGCCGCTTCCGCCATATCACGACTGCCCGGAGTCGGGCTGGCCTGCGTGCTCTCTCTGGCAGTGTTGGTGTGGTGGCCAACCGCCGCCAATGCCAAGGATCTCGGAACCGGAACCAGGCCGTCGACTGCGGGGGATACTGCACAGACAAAGGAAGCGGCCAAAAAAAAGAACCGCCTGTTCGGCACTCTGGAGTTCAAGGGTCGCATCAAAAAGCTGCCCAAATGGAGCCGCGTTCTGGACCGGATGCGCGCTTGGAAGGGCTATTTCAGGGATGACGCGCTGGCGGACCTCCCCTCCAGAGCGGGCTGGGTCAAGCTCAAGGCAAGCACCGATGACATGTCCCGCATGGAGCGCATCAATGCGGTAAACAAGTTCTTCAACAGATGGCCCTACAGGCTTGACCCCGCGAATTACGGCAGCAAGGACTATTGGGCCACGCCCCCCGAATTCCTGAAGCGTTCAGGCGACTGTGAAGACTACGCCATTGCCAAGTTCTACGCGCTCAAGGAGCTCGGATTCTCCGGCGATGAAATGCGCATTGTGGCGCTCAAGGACCTCATCCGAAACATCGGACATGCGGTGCTTGTTGTCTATCTGGAGGATGACATCTACGTACTCGACAACCA
Source organism: Pseudodesulfovibrio halophilus DSM 5663 (assembly GCF_059568665.1). Classification (NCBI taxonomy): domain Bacteria; kingdom Pseudomonadati; phylum Thermodesulfobacteriota; class Desulfovibrionia; order Desulfovibrionales; family Desulfovibrionaceae; genus Pseudodesulfovibrio; species Pseudodesulfovibrio halophilus. Next base: position 10,218 of record NZ_JCANTV010000016.1, on the reverse strand, counting down.
GACCGTGCTGGTACTGCCCCACTCGCGCTACAAGCACTACCTGCCATATTATTCCGTAAACGAAAAATTCCGCTGGATGCATGTGCCCACCTCCGGGGGCGACCTGCTCAAGCGGAGAATGAAACAGTGACCGACGGCCCCTGCGGGGGCGGAACGCTATACACCAGATGGAGATGTAACATGAACGCACAGATGCCTCACCCCGAAGAGGTCCCGAAGTATCCGGGAGAGCGGCAGAAAGGGCTGAAAATCGGCCTTCTCGCCACGTTCGTGGTGGTCGTTTCGGCGGCCATCGTGATTCTCGCGGGAAGGGTGATATCGGCAAGACACGCCGAAGCCATCCACAATCAGGAAAAACGGCTGGAAATACTCGCCGACGGCCGCAGCGAGGTCTTCGAGGCGTGGCTTTCCGGTCTCGCCCAGCAGGGCGACAGGCTCATAAAGTCCGACCTTTTCCGGCTGTACGCGGCCGAAGTGAATCTCATCGACGGGGACCTCTCCGCCATTTTCGGGACCGTTCCGGGCGAACCCGGCGAGGACGGCTCGGACCTCGCGGCCCAGCTGCCCATGATGCAGAACATCCTGCGCGAGTTCTCAACGTATTCCGGCTTTCTCAACGCACGGATCATCAGCCGCGAAGGGCAGGCGTACATCGCCACCGACGGGCATCTCCCGCCCATGAGCGACCGGCAGATCGCGCTTTCGCAAGCGTGCATGCGGGACCATCAGGCCAAGTTCTCCCCCCTGCGCAAGACATCGCAGGGACTGGAAATGGACATCATGGCTCCGATCTTCCCTCCGGAGGCTGATGAGGACGCGAATCCCGTGGGAGCGCTCATGATGACCCGACAGGTCACCGGAAAGCTCACCGAGCTCCTGTCCAATACCGCCCTCTCCACCGAGGGCGAGCGCACCCGACTCATGCAGAAGACCGCCCAAGGCTTCAAGCAGGTCACTCCATGGACGGCGGAAGGATTCTCCGACATCACGGCGGACCTTGAAATGGACAAAAACGGCCACCTCAACTTCGCGCCGCGGCAAAGCCTTTCCGACCCTGCCAAAAAGGTCTTTTCCCTCGGCATCGCCGTGGAAGGCACGCCGTGGTGGGTAGTTCAGGAAGCCGATCGCGACATTGCAATGGCCGTGGTGGAGAATTTCACCCGCACGGTCTACCTGTTGGCCGCCTTCGGCATTCTCACGGTGCTGCTCGCAGCCGGACTGGCATGGTGGATACTCGCCGGTGCGCACAACAAGCGCATTGCGGAGGAATTCCGCAAGCTCGCTACGCGCATCGAGGACCAGAAGCGGTTCATCGATTCCATCAACAGCAACATCACCGACTTCATCACCCTCAAGGACCTCGAAGGGAAGTTCACCTACGTCAATGATGCCTTTGCCAAGGCGCTGGGACGCAGCGAGGAAGAAATACTCGGCATGGATGCGCAGGCGGTCTTCGGCTACGACACCGCCAAACGTCTCTGCACCTACGACGAATCCGTGGTCCGTGAAAAGAAGCGCGTGACCGTCAACGAGCCGGTCTACCTGCTCTCGCAGCGGTACGAGTTCAAGATATCCAAGTCCCCCTACCTCGACGCCAGCGGCAACTGCCTGGGCATCGTCGAAGTCTACCACGACATGACGGAGTTCATGACCATACAGGAGCGTAACCGAAAGCTCATACGCCGGGCCATGGAAGCCCTTGGCAGCACCATCGAGGCAACCGACCCCTATCTCGGCGGACACACCAAACTGCTGGCCGGACTGTCCGTCGAGGTGGCGAAATCCCTCGGGCTGTCCGAGATGGAGATTGCGGAGATCGAAACGGCCGCAAACCTCTCGCAGATCGGCATGGTGTTCGTGCCCAAGGAAATCCTCACCAAGCCCGACAAGCTCAACGAGGAAGAAAAAGCCATCATGGAGCAGCACGTCGAACACGCCTATCGAATCCTGCGCAAGATAGACATCGACGACGGCGTCCTGCGGGCCATCTATCAGATGAACGAGCGCATGGACGGTTCGGGCTACCCGAAAGGTCTCGCCGACGGCGAAATCATCATGCCCGCACGCATCCTGTCAGCCGTCAACTCCTTCTGCGCCATGATCCGGCCGAGGTCGTACCGCGGTGCCAAGACCATGCAGGACGCCATGGACATCCTGAAAAAGGATGCCGCCCACTACGATGACAACGTGCTCGAAGCGCTCTCGGAAACGCTGACCTCGCCCGCAGGCGAGAGGCTCATCGAGCAAGACTAGTCCCGATATCCATCTGGTGCTTACCCCCGGCGCTTCGGCGTCGGGGGTTCTCTTTTATCCAGCCCCCGGTCCAAAAGGCACAGCTTCCTTCACGATCATCCGCGCCGTGCAAACGCAGCTACCCTGACGCCAGACCTTTAGTCGGACATAAAAAAGGCGCGGCCGGAGCCGCGCCTGATAAACCTGCAAGCAGGATACTGACTAGATTTCTTCGGGGGCCTGATACACGCCGTCCGCGATTTCCAGCGTCTTGACCAGCTCACCCTTGAGGGCCATCAGCTTGTAGAGGCTGAAGGTACGATTGCTCTTGGCGGTCTCAAGCTGCACGCTGTTGCTGAACACCTCGTTGATGGCGTCCAGCACGTCCAGCAACGAGCGCTGCCCGACGTTGAACTGCAGCATGTACATATCCAGAGATTCCCTGCTGTACTGCAACGCTTCCTGATACTTGGCGACCTGATCCACTGCGGTCTCGTATTCCGACCATGCGGTGGCCACCTGACGGGCCAGGTCATCGGTCGTATCCTGCAGATCGGACTGCGCCTGCTCGACCCGCGAGTCGGCTGCCTTGGAGCGATTGTAGTCAGAGCCGCCGTTGAAGAGATTCCAGGACAACGCCAGCATGGCGCGGTTATCCTGAATGTAGGTATCTACACCGTCGAGATCGTCCGCGTGCCTGGAGCTGACCTGTATGTCCACCTCGGGATACATGGCGGAATCGGTGACGTTGCGGTCCTTCTCGCTCACCTGCACCTCGGCTTCCCCGACCTTGACCTTGGGGTTGTTGTCCAGCGCCGCGGACATGATCTCTTCCATGCGAACGGGAACCGACTCCATGTTGAACGGACTCACGCTCAGGGCGGCGGCACTCTCTCCAGTGACCCGCAAGTATGAAGCCTCGGCTGTTTTGAGGGAGCCCTTGTACGAAATGACGGTGCTCTCCGCCCGGGCGAGGCGGCCTCTAGCCTGCATCTCGTCAGCCCGGCTACCCGCTCCCGCGGCGACCCTTTCGGATATGGAGGCCAGCACGTCGCGATGCTCTTCCACGTTCTTTTCGGCCAGATCAAGCAGCTTGCGCTCGCGCATGACATCAAGGTGCGCCCTGACCGCGTCAAGTGCCACGCTCTCCACGTTGTCGCGAAGCCTGTACTCTGCTGAATTAACACGCGCTTTGGAGCCCTGATAGTCATTGTAACGGTCCATGCCGTCGAAAACGTTCTGCGTCAGCGTGACCGTGGTGTCCGTCACGCTGGTGTGGGTGTTGTCTTCGCCCCTGGTTCTGGTGGTTCCACTGCTGTACTGCTGAATTCCGTATTCGGAACTCAGGTCAAGCGAGGGGAAGAAGCGGCCGAGTGCCGCGGAAAGGTTTCTGGAAATGGCATCCCGGTTGTGAAGCAGGGCTTTGACACGGGGATGATGCTGGACGGCCTTGGCCGCGCTGTCGCGCAGCGAGCTGGTACCGTCGTTGGCTCCGAAAGCGGGAACGGTCGTCATCAGCAGTATGGAGAGCGTGAGAGGAAAGAAGCGTTTCATGTCGAATTAACACCGATGTTGATATTTATGTTTCATTCCGAAATTGCAGGGCGACATCCGGCCGCCGCCTGCTCCGTGAAAGCCCGGCCTCTACTGGAGACCGGGCCTTTATACACCATTTTGATCCGTGCGGCTATCCGAGTTGTCCGTCATTGGCGGAATCTATCACCTGCTGCACCAGATCATCGGCCTGCACGTCTGTATGCACCGTGCTGTCGAATTGATCGAAGTCGGCCTGAGTCATGCCCATGAGCTTGACGACCACCTCCTGATCGCCGTTGTCCTCACTGACGAGCATCTGGGCCAGCTCGTTGTCGGGATCGTAGCTCATGCTTTCGACGCTCATGCCATCACCCAGCTTTATCGAATCCTCATGGACATTGTAGTCCTCGACCACGATCTCACTTCCGTTCGTCAACACCGAGGGATCGATGAAGATACTGTCCTCGCCCGATCCGAGATGCACCCGGTCTTCGCCGCCCCCGGCAAGCACCGTGTCGTTCCCGGCGCCGCCGAAAAGCAAGTCGTTGCCGTCCCCGCCGTTGAGAATGTCGGCACCATTGCCGCCCACCAGCAGGTCGTCGCCTCCGGCACCGTGGAGGGTGTCGTTCCCTTCCATTCCGTAAGCGACATCGTTGCCGTCGCCGCCGTGGAATATGCCGTCCTCGGTGTCGCGAACGTCGACGACGAGATCGTCGAAATCATCATCGTCATCGTGGTTGCCATTATTATCGTACGGATGGTTGTCCTCGGTCTTGTGCCTGCCGGGTCCGTTGAACTGATCGTCCATGGCGACCTGCGTGGAGTCACCATCGTCGAGTTCCATCCCGGGACCAAAGCCTTCCTCGAAACGGAATCCGGGCTCTTCGCTCTCGGGATTGAACGCAGGGTCGTCGAACTTCACGTCAACGTGCTGGTTGCCGATCGCAAGCTCATAGCGACCTTCGGAGGCGACGAAGTACATATCTCCATCCAGATCCAGCCCCTGATCCGCGCCGTCGGGGATAAGGAAGAAGCGAACACCCTCGTCGCCGGCAAAGGTCTTGAGCACATCGCCGATAGCAGCAGAACGACTGTCGGCAAGGATGATCTCGGGGTCCGTCGGGGCGCCGTCCTCGTCAACCCTGTAAACGCCGAGCATGTTTCCGTATCCGGCTGCCGTGGAAGTAAGAACAACCTCCGTACCGTCCACGTCGAGGTTGACGATTCCCTCAGCCGCGGTGTTCACGTTGATCACGCTCGTGGCGGTTTCGCTGCTGAGGGATTCGCGTCCCTCGGAATCCGTGAGCGTCACCGTGATTTCGCGCGGCGTGTCGTCCTGACTGTCGGTGCTGAACTTCACTGCCTGCACCGCGGACTCGTAATCCTCGGCAGAAGCCTTTCCGCTGATGGTCACCACTATCTGACCGTCCTCAGTCGTATCAGTGTCCACAAACAGCGAATCCGGAACGCCGGAGGTATCGAGCACGTCTCCGTCCTGCGCGTTGGTCAGGGTCAGCACGACCTTGGCCATGCTGCTGCCGTCCGCGTCGGTGATGGAAACGTCTCCCGCGACAGAGACAGCCTCGTCGCCGGTGTTGAACGTGGTGGAATAATCGATGGAGTCGTCCTCGACGGGCACCACGTTGAACCTGATGTCGTCGTAGTCCACCGAGTGCCCGTTGAACTCTTCCACTGCCCAGCGCTCGGAGCCGTCGGGACGGGTCAGCTCGATGGTGAAGCGATCATGGTTGTCCGCGTTCATTTCCGGATTGTCGAAGTAGGCCCGCTGCGTCATGGGTTCACCATTTTCGTTGACGCCGGTAGCCCACCACTGGCCGTCACCATCCTTTGTGAAGCTGATCTCGGCGTCCGTGCGGAAAGCCGGACCGCTGCGATCGTCGCCGCTGTTGATGATGAAGAAGTTCGGAGTCTCGCCGGATTCGATATGACTCAACAGGTCGCCCTTGGCCGCGCCGCGGGGACCATGTTCATCCGCGTAATCATAAAGGACGTCGGAAACAGTCGGGTTTCCGTCCGCATCCACCACGTAGGTGCCGAGCAGATTGTATCCCCAGGAGTTGCTGATATCCGCGGTCACGTCGAGATGCTCGCCGGTAGCGTCCAGATCAATGGAAGGCGCTTCATTCCTGCCCGCGATGTTCAGTGTGACAGTGGCGGAGTCCTGCCCGCCGTTCCCGTCTTCCACGGTGTATTGGAAGCTAGCCTGCCCGCTGTAGCCATCCTCCGGCACGAACTGAATCTGTCCGTTCGCGTCGAGAGTTACGCTGCCGTGGGAAGCATTGCCCACGGAGGTGACGGAAAGCGAATCGCCATCCGGGTCGCTGTCGGACAGCCCTTCCGCATTGGCGCTCGTCACAAGCAGCGAAGAGTCCAGCGTAATGGTCTCGCCCTCGTAATAGGTTCCCGAGACTTCGGGCATGGTTTCTCCGGAAACCGCCTTGAGCAGGAAGTCCGAGTTGGTCCCGCCGGCGCCGGCACCGTCGTCGAGCGGCATGACGGAGACGCTGGCGATGGGAAGGCCGAAACCAAGGTCATCCACATCGAGAGTCACTTCGGCAAGGCCGTCCTGAGTGCCCTGAACATCCACGTAGCCCATAAGGTCGCCGTCGGCATCGAAGGCCGCCACACGAGCCGATTCGGTATGTCCGCTGTCGAAGGGCGCGCCGTCGTTACCGTCGAACAGGGCCGACAGAGTCAGCGTCACGTTCTGCATGGGAGATGCGAAGGACACAGCCAGAAGCTCGGAACCCGTGGACTCCTGACCGTCCTGAAGGTCGACCTCTCCGCCGTCGAGATTGCCGGGAGAGCTCACGGCAAGCCCGGAATAATCGTTCCCGCCGACCTGGTCCGCGTTAACGCTCTTGGTGCTGAGAGTAGCGTCGTTCCACGATCCAGGGTCGAGCGCATCACCGGTCTTCGCCTCGACAGTTACGCCGCTTTCCGCCCATTCGGAGACGGTCTGCTGGATGTCGGTCACCACGCCGGTGTCCACGGCAAGCGTTTCAGCCTGGCTTACCACGCCGAACTCGTCGTCCACCGCTTCGGGAGCATCGTTCACCGGAGTAACGTCCACCTGCACGCTTCCGTCGGCCGTGCCGCCCTTGCCGTCGGAAACAGTGTAGCTGAAGGATGCGTCGCCGTTGAAGTCGGCATCCGGGGTAAAGACCACGTCGCCGTCCACCAGTTCGACCGTGCCGTTCTGGGCCCCCTGCACCGAGTCGATCGTCAGCGTATCGCCGTCGAGGTCATGGTCGTTGCCGAGCAACTCGGCTGCGGAGATGCTGAGCGTTCCATCCTCCTCGACCGTGTAGGTTTCGCCGTTCACCACGGGGTTTTCGTTGGTGAGGGAGTCCGGAGCGTCAAGAGTGAGGTTCACCGTGGCAGTGTCTCCTTCCACGCCGTCGGAATCCACCGGGGCATACTGGAAGGAGTCTCCGGCGCCGAATTCGGCATCCACGTAGCGCAGCTCCCAGTTGGAGCCCTGATCGGAGTCGGTCGAAAATTCGATCCTGTCGAACAGCGCGCCGCCGAGTTCGTCCTGCCCGATGGTGAGGGTATACTGCAATCCCTCTGTATCGTTGACGACGTTGCCGCTGGCGACCAGTTCGTCACCGTTATAGGCAGCCCATGTGGCCGTAGCCACGGTCTGACCGTTTCCATCGGGCACGAAATGCCCGCCCAAGCCGTCGAGTCCGACTTCCGCATGGGAAACCTTCGCGCCGTCAAAGGAGAGGGTCAGCGTGTCGTCGGCATTGATGCCTTCACCGGAATCGTCGCCGACACCGATGCCCATGTGACCGGAGTTCTCCTGATGGTACTGTTGGAGCGCACCGTCACCGACGGAGAGGGTGGCAGTGACGCCATCGGCGATCTGCATGACCCGGGTGGAGGCATCCACGGCCTGCCCCCAGTTGTCCAGCGACTCATCGCCGACCTCTCGGGCACCGAGGAATGCACCGCTCACGGGAGCGGGTTCGCCCGAGTCGAGGGGCACGTACCGGATGCCTTCCATGTCGTACTCGCCGCCCGCTTCCGTGATGGGATTGCCGTCCGCGTCCACGAGGTAGCCGTGCTCCTCGTCGGGCAGCGTCTTGATGATGATTCTGGTCTCCGCACCGGAGGCATCGTCTTCCGCGTCGGTGACATGGTCGCCGAAGCTGATGTCGACGGGCTCCGAGGATGTCGCCGACTCGGTGAAGCTGTCTGCCGCGGGCGGCTCATTGGCGAGCGCGTCAGGCGTCAATTCGACATCCGCAAAACTCTCGTTGCCGACAGCACCCTCATTGTCCACGGGAACGAAGCCGATGGAGGTGTCCGTGCCGAATTCGGCCTCGACATACCGCAGCTCCCAGTTGGAGCCGGACTGCGAGTCGGTGGTAAATTCGATGGAGTCGAACAGACCGCCTTCCACATCGTCGGAGGTGATCAGCAGCTCTTCGAAAAGCGGGTCGCCGTCTTCGCCCTGAGTCATCACACCGCGAGCGACTTCCTGACCGTCGAGCTTGGCAACCCAGACGGCGGTGGCCTGTCCGTTCTGGGCATCGAAGTGATCACCCAGCCCGTCGAAACCGATGCGCGCCGTGGACACGACCTCGTCGCCGAAGTCCACCGTCACGGTCTCACCGGCGTTGATGCCGTTTCCATCGGCATCGCCGATGCCGATGCCCATGTGATTGGACTGTTCCTGATTGTACTGCCTGAGCGGCCCGCTGTCGGAGGAGACGGTCACAACGTTGCCGTCGGCAAGCGTAAGCTCACGAACCGCAGGGTTGCCGTCGACGGCCTCACCCCAGTTGGCAAGCGCCTGATCGCCCACGGTCTTGGTGCCCAGAAGGATCGAGGATTCACCGGAACCGTCGGCCTCGAAGGTGAAAGTACCGTCCGCGCCGAACCTGGTTCCGCTCTCATCGCCTGTGACGTCGGACTCCTGAACCGCCACGGTGTCGCCGGAATCGGCGTCCGTGTAATAAAGGGTCCCGCCTTCAGGCATCTTCGTGATGACGATCTCGGAGACTTCGCCGTCCGTGTCCTGAGTATGGGAGAGGAAATCGACCTCAACAGGCCCGGACTCGGTGGATTCCACACCGAACGATTCGCTGACGGGCGCTTCGTTCACATCGTTGACAACCACGTTCACGGTGGCGGAATCATAGCCGCCCTGCCCGTCATTGACGCCGTAGGTAATGGTGTCGGTTCCGGTGAAGCCTTCGTTCGGGGTGTAGGTCAGCTTGCCGTCCTCACCCACCTCGACCACGCCGTTCTCGGCCTGCGGCGTACCGTGCAGAGAGAGCGTGCCGCCGTCCACATCGGAGTCGTTTGCAAGCACGTCGATCTCGACGGACTGCCCCTCGTCGACCGTGGCCGAGTCATTCACCGCCACTGGGCGGTCATTCACGCCCACGACCCTGATGACTGTCTCCGCGCTGTTGCTGGTAGCGCCGTTGTCATCGGAGACCTGAACCGTAATCGTGCGGTCGGAAGTGTCCGGGGATTCGGAGTCGTTGTAAAATGAAATGTTTCGGATGGCCGCTTCAAAATCAGCTGCGGAAGCGGTCCCCGCGTCCGCGGTCAGCAGAACGCTCAGCCCGACGCCGTCGTCGGCCGTCACCACTTCCGCGCTGATGCCTTCAGGCAGATTGCCCACGCGCAGTTGATCTCCGGCCTGGGGATTTTCAAGGGTGACTTCGGCGTTGGTCATTTCATCGCTGTCAACATCCGCAATAGATACGGAGCCGGACGCGATGTAGACCTGACCGGCATCTTCCACGAAAGTTCCTTCGAATCCGGTGCCGTCCGTTCCCTCTTCGGTGGTCAGCCGAACCACCACGTCGCGGTAATCGTTGTCGCCGCCGTTCCAGAGGTCTTCGACACGAATGATGGTGGAGCCGTCAGCCTGTGTCTCTATAATGAAATGGCCGGGAGCGGGTTCGCGCCCGGGGTCACTGCCGTCGAGATTATCCGGATTGTACTCGTCCTGAGAGAAGAAGACCGGACGCGACGAGGGGTTGCCATCGACAAGCAGTTGAGGCTTTTCACCGCTTGTATCGAAGGAGAGCTGAGAATCGGCCAGATCAGGATACGAACTGGCGCCGTTGGCGATAAGGAAGTACTCGTAGTGTCCTCCCTCCGGCAGGGTTGCGAGCGTGTGCCCCTCGGCCTCGACCCCGTCCTGCTGACTGTCGGTAAGCGCATTCTGGTTGTTGAGAATAACCTGCGGACTGCCGGGATTACCGTCTGCATCCACCACATACACGCCGAAGATGTTGTTGTGGCTTGCGCTCTCGGAAACGAAGTCCACCACCCTGCGAGCTCCGGCATCAAGGTCGATTGTGGGCGCATCGTTGGTGCCGTTGACGGTCACCACGACGTCGTGCGTGGCCGTGCCGTCGGCGGACTGCACCGTGAACGTCTCGGTAAAGCTGTCGCCCT
>NZ_JCANTV010000015.1:0-193770 GCF_059568665.1 Pseudodesulfovibrio halophilus DSM 5663 | reverse complement strand
GTCCTTGAGCGCAGTGTTTTCCAGGCTGAGGTCAGCGAACATCTGCTTGAGTTTGCGATTTTCGGCTTCGAGATCCTTCATCCTCTGGATGTCGGATGCCTCCATGCCTCCGTATTTAGATTTCCACTTGTAGTAGGTGGCGTTGCTGATGCCGTTTTCACGGCATACGTCCTTGACGGTCCGTCCGCCTTCCACAGACTTGAGGATCCTGACGATCTGGTGCTCAGTGAATTTTGATTTGCGCATACGAAACTCCTGGGCGCAGTTTGAGCCAGAAGTCTCTACTTGGCAATGGCCCTACTTTACGGGGACTTTACATGTTCTTCTTTGTCCAGTAGCTCATGGAGGCGATCTCGCCGAGCGTCACGCTGTCTCTGCCAAATATCTGGGTGGGTGAAAAATATGCCTGTGACTTGGAGTTGCCGCCCGACTGCCAGCTTCCGTCGGCCCACTGGGGGGCAGGATGATCGCCGGCGGCTCCGACCACATCGGCCGGTGACAGTCCTGCATAGTCCGGGGTGACGGACAGAGTCGAGGCGAATGCTTGCGAGGAAGCGCAGGCGAGAACAAACATTACGGTAAATACGATGCCCATACGATGAATCATGAAGACCTCCCTTGAACAGTTCGAATAAAAGTAGCGGTTCAGTAAAAGAATGATGCCCGGAGAAATAATCCCATATGTCTCGTGGGAATATGTCCAAGTTGTTCAGTCCATGGAGGCATGTGGGCGGGAGAGATTGTAAGGCTTTTCGGTCCAAGTGTCGGCCATCCTGACAATTATTGTTGCAGAAAATCGGTTCGGATTTTTTTTGTGAGTCATTTCCGAGCGAAGTGATGAGGGAAGACAATTAAAATAAGCGTATTGAACCAATACCGAAAATAGTACATGGTGAAAGCGACGAAGCATGGCCCGACTTGAATACCGGGGAGGATTCTCTATGCGACGGGCGCTTCAATTATTCATTCTGGCGCTGCTGATTGGCTTGTTGCCGAAGCATGCCTTTGGGGCCGGAGGGCATGTCCTGCTGGTGAACAGCTACCATCAGGACTTCCAGTGGGTCAGGGATTATACCGATTCCATGATGCAACGACTGGATTCGGGCGTGAGCTTGACCAGTTTCGACCTCGACACAAAGCGTATTCCGGAAACACAGTTCGTGGCCAAGGCGAACGAGGCTCTCTCGCTCATCGACGTCGTCAAACCTGATGTCGTCGTGCTGGCTGACGACAATGCGCTCACGCTTCTCGGCCGGAAAGTCAAAAGCCGCGGAATCCCCATTGTTTTTCTCGGTGTCAACGGCAATCCGCGAGATGCGGTAGAGGATATCGGGGGCATTACCGGGGTTCTGGAACGACCGTTGCTCAAGCGCTCCGTGCTGAGCCTCAATGATCTTTTCGGGAGGCAATTCCGGAGAATTGCGGTACTTTTCGATATCTCTACCACATCCAAGACGCTGCTTGAGAGATACTTCAAAAGTCGCCGGATGCAGTTCGAAGGTTACCGGGCGGACCTGGAAATGTTTGCGACGTTCGCGCAATGGGAGCAATTCATTACGTCGTGTGATCGCAAAGGGTATGACGCTATATTGCTGGGAGTCTACAACAGGCTGCTCGGCGACGACGGAAAGACCATGGTTCCGTATCGGAAGGTGGCCCGCTGGACCGCGGCAAATGCTACCGTTCCGGTTTTTGCGTTCTGGGAGTTCTCCGTGGCGCCCGACATGGCCGCGGGAGGACTTGTGCTTTCGGGTAAGGATCAGGGAGCGTCGGCAGGTGACATGGTCATGCGCATCTTGCGCGGTACTGATGTCTCTGAGATGAGTCCCGTGATAGCAAGGCAGGGCATGTTGCTGTTCAGCCGAAATGGCCTGAAACACTGGAATTTGGCTATCCCGGATGAGTTCCGGGATATGGTTGAGTTTATCGACTAGAAAAGGCGGCCTTCACCGGGAAGGCCGCCTTTATTCTTTGCCGTGTTGCCTCGGCTAGAAAATGTCAGCCATGGCGTAGAGCTTGCCGGGCTTCTGACCGCGGAGCCACTTGGCGGCCCGGAGCGCGCCGGAGGCAAAGGTCTCGCGCGAATGTGCGCGGTGCGTCACCTCGATGCGTTCGCCGGGGCCGAAGAAGTACATGGTGTGGTCGCCCACCACGTCGCCGCCGCGCAGAGTCTGCACGCCGAGTTCGTCCTTGGGGCGTTCGCCGATGATGCCGTCGCGGCAGTGATTCTTCACTTCGTCGTAATCCCAGCCGCGGGCCTCGGCGAGACACTGCGCCAGCTTCAGGGCGGTGCCGCTGGGAGCGTCCTTCTTCATCTTGTGATGAATCTCGGAAATCTCCATGTCGTAATCTTCGCCCAGCGCCTGCACGAGCTGAGGCAGGAGCTTGAGCAGCACGTTTACGCCAACGCTCATGTTGGGAGCCCAGAACAGCGGGTGGTCCTTGGCGATGCCTTCCAGTTCCGCGACCTGTTCGGGATTGAGGCCGGTGGTGCCGATGACCACGGGGTTGCCGTGGCGTGCTGCTATCTTCGCAGTGGCGATGCTTGCCTCGGGGGAGGTGAAGTCAACGATGACCGCGCCGGGGCAGTCCGGCAGCAGTGCTTCGAGGTCATCGCCGCACAGGCAGCCGAAGGACTCAAGTCCGTCGCAGTTGCCGGGGCGCTCGCACACCGCTTTGAGATTCAGTTCCACATCCGCGTTTGCAAGATTGGCCAGTGTGGCGCCCATGCGTCCGCGGGCGCCCAGTATGATGACGTCGGTAGCCATTCGATTACTCTCCTTCCTGTTTGGCCTTTTCCCCGACCATGTCGAGGAACGTGTCGAGGTCGATCACATTCAGGCCCAGTTTGTTCGCCTTGTCCAGCTTGCTCCCGGCGTTGTCACCCGCGACGACGTAATCCACTTTCTTTGAAATGGATTTGACCGCACGACCGCCGAGGGATTCCACCATCTCGTGGGCTTCGGTTCGGGACATGCCGGACAGGCCACCGGTAAAGATGAATGTTTTATCCTTCAAAGGCAAGTCCGCTTCATCCGCTTCCTGTTGCTCCATGATTTCGGCTTGCGGGTCGAATCCGGCGTCGCGGAGTTTTTGCAGCAGGCGCAGGGTCGGCTCTGCTCTGAAGAAATCGTGAATGCTCTGAGCGACCTTGCCGCCAATGTCCGGCAGGTTTTCCAGTTCATCACGAGATGTTTTTGTCAGCGCTTCCAGGCTGCCGTAATTGGCCGCCAGCGTCCGCGCCGTCTGCTCGCCGACGTGCCGGATCCCGAGCCCGGCGATGGCCCGCCAGAGTGGGGCGTTGACGCGGGCATGCTCCACTGCATCCAGAAACTTCTGTGCGGATTTCGGTCCCATGCCGCCGTACTGGAGCAGAGTGGTCTTGGGCAGGGTGAAAAGGTCGGCGGGATCGTTGAGATGCCCGTCCTCCGCGAGTCGCTGCACCCATTTCTTGCCGACACCTTCCATGTCCAGTCCGGCTTTGGAGACGAAGTGGATAAGCTGCTGGACGGTCTTGGCCGGGCAGTGGGCATTGCCGCACCTAATGGCCTCGCCGTCCTCGATCGTGTCGTGGCCGCAGACGGGACAGTGCTGCGGAAATGCGTACGGCGTGGAATTCTCGGCGTGCTCCACCACTGAAACCACCTGCGGAATAACGTCCCCAGCGCGTTGAATGAGGACCGTATCGCCGATGTGCAGTTGCTTTTCCTCGATGTACGCCTTGTTGTGGAGCGTGGCGCGAGAGACTTCGACGCCGGCGAGGTGGACGGGCTCGAGTACGGCGACCGGAGTCAGCACCCCAGTGCGGCCCACCTGCGTGCGGATGTCGTGCAGGCGCGTCTTGGCGCGGTGTGCGGGAAACTTGAGCGCAAGGGCCCAACGCGGGGCGCGTGAAGTGAAGCCCAGCGCGCGCTGCATTTCAAGGTCGTTGACCTTTGCCACAACGCCGTCGATCTCCAACGGAAGCGATTCGCGCTCTTCCTGCATCTTTTCAAAATAGTCAGCTACTTCGCTGCGCCCGGAGCAGAGGGTGGCCTGTTCGGGAATCTCAAAGCGCAGTTCCTGCAGGGTCCGCATGATGTCCGCCTGCGTGCGCGGCTGCATGAGCGGGCCGCCGCTCCATTCCGCACGGCCGATGCCGTAGGCCATGAAGCGCAGGGGACGCGCGTCGGCTACCTTGGGATCAAGCTGCCGGACTGAGCCTGCGGCCGCGTTTCTGGGGTTGGCGAATTCCTTTTCCCCCTGCTTGCGCTTTTCCCGATTCAGCTCGTTGAAATCGTCAAGGCGCATGATGACTTCACCGCGAACTTCCAGAAGGCTCGGCACCGAGTCGCCCCGGAGCTGCTTCGGCAGGTTGCGCACGGTACGCATGTTGTGGGTGACCACTTCGCCGGTGTGCCCGTCCCCGCGCGTGGCGGCCACGGTGAGGCTGCCGTTTTCGTAGACGCATTCAACGGCGAGTCCGTCCATCTTGGGGTCCACCCAGAACTCTGGTTCCTTGTTGCCGAGCCCTTTGGCGACGCGGTCGCAGAAGGCGTTCCATTCGTCCAGTTCCATGGCGTTGTCGAGCGAATACATGCGCACCGCGTGCTCGTATTGCTCAAAACCCTCCGCGGGCTTGGCTCCCACCCGCATGGTCGGCGAGTTGGGATCGGCCTGCTCCGGATGCTCTTTCTCCAGCGCCTGCAGTTCGCGAAAGAGCTCGTCGTACTCGAGGTCGTCGATCTGCGGGTCGTCGAGGACGTAATACCGGTAGTCGTGATAATCTATCTGGTCGCGAAGCTCTTCTATGCGCTTGGCGACATCCTTGTTGGGCATGCTTTTCGTCCGGTCGGGTTAGAGTATGTGTTTGATTTCGTTCAGGTCCGTCTTGCGGCCAACCGCCAGCAGCGTGTCGTGTGCGCCGATGACCTCGGCGGGGCCGGGGTTGAACACCATGGCTCCGTCAGGTTTCTTGATGGCGATGATGATGACGTTGTAGCGCGGGCGGATGTCGGAGTTCATCAGGTCCACATCCACGAGAGTGGATTCCGGCGAGACTTCGAGCTCCTCCATCTGAAGGTCGAGCCCGCCGCGAACGGCGACTTCGATGAAATTTGTCACCTCGGGGCGCAAGACGCTCTGGGCCATGCGCAGGCCGCCGATGAAGTGGGGCAGCACCACCCGGTCGGCACCGGCGAGTTCAAGGCGGGAGATGTGCGACTTGTTGCCGGCGCGGGCCACGATGTTCACGTCGGGGTTGAGTTGCCTCGCGGTGAGCGTAACGTAGACGTTGGAGGCCTCGGAAGTAAGGGCGCTGATGAGCGATCGGGCGTTCGTCAGTCCTGCCGCGAGCAGGGTCTCGTCGCTCGTGGCGTCGCCTTCCAGACACAGGACGCCGTCCTGTTCCATTATCTCGATGAGCTTGGGGTCCTGCTCGATGACGACAACCCCGTGGCCCTCGCCGATAATCTCCTGCGCCACGATGCTGCCGATCCGGCCGTAACCGCAGACTATGAAGTGGTCACGCAATCTGCTTATCTGCTTTTGCATTCTCCGTCTCCCCCAGAGAATTTGCAGCCTGCCTTCCACCAGAACCTGGGCAAAGGCGGCCGCGATGTATAGAAAACTGCCGACGCCCCCGATGATCAGGATCGTCGTGAATATGCGTCCATAATCGGAGAGTTGGTGGACTTCAAGAAAACCGACGGTGGAGAGGGTGATGACCACCATGTAGAGGGAGCTGACAAAGTCCCAGCCCTCGATGAGCATGTATCCGGCGACCCCGATGGCGGCCACCAGGAAGCTGAAGAGGGCACCGAGCATGAGGCTCCAGTAGGTCCCCATCTGCGCCCGAAGGACCAGCATCCTTCCGTGAAGATTGCGTAATGTCATGGCTTACCCGTACTCCAGCATCCGCTCCCGCAGAACGGCCACCCGGTCGCGAAGCTGGGCGGCGCGCTCGAACTCCAGTTCTTTGGCTGCCTCGCGCATTTCCTTTTCCAGCGATCGGGCCAGCTTGAGCATTTCCTTGGGATCGGCGGGGATGTCCGGTTCCTGCCGTTTGCGGCCCTTCTTCTTGCCTTCGCCTTTCTCGGAAATCATGGCCAGCGGGTTTTCCACCGGTTTGATGATGGTCGTGGGCGTGATCCCGTGCTCAAGGTTGTAGGCGATCTGTTTTTCCCGGCGGCGGTCTGTCTCTTCCATGGCGGCCTTCATGGAGCGCGTCACCTTGTCCGCGTACATGATGACCCGGCCGTCGGAGTTCCTTGCGGCGCGACCGAAGGTCTGAATGAGTGACCGCGGCGAGCGCAGGAAGCCTTCCTTGTCCGCGTCGATGATGGCCACCAGCGAGACTTCCGGAATATCGAGCCCCTCGCGCAGCAGGTTGATGCCCACCAGAACGGTGAATTCCCCTTCGCGAAGCGCGCGGATGATGGCCATGCGTTCCACTGTGTCGATGTCCGAGTGCAGATACTTGGCCGTGACGCCCATCTGGTTCAGGTAGTCGGTCAGGTCCTCGGCCATGCGTTTGGTGAGGGTGGTGACCAGAACCCGCTCGTTGCGATCGTGACGGGCGCGGCATTCGGTCATGAGGTCGTCCACCTGTCCTTCGGCTCCGCGTACTTCGAGTTGCGGGTCGAGCAGCCCGGTGGGGCGGATGACCTGTTCCACCACAAGTCCGTGCGAGCGGTCCATTTCCCAATCGCCCGGCGTGGCGGAAACATAGACGGCCTGTCCCTTGCGCTCCAGAAATTCGTCGAAGGCCAGCGGCCTGTTGTCCAGTGCCGACGGCAGGCGGAATCCGAAGTCCACCAGCGTGGTCTTTCGCGAGCGGTCTCCGTTGTACATGCCGCCCACCTGCGAGACGCTGATATGCGACTCGTCGATGAACATGATGGAGTCCTTGGGGAAGTAATCCAGCAGAGTCGCCGGCGGCTGTCCGGCCCGGCGTCCGTCGAGATGCTTGGAATAGTTCTCGATGCCGTTGCAGTAGCCGAGTTCCTCGATGGTCTCCAGGTCGAACATGGTCCGCTGTTCCAGTCGCTGGGCCTCCACCAGACGGTTCTGCTCGCGAAGCTCCGTGAGTCTGAGTCGCAATTCCTCGCGGATGTCGGAGATGGCGCGGTCGAGGTTGTCGCGGTCGGAAACGTAGTGCGACGCCGGGTAGATGACCGTCTTGCGCAGGTTCGATTTCACCTCGCCGGTGAGCGGATCGGTTTCGGTTATGGTGTCGATCTCGTCGCCGAAATACTCGATGCGGATGGCCATCTGGCGACTGTAGGCCGGGATGATCTCGACCGTGTCGCCCCGGACGCGGAAGGTGCCGCGATGAAAGTCGTAGTCGTTTCGCACATAGTGGACTTCGATGAGCCTGCTGATGAGCGACTCCATTGGCAGGGTCTGTCCCTCTTCCACCGGCAGGATCATCTTGGCGTAGTATTCGGGCGAACCGAGACCGTATATGCAGGAGACAGAGGCCACGATGAGCACGTCGCGCCTGGTGAGCAGTGCGTGCGTGGCCGAGTGGCGCAGCTTGTCGATGTCGTCGTTTATGGACGAGTCCTTTTCGATGTATGTATCGGAGTGGGGCAGATAGGCTTCGGGCTGATAATAGTCGTAATAACTGACGAAGTACTCCACCGCGTTGTTGGGGAACAGCCCTTTGAATTCGCTGTAGAGCTGTGCCGCAAGGGTCTTGTTGGGTGCGAGCACGAGTGCGGGGCGGTTCAACCCAGCCACCACGTTGGCCACGGTGAAGGTTTTCCCCGTACCGGTGGCGCCCAGAAGAACCTGATCCTCAACGCCCGCGGCTAGGTTGGATGTGATCTGCCTGATGGCTTCCGGCTGATCCCCGGTGGGCGTGAACTCTGTGGCTAATTGAAAATCGGGCATGCAAACCTTTCGTCGGGCTTGTTCAGGATGTCGAAAAACTGTACTATCACACCATGGTGCAATCCTTCTGACGACACAAGGAGCCGTCCCATGGAAATCACCGTCATACCCCCGGACAGTCCGCTGCTCATAGATCGCGCCTGGGCGATACGCATGACCATCAGGAGCTTCAAGGGCCGCAGGGACGTGGAGGTTCATCTGTTCCGCCCCGACTGGGACTCCGGAGAGGAGACCTCTTACGACTGGCAGTCACTCGTGGTCAACAGCGAGGACCCCGAAGGCCAGTGCCGCAGGCTCGTTCTGGAAGCGTTTACGGCACAGGAACGCGACAGCATCATAGAGTATCTCAAAGAGCGGTATTCCACAAGATTGTCGACCGTCACCTGTATGCCGCTGAAGTTCCCGGTGCCGGAGGGGCTGCCTGCCCTGTGCAGCGTGGATGAATCCAAAAACGTCGGGTTCATCCGGTTTGAGAAGATTCCCGCCTATGATCTGGGCATTCCCTTGCGCGGGCTTTACAATCTCGATGAGCACCCGCCCATTGTGGAGTAGCAAAGACCGCATTTCGCCCGGTTCCCCCTGTCGGTAGAAGGAATCACCGATAGCTCCCCTGTATGCAACCTTTCGCTTTTTCCCGAAAATCGTTTATATGGGAAAATGCGAAAGGTTTTTTCGCGCCTAATGTGAGAACGTGAACGGAAAAGCATACAGGAGAAATGTGGATGCAGGACGACAAGCATCACGACAACCATGACGACCATGGCAACGGCGGCAATCAGGGACATCATGACCATGAGGGACATGGAAACGGTGGACATGAAGGTCATCATGACCATGACGGCCATGGTGGCGGTCATGCGTCGCATCACGCGCAGATGGTCAAGGATTTCAAGCGGCGCTTCTACGTATCGCTTCTGCTGACGCTTCCGGTCGCATGGCTTTCCCCCATGCTGAGAGGCTTCGCCGGCCTTGGCGAGCCTGCGGTTCCCGGCCGGTTCATGATCCTCTTCACCTTTTCCACGGTCATTTTCTTCTATGGCGGGTGGCCGTTCCTTAAGGGATTTTTCAAGGAAGTCTCCAAAAAGCAGCCGGGCATGATGACCCTCATCGCGTTGGCGATAACCGTTGCGTACGGGTACTCCAGTCTCGTTTCCTTCGGCCTGCCCGGCCGGGTCTTCTTCTGGGAGCTGGCGAGTCTGATCGTAATCATGCTTCTCGGCCACTGGATCGAAATGCGTTCCGTCATGAGCGCTTCCGGGGCCATGGAGGAGCTTGCCAAGCTCATTCCCGGCAAAGCGCACCGCCTCAAGGAGGACGGCTCCACCGAGGATGTGAAGGTCAGCGATTTGCAGCCGGGAGATAAAGTGCTGGTCAAGCCGGGTGAGCGCGTCCCCTCCGACGGGGAGATCGTGGAAGGACATTCCAGTTTGAACGAATCCATGCTCACTGGCGAATCGCAGATGGTCGAGAAGTCGGAAGGCGACGAGGTCATCGGCGGCGCCGTGAACGGCGATGGCTCCCTGACCGTCTCCGTGGGCAAGACCGGCGACGATTCCTTCATCAATCAGGTCATGAACATGGTGAAAGAGGCGCAGGAGAGCAAGTCCCGCGCACAGGGACTCGCCGACAAGGCCGCCATGTGGCTGACCTACATCGCGCTCGCATCCGGTGCCGTGACCATGATCGTCTGGCTCACGCTTTTCGACAAGGAATTCATCTTTTCGCTCGAACGCACCGTCACGGTCATGATTATTACCTGCCCGCACGCCCTCGGCCTCGCCATTCCGCTTGTGGTGGCCATGATTACGGCCATTGCCGCCAAGCAGGGATTCTTTATCCGCAACAGGACTCCCTTTGAAAAGTCGCGCAACCTTCAGGCGGTGCTTTTCGACAAGACCGGGACGCTCACCAAGGGTGAATTTGCCGTCAGCGACACGGTCGTGTTCGACGAGTCCATGGATGAAGCGAAGCTGACCAACATGGCGGCCGCCGTCGAAGCGCAGTCGGAGCATCCCATCGCCAAGGCCGTGGTGGAAGCCGCGGAGCAGCCCGGCAAGGCCGATAATTTTGAAAACATCCCCGGCAAGGGCGCGCAGGCGACAGTGGACGGAAGCAACGTGAAGGTCGTCAGCCGTAATTACGCGGACGAGCAGGGCATCAAATACGACGCGGACAAGGTCTCAGCCCTCTCCGGAGAGGGAAAGACGCTGGTTTTCGTGCTGGTGGAGGACAAGGCCGCCGGCTGCATCGCGCTTGATGACGTGATCCGCGAGGAGTCCCGCGACGCCGTTGCAAAGCTCAAGGAAATGGGTGTTCAGGTCATGATGATTACCGGCGACAATCAGGCGGTAGCCGACCGCGTCGCCAAGGAGCTTGACCTGACGGACTACTTTGCCGAGGTCCTTCCTGACAAGAAGGCCGAAAAGGTCAAGGAAGTGCAGGGTCGCGGACTCATGTGCGCCATGACGGGCGACGGCGTGAACGACGCGCCCGCGCTGGCTCAGGCCGACGTGGGCATCGCCATCGGCGCGGGGACGGACGTGGCGCAGGAGACTGCGGACATCGTGCTGGTTCGCTCCAATCCCGGCGATGTCGTGAAGGTCATCGAGCTGTCGCGCACCAACCGCCGCAAGACCATCCAGAACCTGTTCTGGGCAACGGGGTACAACGCCTTTGCGATCCCGCTCGCCGCGGGCGTACTCTACAAGTGGGGTGTTCTGCTCAACCCTGCCGCGGGAGCTCTTCTCATGTCGCTTTCCACCGTTATCGTCGCCATCAACGCGAAGCTGATTCGCAGCCCGGAGAGTGCCTGATACAACGGGTCGAAATAATTGAAGTCAGGCCGGTCCTTTTGATGGGGGCCGGCCTTTTTTGCGCTCTGCGGTGCATTTTCTGTTCAAAATAAATACCCTGAGTGCTATGTGTTGACTGACCTTTACCGTTTCGGGCGAGTGGTTGCGGGGCGATGTGACAAGTTCAGGAGGGTGACGTGGTTCAGGTGGGAAAATCGCACTACGATTTCAAAAGGTATTTCGACAGGGGCCGCTGGATGAGCCTCTACCATCAGGTGGATGAACTGGTAACGCTTGGGCCGCGAAGCGTTCTCGAGATAGGCCCCGGGGCGGGTTTTCTTGGCGCGTTGCTTGAACGGTGCGGCATTCATGTCGATACCTTGGATTTCGACCCGGAGCTCAAACCCGACCTCGTGGCGTCCGCTTCGGAGCTGCCGCTCAGGGACGGGGCCTATGACTGCGTATGCGCCTTCCAGATGCTTGAGCATTTGCCTTACGATGAATCCATGAAAGCGTTTGACGAGATGGTTCGGGTGGCGGGCCGCAACGTGGTGCTGAGCCTTCCGGACATGAAAGGCGGGTGGCCGGTGTCGGTACATCTGCCCCGACTGGGCATGCGGCGGATTCTGCTGCCCAAGCCGAGGTTCATCATGAAGCTGCCGAAAATAATAGATCAGCACTATTGGGAGCTTGGACGCCCCGAATATTCAAGGGAAGAAGTGCTGGAAGATTTTCTTGCTCGTGAGGTGGAGCTGGTGCGGGACTATCAGGTGCATGAATTTCCCTATCACCACTTTTTCATTTTTAATAAGCCTCGCTTGTGAAGGCGGCGAAAACGATGGACAGAAACTGCTCGGGGTGATTACGCATCAAGCGGTGCCACCGACACCGCAAACCCTGTCGCAGCGGGCATGAGATGCTCGGAAAGAAGACCGTTGCGGACGCCATTCGGTTTCAAGCAAATGTTGGGAGCGAGCCCTGCTCCGGGATCGGCGGAGTCCTACGCCTTCGACTTTAAAGCCGATAAATCCCCTTCGACGTTGCTAAGGAGCGCGATAGACTATAAACTGCAGGACGAAGCACGCGGCGTAAAAGATTTTTCTCTTTAGTGAACGGTAAACGGATGCAGCGGGCCGGGCCCATGCGATCTATTATTGGGAAGGTTGATGTCGGATATTAAGATTCTCGTCGTGGAAGACGACACCATCGCCAGCATGGATGTGCAGGCCAGTCTTGAGCGGATCGGCTACAAGGTGGCCGCCACCGCCTCGACGGGTGAAGAAGCGGTAAGGCTGTGCGGCGAACTCGCCCCCGACCTCGTGCTCATGGATGTGCGGCTTGAAGGCGAAATGGACGGTGTCGAAGCTGCAGAGCGGATCAGTGAACAGTATGGGACTCCCGTCATATACCTTACCATTTTTTCGGACAACGAGACCCTGAGCCGCGCGAAGGTCTCGGGGCCTTACGGATTTTTGCTCAAGCCGGTGGACGAGCGCGACCTGCGCTCCGCCATCGAGGTTGCGCTCTACAAGCACAAGATGGAACGGGAGCTGCGCCAGGCCCGCAAGGAGACCGAAGCCGCCAACGCGGTCAAGACGTCCTTTCTGGCCACCATCAGCCACGAGCTGCGCACCCCGATGAACGGGGTGCTCGGAATGACCGAGCTGCTGCTGCTCTCCGACCTGCCCGACGAGCACAAGAGCAATGTCGAGCTGATAAAGCAGTCGGCCATGTCATTGCTCAACGTGGTGAACCAGATTCTCGATTATTCCAAGCTGGAAGCCCGCATACAGGCGCTGCGCGAGACCGAGTTCCGCATCCGCGAACTCTTGGAGAGCGTGGTGACCCAGTACGAGGGACAGGCTCGGGCCAAGGGAATCGAACTCGGGTTTTCCATGCACGATGATGTCCCCGAGCTTGTCCTTGCCGATTCGGGAAAGCTGCGTCAGGTCGTCAAGAACGTCGTGGAGAATGCGGTCAAGTTCACTTCCGAGGGCCGTATAGACGTGGAGGCGCGGCTGGCGCACCCCTCGGAGTACAGGGGCGAGCAGCCCGCCGAGGGCCGGGTTCGCCTGCACGTGGCGGTCAGGGACACCGGGTGCGGTATACCGCCTGAGAAGCTCGGCGGCATTTTCGAGTGCTTCACGCAGGTCGATGACTACATGACGCGCAAGGAGGGCGGCCTCGGACTGGGGCTTGCCATCTCGAGCCGTCTGGCCACGCTGTTGGGTGGAGAGATATGGACCGATTCCGAGGAAGGAAAGGGCAGCGTCTTCCACATCACCGCGGACCTTCAGCCTCGTGAAGTCGAGGTCGCCGAGGCCGACGAAGGTCACCACTCCCTGCGCGGGTTGCGAATCCTGATCGCCGATGACGACCTCATCAGCAAGACCTATTTTTCCCGTATTCTCGAAAAGCACGGGTGCGGCGTGGATGCCGTGGACGACGGCTCCAAGGCCGTGCGCCGACTGGCGGAAGAGGACTACGACCTTGTGCTCATGGATATTCAGATGCCCGAAATGGACGGCATCGAAGCCACCCGCATGATACGTGCGGGCAAGGGCGGGGTGCGCAAGCCGTCCGTCCCCATAGTGGCGCTCACCGCTCACGCCATGTGGGGGGACGAACAGCGGTGCCTGCACGCCGGAATGGACAACTATCTTGCCAAGCCGGCGGACATCGAGACGCTCTCTTCCGTAATTCGAGCCACGCTGGACGGCGGGGAAGACTCCGGCCATGTCGAACAATAACGGCAACGGCTTCATGAGCATTTATTCCGTGACGTTGACGATCCTGCTCGGATCGGCGCTCTACCTCGGCTATATGCTCGTCGAGGCCTTTCTGCACGCGCTGCTGCTCTCCTGCGTGCTGGCAATCATGTGTTCGCCGCTCATGCTCAAGGCGCTGGACCTGACCGGCGGCAGGCGCAAAATCTCGGCCGCGCTGACCACCCTGACCATCGTGTTCGTCCTGCTGATTCCCATGGCGGTCGTCATGGTTGCCCTCGTCAATCAGGGGCTCGACTCGCTGGCGGCTATAAACCAGTGGATTCGGGTCACGGATTTCGAAAAGCTGGCGGCCTCCTCCGAAGTGACCCACTACCTCGCGTGGGTTCACGACAAGATACCGTTTCTCGATCTGGACGGGGGAGAAATCCGCGCCAGAGTTCTCGACTACTCGCGGGAGTTCGCGCAGACCATGCTTGAATACAGCACGGTGCTGGTCCGCGACACCTTTCGCATCATCCTCCTGTTCCTGCTCATGATCTTCGCGCTGTTCTATTTCCTGCGCGACGGCACGCAGATGGTGGCCTTCATCAAGCGCGTCTCGCCGCTTCGCGAACGGCAGGAAGACTACATCATCGAAAGCCTCAAGCGGGTCTCCCGCGGTGTGCTCATGGGCTGCCTCCTCGTTGCGGTGCTGCAGGGCATCGTCGGCGGCATAGGGCTTTCCATCTGCGGCATCCCCGGCGTGTTCTGGGGCGCAATGACCGCCTTCTGCTCGCTGGTTCCCGTGGTCGGCACCGGTATCATCTGGGTCCCGGCGGCCGTGTACCTGTTCATCACCGGGCAGTGGCAGCTGGGCCTGTTCCTGACGCTGTGGTTCTCGCTCATCGTGGTAAGCATAGACACGTTCCTGCGGCCCTATTTCATGCGCGAGGCGGCGCAGGTCTCCACCTTCTACATCTTCATCGCCATCCTCGGCGGCATCTCGGCCTTCGGAATGCTGGGCATCCTTTACGGTCCGCTCATTCTCAGCTTCGTGATGGTCATGCTTCAGATCTACACCGAAGAATACGGGGAATCGTTCAAGAAAAAGGAGAACGACTAGTCCATGCGCTTCGCTCCGCTCACCATTCTCATCCTGCTGCTGGCTCTCTCCGCGTGCGCTCCCAAGGAAGTCGAGCCGACGGAGACCGAGCAGACCCGCTTCGTGCTCCAGAAGGACGCCGATGCCGAGGCCCGCTCCCTGTCCCCCGCCTATCAGGGGCTTGCCTCTTATGAAGACTTGCGGCCTGCGATAGAGCGCAGCCTCGAATACGTCCGGTACCGTCCCGCGGATC
The DNA here is from genome assembly GCF_059568665.1 of Pseudodesulfovibrio halophilus DSM 5663. Classification (NCBI taxonomy): domain Bacteria; kingdom Pseudomonadati; phylum Thermodesulfobacteriota; class Desulfovibrionia; order Desulfovibrionales; family Desulfovibrionaceae; genus Pseudodesulfovibrio; species Pseudodesulfovibrio halophilus. The sequence goes on along the minus strand of NZ_JCANTV010000015.1, from coordinate 179,040 downwards.
AGGTTGCGACCTCCTACGGCGGCCTGATGGTGAAGTGGGGGCAGGTGCGCAGTTCCCTCGAGGAGCTTCTGGAGCTGCTGCCCAGGCTGGATAAGAACCCGGAACTCCTTGATGAACGGTTCACGTGGTTTCGCCTTGATCCCGGCACCCTGCTGACCGGTTATTACGAACCCCTCATTCAGGCCTCCAAAGTCAGAACCGAGAAATACAGCCATCCCCTGTATCGGCAGCCAGACGACCTCAAGACCATCGATCTCGGAAAGTTCCATCCTCGCTGGGAAGGGCAGCGGCTTACCTACCGTTCCGAAGAGGGGGAAGCCATGCCGTACTTCGACCGCAAGGACATCGACGGCGAGGGCGCGCTCTCCGGGCGCGGTTTGGAAATCGCATGGCTGGCCGATCCGGTGGACGCGTTCTTTCTTCAGATTCAGGGCTCGGGGCGGCTCGTCTATCCCGACGGAACCATGGAACACGTACTCTATGCCGGAAAGAACGGGCGTCAGTACCGGTCCCTCGGCCGCATTCTCATCGACGACGGGCGCGTGCCCAGAGACGAGATGAGCATGAAGCGCATCCGGCAGTTTCTCGCGGCGCATCCCGAGGAGCGCGACGACTATCTTTTCCGCAACCCCAGCTACGTCTTTTTCCGCCTTCATGACGAAGGACCCTACGGCAGCATCGGGCGGACCCTGACTCCGTACGTGAGCGTCGCCGTGGACCCGTCCACCATCCCCCTCGGCTCCCTGTTGGCGCTTCGAACCGAGCTCCCCGCGGAAGACGGCGAGACCGATCCTTTTGCCTCGCTCGTGCTGGCGCAGGACACCGGAGGGGCCATCAAGGGCACCCGTTGCGACCTGTTTTGCGGCTTCGGCCCCAAGGCCCGCTTCCTTGCCGGGCATCTTCAGCACGACGCGCAGATCTTCATGCTCCTCAGCCGCTCCGCGCTGGAAGGGTAGCGCTTCTTTCGTCTTTCCGGAGCCTTGCTTCGGCAATGTTCTTTTCCTGTATCCGGCGGCCAATAGCCGTCGGAGCGGAAATGTTTAGTAGCTTGCCCCTTACGGGCGTTGTGGTAGATTTTCGGAGTCCGCCCCGGACCTGAAAAGACCTGCCCCGGAGGAGTGCATGACCGTTGTTCCCATGAAGCGAAGACCCTTTGAAAAAACCACCGGAAGAGTCGAGGTGGTGGGCAGGGCCGTGGGCGAGGAAGCCGCCGCGTCCGCCGTGCCGTTGTATTTCGAACCAGTTTCCGCAGGATTTCCGTCCCCGGCCGACGACTATGTGGAGACCGCCCTTGATCTCAACGAATACCTCGTGAACAACCCCGCCGCCACGTTCATGGTCCGCGTCACGGGGGACTCAATGATCGAGGCGGGCATCCACGACGGCGATGTGCTGGTGGTGGACCGCTCCCGTGATCCTGCCCCCGGAAAAATCGTGGTGGCCGTGCTGGACGGCGAGTTGACGGTCAAGCGGCTTCAGGAGCGGGACGGGAAGCTCGTTCTGGTGCCGGAAAACCCGGCGTACCGTCCCATCGTGGTGGAGCGCGGGCAGGAGCTGTTCGTCTGGGGCGTGGTCTCGGGCGTAGTCAGGAGAGTCTGATGGAGCCGTTCTTCTACGCCATGGTGGACTGCAACAACTTCTACGTCTCCTGCGAACGGGTCTTCGCGCCCGCGCTGGAAGGGCGGCCCGTGGTGGTGCTCTCCAACAACGACGGTTGCGTCATCGCCCGCTCCAACGAAGCCAAGGCGCTGGGCATCGGCATGGGCGAACCGGCCTTCAAGCGCGAAACCTTTTTCAGAAACCACGGCGTGACCGTCTTTTCCTCCAACTACGCGCTCTACGGCGACATGTCCTCCCGTGTGCAGCGGGTGCTCACGCGGTTCTCCCCGGAGATCGAACACTATTCCATCGACGAGTCCTTTCTGATCATGCGCAGCCGCGATCCCCAGAGACTTATGGAGCAGGCCGCGGAGATACGGCGTACGGTGCACCGCTGGACCGGCATCCCGGTCTGCGTCGGGCTGGCGCGGACCAAGACGCTGGCCAAGGTCGCCAACCGCATCGCCAAGAAACGGGAGGGGACCAACGGCGTCTGGCTCATGGACGGCGGTGCGCAGGTTCGCGACGAACTGGCCGGGGTGGCCGTGGAAGATGTCTGGGGCATCGGCCGCAGGAGCGCGCGCAAGCTACGGGCATGCGGCGTACGCAGCGCGCTGGACCTGACTCGGCGCACTCGGGACTGGGTGCGCGAGAAGCTCACCGTGTGCGGCCTGCGGACCATGATGGAGTTGCAGGGCATCCCGTGTCATCCCTTTGAAGAGCAGCCCCCCGCCGTCAGGAGCGTTACCTGCTCCCGATCCTTCGGCACCCGCATCACGCGGCTGGAGGCGCTGGAGGAGGCGCTTTGCGCCTATGTGCAGCGGGCCGCCGAAAAGCTCAGGGCGCGAGACCTGCAGGCCGGGGCCGTGCAGGTATTTCTTTCCACCAATCGCTTTGCCGAAGACCCGCAGTACAACGGGAGTGGCTGCCTGCCGCTGGACAGACCCACTTCGCATACGCCCTGCCTGCATCGCAAGGCGCTGTCCATCCTGCGCGACATCTACCGCGAGGGGTACAAATACCAGAAGGTGGGCGTGCTCATGCTGGACCTGACAGAACGCGGGCAGCGGCAGCTCACCTTCGACGACTACCGTAACGCACGGGACGAGTCGCGTCGGGATTCGCTCATGAAGACGCTGGATTCGGTCAACGCCCGTTTCGGCAGGGACAGTCTGCGATTCGGCGGGGCGGGGCTTGGCCGCAAGGAGTGGCACATGCGCCAGCGGCGGCTGTCTCGACGGTTCACCACTTCGTGGGCCGAGATTCCGCAGGTTCGCTGACAGCTGAGAGTGGGCGGAGTCTTTGTCGCGCATCAAAAAGGGGAACCGGCAAGGCCGATTCCCCTTAGTCGTTCATTCTGCGGCGAGCGCTACAGGTTGTAGAGCTTTTCGCCCGGGATGACGTTGATGTCGTTCTTCTGGAGCACCTCGATGCCCTGTTCGGTGCGGTCGAAGCGGAAGATCAGCACGGCGGAATTGCCGCTTTGCTGCACGAAGGCGTACATGTATTCCACGTTGATGCCTTCGTTCTGCAACAGGGTCAGAATATGGTTCAGTCCGCCGGGCTGGTCGTCGATCTCGACGGCCACCACGTTGGTCCGGCCCACGGTGAAGCCGTGTTCCTTCAGCGCGGCGCGGCCTTTTTCAAAATCGTCCACGATCAGGCGCAGGATGCCGAAGTCGGAGGTGTCCGCCAGCGAGAGCGCACGGATATTGATGCCGGTCTCTTCGAGGATGCGGGTCACCTCGGCCAGACGGCCGGCGCGGTTTTCAAGAAATATGGAGAGTTGGTCGACTTTCATTTCGTCCTCTCTTGCGTCGATGGTTAGGAGTCGTTCCGCTTGTCGATGATGCGTTTGGCCTTGCCCTCGGACCGTTCGATGCCCTGTGGGTTGACCAGCTTGCACTTGACCGACACGCCGAGGAATTCCTTGATGTTCTTTTGTACCTTGGATTCAAGCCGTTGTAAATTCTTGATCTCGTCGGAGAACACGGATTCGTTGACCTCCACCATGACGGTGAGGGTGTCGAGGTTGCCCTGACGTTCCAGAATGAGCTGGTAGTGCGGGGTGAGGCCTTCGGTCTCGATGAGGATGGACTCGATCTGGGACGGGAAGACGTTGACGCCGCGGATGATCAGCATGTCGTCGCTGCGACCGGTGACGCGGGCCATGCGGGCGGTGGTGCGGCCGCATTTGCAGGGCGCGGTGTTCAGCGTGGTCAGGTCGCGGGTGCGGTAGCGCACGAGGGGAATGGCTTCCTTGGTCAGGGTGGTGATGACCAGTTCGCCGGTCTCGCCCGGAGGCAGCGGTTCGCCGCTTTCGGGGTCGATGACTTCCACGAGGAAGTGGTCTTCCATCATGTGCAGGCCGTCCTGCGCTTCGTGACATTCGATGCCGACGCCCGGCCCCATGATTTCGGACAGGCCATAGATGTCGATGGCGGTGATGCCGAGGCGGGATTCGATGTCGCGGCGCATTTCCTCGGTCCACGGCTCGGCGCCGAAGACGCCGATGCGAAGCGGGAGCTTCTTGACGTCTATGCCCATTTCTTCCGCCATCTCGGCGAGAAAGAGGCTGTAGGAAGGCGTGCAGCAGATCACATCGGGCTGAAAGTCGCGAAGGAGCATGGCCTGACGCCGCGTGCCGCCGCCGGAGACCGGGACCACTGTGGCGCCCAGTTCCTCGGCTCCGTAATGGGCACCGAGACCGCCGGTAAACAGCCCGTAGCCGTAGGCGTTGTGGATCATGTCGCTGGGGGAGGCGCCTGCGGCCATGTAGCTGCGGGCCATCATGCGTCCCCAGTTGGCGATATCGCGTTTGGTGTATCCCACGACCGTGGCCTTGCCGGTAGTGCCGGAGGAGGAGTGGATGCGCACGATGTTGTCACGGCTGACCGCGAACAGACCGAAGGGGTAGTGGTTCCTGAGATCCTGCTTCTCGGTGAAGGGCAGGTGCCTGACGTCGGAAAGGCTCTTGATGTCCGAGGGCTTGATGCCGCGCTCATCGAAGCGTTTCCTGTAGAAGGGGACGTTGTGGTACACCCTTTCGCAAAGGGATTGCAGCCGTTTGAGCTGGAGTTGCTCCATCTCGTCCCGTGGCAGGGTCTCAAGATCCTGGTCGAAGATCATCTGTCGGTCCTCCTTCGGTTGCGTGCAAGAAAAAAGGCCACGGGTCGGAACCCGTGGCCTGTAGTGTCGGTGCTGACCGTCTTCCGCTCCACGAGTCCCCATCAAGTGGGGTTCATAAAGAGAAAAAAGACGGTGAAAAACTGTTTGAGCATGAACAGCTTCATGCAACAATCACCTTGATGGTGTCAAGCCTCAAGCGTACGAAGAGAGATGAACGGACCGAAAAACAGCCGGTTGCACCTCGCGGCTTCCATGAGTGGCGATGCCGGTGCGGCGGCTTGCAGGAGCGGCCGCAATCCATTACAGTTCCCCCGGAGTGTCGATATGCTTGAAGATTTCATAGAACTCGTCGCCGGGTCCCGTACGTACCGCAAATTCAGGGAAGACGAGCGGATCGCCCCTGCAACGTTGCGTTCGCTCGTCCGGGCGGCGGCGCTCACGCCCTCTGCCGGGAACCTTCAGCCTTTGCGGTATGTCCTTCTGGGATCCAAGCGGCTCTGCGACAGGGTGTTCGACAGCCTCGGCTGGGCAGCCTATCTTGAGAACTGGCCCGGACCGGCCGAAGGACAACGGCCTGCGGCCTATATCGTCATTTGCAGTGCCAAGGGTCGCGGCGCCCCCAAGATTGATGTGGGGATCGCGGCGCAGACAGTCATGCTCGCGGCTCACAGCGCAGGGCTCGGAGGGTGCATGATAGGCAGCTTCGATGCGAAACGTGTCGCTCGCATCCTTGAAATGGAAGATGAATATGACCCGCTTCTTGTGCTCGCGCTGGGCGTTCCCGTTGAGAAAGTGGTAATGGAACCGCTTCCCAAGGGCGGCGATGTCAGGTATTGGCGCGATTCGGAAGGGGTTCACCATGTACCGAAACGCGCTCCCGAGGATCTCGTGATCCGGGAGCTGTTTTAAGAAAAGCCAGAAAAACGGCGGAAATAGATGAAGAAAGAAAAGAAGTTCAGAGATATCGACAGCACCGAGAAGGTGGCACTTGCCGCCAAGTGGCTCGACGAAAAGCAGGCCTCCGACATCGTCATGCTGAACGTGCAGGGGCTATGCTCCATCACGGACCAGCTCGTGGTCTGCTCGGCGCGCAGCGTGAAGCATGCCCAATCGCTGGCCGACCATCTGCTCGACCAGTGCAGCAAGGAAAACCTCGAATTTTTCGGCATCGAAGGACGGCCCAGCGGAGAATGGGTGCTCGTGGACATGAACGACGTCATCGTTCACATCTTCCAGAGCGACGTCCGCGGTCACTACAACATCGAAGGCATGTGGTCCGAGGCCGAACGCACCGATTATCAGGGAGAGTAGCGTGAGCAAAGCACCGACCGTTCTGCTCATCCTCGACGGCTGGGGCATCGCCCCCGACGGCGAGGGTAACTGCGTGTCCTGCGCCTGCACCCCGAAGCTCGACGAGCTGGCCCGGCGGTATCCTTCAACGCAGCTCGAGTGCTCGGGCCGCGCCGTGGGGCTGCCCGACGGGTTCATGGGCAACTCGGAGGTCGGGCACATGAACATCGGCGCCGGACGCATCGTCTATCAGGACATGACCCGCATCGACATGGCCGTGGAGGACGGCAGCCTCTTCGAGAATCCGACGCTGATCGAGCTTGCCGGGCAGGTGAAGCAGGGCTCTGGCAGGCTGCATCTCATGGGCCTCGTTTCCGACGGTGGTGTGCACAGCCATCAGCGACACATCGAGGCGCTTCTCGAGTTCGCTCGCAGGCAGGACATCTCCGAGGTGCTGGTGCACGCGTTCATGGACGGTCGCGATACCCCTCCCACCAGCGGAGCAGGGTACTTGGAGCGTCTCGGGCAGAGCATGGAGCGTATCGGGGTCGGCCGCATCGCCTCCATCGCCGGCCGCTATTGGGCCATGGACCGAGACAAACGCTTCGAGCGCGTCGAGCAGGCGTGGAAAATGCTCGTGGACGGCGAAGGAGCGGAGATCGACGACCCTGTCGCCGCTGTTCGCGCCGCTTACGAGCAGGGCGAGAACGACGAATTCATCAAGCCCCGGCAGGTGCGTGGCGTAGACCACGCCATTGGTGACGGCGACGGTGTTTTCTTCTTTAATTTCCGTGCGGATCGTGCTCGCGAACTGTGCACCGCCTTTTTCTCGCGGGATTTCTCGGAGTTCGAGCGCAAAAGCGTGCCCGAGCTGGCGGGCTTTGCCACCATGACGCGGTATGAGTCCGGTTTTCCCATGCCGGTGGCATTTCCGCCGCAGAGTTTGGAAAACACGTTGGGCGAGGTGGTCTCCGGCCTCGGGAAGTCGCAGCTTCGCATCGCGGAAACCGAAAAATACGCCCACGTCACCTATTTCTTCAACTGCGGACGAGAAGAGCCGTTTGATGGTGAAGAACGCGTACTGGTCCCGTCTCCGCGTGAAGTGGACACCTATGATCAGAAGCCGCAGATGAGTGCGGAAGAGGTCACTGACAAGCTCCTCGAGCGGCTGGGAGGCTATGACCTGAACGTCTGCAACCTCGCCAATCTCGATATGGTCGGGCATACCGGCGTCATTTCGGCCGCGAACACCGCCTGCGAGACCGTGGACGCCTGCGTGGGCCGCATCGTGGACGCGGTTCTTGCCGCAGGTGGAAGCCTGCTGCTCACCGCAGACCACGGCAACGCCGAAGAGATGATCGGCCCGGACGGCGGTCCTCAGACTGCACACAGCACCAACCCCGTTCCTTGCATCTACATCGCGGACGACGCGCACTCACGTCGCCTCGCTCCCGGGAAACTCGGCGACATCGCACCCACTATCCTCGACCTGTGGGGTGTGGAGAAGCCGGAAGGCATGACCGGAAAAAGTCTTTTCGAATCGGAGAATAAATGAGCCAGAACAGCAAGCCCCTGACTCCGGTGAAGCCCCGGAGCATGGAGATGATCTACCTTTACCCGTGTCCTCACTGCGGTCGCGAAGTCCCCTTGATCGCACCGACGCGGCCCGCCATGGCCCAGTGCGATGCCTGCCGCAAGAGCTTTCCCATCGTTCCAGTGGACGAGAAGGCCATCCGCTTCATGAAGATCATGCTCGACGGCGGCAAGGCCGGGATCGACCCGGACTTTCTCTAGTCGGACGGCATATCCGAACAGCAAGGGCCTTCCTCGGAAGGCCTTTTTTTATGCCGAACAATTCCTTTCGCCATTCATATCCCGCTGCGCAGAGTGGCCCCTTCCTTGCTTTATTCAGCCCCGTTCACTGCGCGAAGGAGGGAGAAAATGGTTCGCAGTTTCAGAAAATCAGTATCAGTTGCAGGTGGTTGCTTTGTCCTCGGAGTCAGCCTCACCGTTTTGTCGGTGCAGGCGTTTCATGCAGGCGAATCCTCATTATTGTCATCCGGTTTTTTCGGCGTTTCCACCATCGTGGTGGGGCTTTGCGCCGCCGGTGTGTGCGTGTGGGCATTTATTCGTGAAATGCGAAGCGGAAAGAAAGAAGCGGAGCTCTGCCAAAGTCTTGAAAAGCTGCTTTCACAGTCCGGCGCGGCAAGAAGTCAATCTGACGATCTTGTGAGCCTTGTTGACGAGCTTGTAAAAAAGTTCCGGGAAGTTGAGGAGAAATGCGAACAGGGAGAGAGGAGTCTTGATGAAACCAGACAGGAGCTGGACAGGGCCAGAGGCCATGTGAGGAAAACTCGTCAGCAGGCTGAAGCCGCTCGATGCCGTGGACTGCTTTCGGCTTCGGAAACCATGGGCGGCGCGCTGCGTTCCATTACGGAACACACCAGAAGTCTTGAGGAGGCCATGAAGCGTTCCGCGGATCATGCCGCGAGCCAGCAAAACCACCTTGCTTCGGCCGCTTCCGCAATGGATCAGATGAATGCGTCTATTTCGGAAACCTCCAGAGGTGCCGACTCCGCCGCAGGTTCGGCGCACGAAGCCCGTGACTGCGCTGCAGGCGGAGCCGAGCTTGTTGAAAATACGCTTGAGGCAATAGATCACGTTGCCCGTGGGACGCGCGATCTGGCCGGTCGTGTGGAGAGTCTCGGCAAGCAGGCGGACGGAGTCGGCAGCATCATCGAGGTCATCAGCGACATCGCCGACCAGACCAACCTGCTGGCGCTCAATGCCGCCATCGAGGCTGCTCGTGCGGGTGAGGCCGGACGCGGATTTGCCGTTGTGGCGGACGAGGTCCGAAAGCTGGCGGAAAAGACCATGCAGGCCACAAAGGATGTGGGCGTCGAGATCGGCGGCATTCAGGACGGCGTGAAGGCCACGGTTCAGGGCGTGGAGCAGGCGGTTGCCAGAACCGGTGAAGCGGCCGAACTGGCGAAGAAGTCCGGTGGTGCGCTCGGGGAGATCGTGACGCTTTCCGGGGAAAGCTCGGGACGTGTGGGAGAGATCGCGGCGGCAGCGGCCCAGCAGAGCGCGGCGAGCGACGACCTTGCCAGAACCGTCGCCGACGTCTCGGCGCTCTCCGGTGAAACCGCCGAGGCCATGGATGCGTCCGGCGCGGCCCTGACAAGCCTCGGTGAAAGCGTCGATGATCTGGGCGCGCTGGTGGAAGCCTTCAGAATCGTCGGTGAAGGCAAGGCCGGTGCCGTGGTCAACTGGCTTGCGGAGAATCGTAAGATGCGCCCGGACGACAGGAAAGGCATGGAAGAGGCGTTGCAGGAGGCCGTCAAACGGAACCGTTTCGTGGAACTGCTTTATGTCACCGACATGAAGGGGAACCAGATCGTGAGCAACGTGCACGGATCCGTGGACGGTTACAAGGTGGACGCTTCAGCGCATGGGCGCGACTGGTCCGGCAAGGACTGGTTTCAGGGCGCAAAGGAAGATCTGTCGCTGTATGTGTCGGACGTGTATGTCTCTGATGCTTCGGGACAGCGTTGCATCACGGTTTCCGCGCCGTTTTATGCTGGCGGCTCGCAGCCGGTGGGGATCATTGCCGCGGACATCAGCCTTTCCTAGGGGGCGGACCGCCGTCCAAGCTGCATGAGGGCGTTGCCGAGGATGATCAGCACCAGTCCGCCGATGGTGGACGGCAGTATCTCTTCGCCGACGATGAAATGGATGAGCACCAGCGACAGGAAGGGCGAGAGAAAAATGAGGTTGGCGATGCGCGCATTGCCGCCACCGTCGGGCATGGAGGCGAATTTGAGGGCTGTGAGCCATAATGCGAAGGTGACGCCCATCTCGAAGACGCCCACATAAGCCGCCCCGAGCAGGCCCGGCAACGTCAACATCGGGAGACCGTCCGTGAAAAGGCAGACCGTGAGAATGAGCGGGAGCGCCGCGAGGAAATTCACGAACAGCCCGGCTACGGGGTCGCCTTTGCCGCTGGTGTTGAATATCCAGTAGAGTGCCCAGATGACGGTGCTGAAAAGCGCCAGTCCAACGCCGAGCGGGTCGGAGAACTGCATCCCGAAGAGGTCGCCGCGTGTGGAGATGACCACCACGCCGGAATAGCTGACGAAGATGGCCGCAAGCTGCCTCAGCGTCATGCGCTGGCCCAGCAGCGGGATGGACAGCAGGCTCAGTGTCACGGCCCACGTGTAGTTGAGCGGCTGTGCTTCCTGCGCGGGCAGCAGATCGTAGGCCTTGAAAAGGATGAGATAATACAGGAACGGGTTGAGCACACCCAGTCCGGAAGCGCGCAGTAGGTCGCGGCGGGGCATCCGTAGTTCGCGCAGTTTTCCCTGCCACGCGAGAACGGACAGCAGCGCGAGAGTGGAAGCGACGCACGCCAACAGGAGCAGCTGCACCGGCGTGAGATGTCGCAGAGAGAGTTTGAACGCCGAGGCCACGGTGGACCAGATGAAGACCGTTGCCAGCCCGAAAGCCATGGCCTTGCCGCGATTGGTCATGGAGTGCTCCTTGTTTCTTCAACAGCCCGGTACCGATAGCTTTTTTTGCACCATGAGGGCAAGACGCAAAAACGCCCGGCAGCAATTCGCTGCCGGGCGTTCGCCAGCTTCTTTGGTGTGCCTAAAGGATGACGTGGCGCTTGATGTGCCCAACGGCCTCGTCGATATCGTCGGTGACCCTGAACAGGTCCAGATCTTCTTCCCTGCAGAAGCCGTCGCGTACGAGACGTTCCTTGAACCAGTCCACCAGCGGTCCCCAGAATTCCGTGCCGAGGAGCACGATAGGGAAGGGGCGGATGCGCTTTGTCTGGATCAGCACCAGCGCCTCGGAGAGCTCGTCGAGGGTGCCGTATCCGCCGGGCATGGCGACGTAAGCCATGGCGTATTTGATGAACATGAGCTTGCGGATGAAGAAGTAGCGAAAGTCGCAGCGTACATCCACGAACTCGTTGGCGCCCTGCTCGAGCGGCAGGTGAATATGCAGGCCGATGGATTCGCCGCCGGCCTCCTTGGCGCCCTTGTTGCCTGCCTCCATGAGGCCGGGGCCGCCGCCGGTGATGACCGAGAATCCGGCCTCGGCGAGTTTGGCGGCGAGCTGTTCCGTCTGCTGGTAGAGAGGTTCCTCCGGCTTGATCCGGGCGGACCCGAAAACCGACACGGCGGGGCCGATGTCGTTGAGCGTTTCGAAGCCGTCCACCACTTCGGACATGATCTTGAAGAGCCTCCAGGACTCCTTCATGGAGAGGTCGTCTATGAGGTACTGTTTTGACCTGGGCATGGTTTCTCCTTGAATTATGCGGGCATTGCGGTGATAACAATGCATGGTTGCCTGATTCGCCCTTTTGGGGCATGAACGTGGGCGCCGTGGCCGACCGGGTCGGCACAAGTCGTTTAGCATTGAATTTCGTCATCGGGAAGGGCGGTAGAACCTTCTTTCGGAGCCGGGAGCGAGTCATATGAAAATCACCTTCATGGGAGCCGCACGTGCGGTTACCGGATCCTGCTACATTCTTGAAAGGGAAGGCGTCCGTTTCGCGGTCGACTGCGGCCTGCATCAGGGCAACAAGGAAATCGAGGCGCGCAACCGCAACCTCGAGGACTACGATTTCGAGAACCTCGATTTCATTCTCGTGACGCACGCGCACATCGACCACAGCGGCCTGCTGCCCGCCGCGGTTTCCCACGGCTACAAAGGCCCCATCTACATGACGGAGCCGACCAGCGACCTGCTGGACATCATGCTCCTCGACTCCGCACACATTCAGGAGATGGAAGCGGAATGGGCCAACAGAAAGCGCAACCGCAAGGGCGAGGAACAGGTTACCCCCCTTTACACCACCGCGGACGCCGAGGCCACGACCCCGCTCTTCAAGCCGGTCAAGTACGGGACGGGCTTCGAGCCTGCCGACGGCGTGAAGGTTACCTTCAAGAATGCCGGTCACATCCTCGGCTCGGCCTTCATCGAAGTGGAATACGTGGAAGAGGGCAAGCACACCAAGCTCGTCTTCTCCGGCGACCTCGGCAGGCCTGAACAGCTCATCGTGCAGGACCCTTCGCTGCTGGACTGTGCGGACTATCTTTTTCTCGAATCCACATACGGCAACCGCGTTCACAAGGATGCACAGAATACGCTCGACGAGTTGGCCGAAGCGATCCGGTACAGCTATTCCAAGGGCGAAAAGGTCGTCATCCCTGCCTTTGCCGTGGAACGCTCCCAGCAACTCATCTATTCCCTCTTCCTGCTGCACAAGGAAGGGCGGCTGCCCGAGGATATGCCCGTCTATCTCGACAGCCCGCTGGCGATCCGCGCCACCGAGGTCTTCCGGAATCATCCCGAGTTCTTCGACGAGCAGACCATGGGCTATATCGAAAACGGCGAAAACCCGCTGGACCTGCCGAATCTGCGCCTGACGCTGTCCACGGACGAATCCATCGCGATCAACAACACTCCCGGGCCGGCCGTGGTCATTTCCGCGAGCGGCATGGCCAACGCGGGCCGCATCAAGCACCACCTGCGCCACAATCTCTGGCGGCCCGGCGCGAGCGTGGTCTTCGTTGGGTATCAGGGCGTGGGCACCATGGGGCGGCGCATCGTCAACGGCGCGGAAAAGGTCCGCATCTTCAACGAAGAGGTGGCAGTCAACGCCAAGGTCTTCACCATCAACGGATTCTCGGGCCATGCCGGGCAGGACGAGCTGCTGGACTGGCTGGAGGGCATCCGCGACAAGCCGGTGAAGATCATCGTTGTCCACGGCGAGGAAAAGGCGCAGGACGCCTTTGCGGAAGTCATCAGGGAGCGCTTCGGCTTTGATATCCACATCCCGGAGTACATGGAGGAGCTGATCCTCGAACCGGGACGCGAGATGACCCCGGTGGTGGATGCCGCCGCGGCAAGGCCCCGCGTGGACTGGGATTTCCTCGTGGCCGACTCCGAGAAGCTGTTCGAGGAGTTCCGCAAGCGCCTCGAAGATGTCAAGGAACGCCCGTGGCCGGAGCAGACCGATGTTCGCGACCGCCTCATGGAGATCAACCGGGCCATGGTCGAGCTCATTTCGGAGATGTAGGTCATGCGTATCATAGGCGGAGAATTCAGGGGCCGCACCATACGCACCTGCGAGGGACCGGGATACCGGCCCGCCACGGGCAGGGTGCGAGAGTCGATCTTTTCCATGCTGGAGGCGCGCGGCGTGCGCTGGCTGGGGCTTCGGGTGGTCGACATGTTCGCAGGAAGCGGCAGCCTCGCGCTGGAGTCCCTGAGCCGGGGAGCGCAGACTGCTCGGTTCATCGAAAAGAACCGCAAGGCAGCCGGCGTCATCCGACAGAACCTTTCCGATCTCAAACTCGGCGGTGCAAGAGCCCGCGTATTGTGCAAGGATATTTTCACCGTGCTTTCCCGCCCGCCGGAAAAGCCGTTCGGGCTTGGGTTCATCGATCCGCCCTACGGCAAGGACCTCATGGCCCCGGCGCTTGAGAAGGCCCTGGAAAGCGGCTGGTTCGAGGATGGAGCGTTCATCCTCGCGGAAGTTGAAGCCCGTGTGACCGCACCCGACGAGGGGCGGCTCGGGCGTCTGGAACTCATAGCGGACCGTGAATACGGTCAGACCAGGATACTCGTATGGAGAACCTGAACTCAAGGCTGGCAATATACCCCGGCACCTTCGATCCGGTGACCAAGGGGCATGTCTCGCTCATCAAGCGCGGACTCGGAATTTTCGATCACATCGTCTTTGCCATCGCGCGCAGCTCTCCGAAAAAGACGCTGTTTTCTCTGGACGAGCGCGTACAGATGGCGCGCGAGGTCTTCGCCGACGAGGACCGCATCATCGTGGAGCCGTTCCATGGCCTGCTCATCGACTACGCCAGAAGACGCGGAGCGGGATCCATCCTGCGCGGGCTGCGGGCCGTTTCGGACTTCGAGTACGAATTTCAGATGGCGCTGATGAACCGCAAGCTGGACCGCGGCGTGCAGACCGCCTTTCTCATGACCGATTTCAAGTGGATGTACCTCAGCTCCACCATAGTGAAGGAAGTGGCCTGTCACGGCGGCAACATCAAGGGGCTCGTCCCCGAGGCCGTGGTTTCCCGACTGTACGCCAAATACGCCACGCCGCCTTCTCTGGAGGAGGAGACATGAGCCGAAACGGGACCGTCGTCTGTCTCGTGGGACCGACCGGGGCGGGCAAGACCGCCTCGGCCCTCGCCATGGCCGCGAAGCGTCCCGTGTCGGTGATCAATTTCGACTCAAGGCAGGTCTACCGGGACTTCCCGGTCATTACCGCCCAGCCGGACCCAGAGGAGATGCAGGCCTGCCCGCATCTCCTTTACGGTTTTCTGCCAACGTACGAGACCCTCAACGCCGCCCGCTTCACGGAGATGGCGAGGAACGCCGTGGCCGAGGTGCAACGGGCCGGACGGCTCCCGGTCTTGGTGGGCGGAACTGGCATGTACCTGAAGACGTTGCTTTTCGGGATCGCTCCCATCCCCGAGATCCCCTCCGAGGTGCGTGCGGGTGTGCTGCGGCGTCTGGAGGCCGAGGGGCCGCAGAAGCTGCATCGTGAACTTGAGGGCATCGATCCGGAATATGCCGCAAGGATTCATCCCAACGACAGCCAGCGCAATGCCAGGGCCTTGGAAGTGTGGCTCGGCACCGGCAGAACCATGACCGACTGGCACGGCGAGCAGCATAAGAAAGCCGAGTACGACTATCTGAAGATCGGGCTTGAAGTGGCGCTGGACGATCTCACCCCGCACCTCGAAAAGCGTATCGGCACAATGCTTGGACGCGGTGCGCTGGAAGAGGCGAGAGCCGCGTGGGAAACGTGTGCCGACCCCGAGGCTCCCGGTTGGTCCGGCATCGGCTGTGCAGAGCTGTTGGAGCATCTGCGTGGCATCTCTTCGCTGGACCGGGCCGTGGAGAAGTGGGTTCGGAACACGCGAGCCTATGCCAAGCGTCAGCTTACGTGGTTCCGCAAGGAGACCGACATAGAGTGGTTCAGCCCCGAGGCGTCGGAGGCCGTGGCGCAAAGGGTTGAGTCGTGGCTTGCTCAGCTGCCAAGCAACGACAGGTGACGCGGTTGAAGATGCCAGAGCAGCAAGGACTGTGAAAACGTCGGGCTGGTCTCGATGCAGGTGAGCCCGCCGTTGGCGAAGTGCAGCTTTACACCGTCCGCACCTCCGAGCAGGCGGGATGCCACAAGTTCCAGCGAGGGCAGGTGACCCACCACGAGAATCAGTTCGGCAGCGTACTCCTCAAGTGCCTCCAAAGTTTTTTCGGGACGGGCCGAGGGCTTGAAGCGGGCGTCCGCCGTGATGCCTTCCACCGGGTAGCCGATGGTCTTGGCGATTATCTCGGCGGTCTGAAGCGCGCGGAGCTTGTTGCTGGTGATGATGCGGTCGAAGTCCATGCCGAGGGAACGCATGGAGATGGCGTTTCGCCGGATCAGGTCTATCCCGACAGGGCTCAGGGGCTGTTCCGGGTCGGCTTCCTTGGGCAGGCAGGCGCCGTGCTGCATGAGGTGGACGAGCATTTGCTTTCCCCTTTTTCCGGCAAGCCTAGCGCATGGGCGGTTCCACGGCAAGGCGCTCAAATTACGGGTTGCGATATCCGACACGGAACGGTACATGCGGACTGACCCGGAAATTCGGCATTCCTTAGGAAGTAACACATGATCATACGCAAATCATTATTGACCCTTTTTCTTCTGCTCGCGTTCACGCAGATGGCATTCGCCTTTCGCGGACACGTTCAGAGCCATGAGGGTGCCTCCGTGCACTGGGGCAACGGAGAGGTGGTCGCATCCGTGACCGTGGAACCCGTCGGCGACGTCCTCGACCCGGTGCGCCGCAAGTCTCTCGCCGTGCGCGAGGCCGCCGTCACCGCGAGAAAGCGGATGCTGGACGTCATCGAGCAGGTCCGCATCGACTCGGATCAGACCGTCGGATACCGGCTGGCTGAAGATCTGGAGGCATCCGAAGACGTTCGCATGTTGCTCCAGAATTCCCCGCTGACACTGCCCCTGCCTTCCGAGGAAGGGGCGACGGATTCCATGGGTGAAGTCTCCGCTTCCATCTCCATGCGCGGGGCCATGGCCGAACGCATGCTGCCGACCACCATCCCTTTCCTTAGCGGCATTCCGCCAAGACTGGACAAGGCCGAACAGGCGCCGCCCGAAGACATGGTCGACCCCACGGCACTCGGCGTCAGGCCGGGAACCGGCTACTCCGGCGTCATCATCGACGCGCGGGGGCTCGACGTCACTCCGGCGCTGTGTCCGGTTGTCTATGACGAAAACGGCGTGGGCGTTTACGGTCCCTTTGTGGTCAGCCGGTCCGTGGCCGTCAATTCCGGCGTGGCCGCTTATTCCAATTCCGATGAATGGGTCGTGGTTCGTAGCCGCGTAGGCGAAACCCCGCTGGTCGTGCAGGCCACCGGCAAGGCCACCGCGACCGATCCCGTCATATCCGCCTCCGACGCCGCTCTGGCCCGTGTGGTGCTCGGAAAGAAAGGCATCGGGGATCAGGCCCGCGTGGTCATCGTCCTCGACCAGGAGGCGGCTGAGGATGCTTCGGTCCTCGACGCCGAGACCCCCGCGGGCGAGCAGGGCGGCGGCATCCAATACGAAAGTTTCGACCTTGAGGAGTAACTCGGTGCGAACGTTTTTTCTGACTATACTTCTTACCTGTTTCGCGGTGCTTCCGGCCTTTGCAGGAAACGTCGAGGTCTCCGTGGTGGAGGAGGAGAACGAATCCTCCATGGATCTGCAAAGCCGCGCTATGAACGAGGCGTTTGCCGAAGCGGTGCACAAGGAAGCGCTCAGGCTGCTTCCGCCGCTCGGTGAGAAGCGCTCCGAGCTGTTGCGCGAAGACCTCAAGGAAAAGGCGGGCTATTACGTTCTTGGGTATGACAAGGTGGAGACTGTGCCTTCCGAGGAAGGACTCACCATGCGCATGAACGTCAAGGTCAACCGTCAGGCTCTTCGCGACGGTCTCAAGTCCATGGGCGTTTTTTCAACCGCTGAAGAGCCGATCTCGGCAGATGTCCGCGTAAAGGGGTTGAACGAGGAGGACCGCGGCGAGCTGGAGAGGCTTATGCTCCTCACCGGCATCGATCCGTCTGCCGACGTTGATTCGCCGGCCATAATGATTTCCAAGGACGGAAAGGAAATGTTTGATGCGCAGATGCGCATCCCCGGCCGTGTCTGGCGCGGACGCGGAAAGGATCTCGGCGTTGTGTGGAATGACCTCTGGAAGCGGTATTTCACCCGCCAGATGGCTCAGACCCCCAAGACCGGCATGGCGACACTGCGCATCGCGGGGTGGTTTACGCCCGATGGCGTGCGCGAGTTCGACCGTGTGCTGCGCAAGTGGGACGGGGCGTTGTCCGATGTTCAGCTGCTGGAACTGGACATGCAGGCTTCCGGCGTTTCCGGGATCTGGTCTGCACGCATCCTCAACCGGGAGCTGCTGACCGGAAGGCTGGAGGCGTTTCTGCCGGACCGAGGTCTTTCCTATAGTATTGATAAAAAGGCCAACGGGGAAAACGAGTAACCCTTCGGCCTGAAACGGATACAAAAAAAGCGGCGTCCCTCGGGACGCCGCTTTTTTCGGCTCGTTGAAATTTATTCTTTCTTTTCGTCATCCTTGGGGGTGACGTCGATCTCCTCGGGTTCGTTGCTCGCCTTTTTGAAATTGCTGATGGCCTTGCCGATGCCGTCGCCGATTTCCGGGAGTTTCTTGGCTCCGAAGATGACGAGTACGATGAGAAGAATGATGATGAGTTCCCAGACTCCGAATCCGCCAATCATATATGTTCCTCCGGTGTTGGTGTCCTTTGTCAGGCTGAAATCGCATATACACCCCGTGTGGCGGCAGGTCAAGACGGCTGCGACCGCCGCACGGTCGGACACCGTGATTCCCGTACTTTACATTTGGTCCCGCCGAACGTAAACCTTCCCCTGTGCGCCCGGCGCATACGCGGAGAACGCATGAGCGATATCAAACGAATGCCCGCCGACGACTGCCGCCATCATTGCCGCGGACGATGCCTGTACGAGGAGCGCCTGAATCCCGGTTATCAACGCCGCTGGCGCTGTAGCGTGATGATGCAGTGGGAGGCGGTCTTCGACGATTTTCTTCACCGCGCCGAGGCGTTCAGCGTCGGGCCGGATCAGGTCGGCAAGCTCTGGAAGACACGTTTCGAGCGTCTTGTGGGGCATAAGCCGGACTGTCCTGAGTATGAAGCCGACGCAAGCGGGGTGCCGCCGTTCTGCCGACATCATCACGATGCGCTGTGCCTGCTCGGTCTTGAACGGTGCGAAGGACGGTGCCGTCGCTTCGCTCCCGTAAAAAAGGATGCCGAGGAAACCTGATTTTGCAACCGGAGACTGCCATGCTTATACATTTCCCCGCCATGCATGCCGAACTTGCCTCCACGGGCGACGTTGACGAAGCTGCTTTTTTCGACCCCGGCCTTGCCGCCGATGACGGGGAGCGCTTTCGTCCAGACAATCTGCCGCTCGACGGCCGAACTGCCCGCGCTTTGGTGCGCGACTCGGTGAGCTTCGGCGAACAGTTCAAGAATCCGTCCGAAATGGCCTTTTTCGGCGCTCATACTCCCGAAGATTATTTCTCCGAGTCGGAGAGCACCATCAAGTCCCAGTTGCTTGTGGGCATAGGTGCCCTGCCACCTCGCGGCGGCAGCGTGGACGAGGATGCACCTCTTCGCCGCGCGCAGTTCATCCTGCTGCTGGCATGGGCCACTGAAGAGCGTCTCGTGGAGACCTCCGAACTCGAGAGGGGAGTGATGGACTCCTGGCAGCGCATGTCCGGCGAACTGGGCATCGAAGAGGATGACGAACGTACGGGCGAGCTCGGCAGGATTCTGAGCAACACTGCGCCTTCCTCGACTTCTGACCAGAGGCTGGCGTGGCAGCGCGTCATGGAAGGGATGGCCGCTTTTGTGCCGGAAGACGCCGTGCTCGTCTGCTCCGACCCCGAAATCATCGAGACCTGGCGTGAAGCCGGGCTGAAATTTACCCCCGCCGACACGGACGAACTGCCCGGGGAGGCGGAAGTGGTCACCGCTCCGGCATGGAAACTCGCCGGACGCTCCCGCGCACCGGAGGAACTGCCGTTTACCGAGCGCGGGATAACCGTGGCCTGCATCAGCAAATAAAGAACGATTCAGGGAGTATTCCGTGATTTATCTCAACGACCTGATGAAGACCGACGTATTCGAGAACATCAAATGCATCGTTTTCGACTGCGACGGAGTCCTCATCGATTCCATCGAAGCCAACACCGCCTATTACAACATGGTGAAGGAGCACTTCGGCCTTCCGCCAATGGACGACAAGGAAAAGGCCTTCGCTCACAGTGCCACCATGGCCGACGCCATGCGGCACATCCTGCCGGAAAAGCACTGGGAAGAAGCCTTCGAATACCAGAAGAAATTCGACTACGCCCGCGTCATGCCTTACATCAAACGCATGGAAGGGGTCTTCGAACTTATCTGGTGGCTGCGCGGGGCAGGATGTCAGCTGGCCATCAACACCAGCCGCAAGGACACCATGCCGATGGTGCTCGAGTCCATTGAACTGCAGGACACCTTCTTCCCCGTCATCACGGTCAACGAGGTGCGCCGTCCCAAGCCGCACCCCGAAGGCATGTACCAGATCATGAGCACCCTGGACCTCAAGCCCGAGGAGACCGTTTTCATCGGTGATTCCATCGTGGACTGCCAGGCCGCGCGCAATGCGGGAACCAGAATCTGGTCCTACCGCAATGAAAGTATGGACGCCGACCTGTATATTCCGGATTACTGGGCGCTCAAGCGCGGCCTCATGCGTCTGTACGAAGGTCCCGTTATCAGCTTTTAGCTCTTGATAAATCATCCGCCCTGTGACAGGGTGCAGTCATAGTGGGTTTTGCCCGCAAATGTGGAGGATATATGTCTCATCTGGTTTTCGCCATTGCTAAAATTCTCAGCATCGTCCTCAATGGATATATGTGGATCGTGATCATTTCGGCCCTTCTTTCCTGGGTCAACCCCGATCCTTACAATCCCATCGTTCGTTTTCTCCGCGGCCTGACCGAGCCCGTATTCCATAAAGTCCGGCAATGGATTCCCTTTGCCGTCGTGAGCGGCATCGACCTGTCGCCCATAGTTGTCATTCTGGCCATCCAGGTTCTTGACATGGTGCTCGTCGCCAATCTCATGGATCTGGCCTTCTCCATGCGCGGAGGCGCAGTGATGTAAGGGAGGTGTCGCCGTGACCGTTACCAAGATAGATCTTCTCAACAAACGTTTTTCCAAATCCATGCTCGGCTATTCCAGAGCCGAGGTGGACCAGTTCATGCTTGAGGTTGCCGAAACGGTCGGGGAGCTCGTGGATGCCGGAAAGGACATGCGCAAGAAGATCAAACGCATGGATGCGATGCTTCAGGAGTATCGTCAGCGCGACGAGTCGCTTCGCGATACGCTCATGAACACGCAGAAGGTCGTGGACGACATCAAGACCTCGGCACACCGCGAGGCCAAGCTCATTCGGGACGAGGCGGAGAGCAAGGCGGAAGAGACCATCAGGAAAGGTCATGAACGCCTTGCCAGCGTCTACGAGGACATCGAGAGCCTCAAACGTCAGAGGACCCAATTTGAAGCCCAGCTGAAAAGCCTGCTGGATGCACACCTACGAATGTTGGAACATTCCGACCCGGAAGTGGACCGCATCGAAGAATTGGAATCCAAACTGACGTTTTTGAAAAAGGCCGAATGAGCGAGCAACTCACCACAGAATCCCACGAATACATACGCCAGTCGCGACGCGGCGGGTGGCGTCTTTCCATCTGGGCACAGCCCGGCGCCAAGCGAAGCGAGGTCGTCGGGCCGTACCGGCAGAGTCTCAAGGTTCGCCTTGCCGCTCCCGCAGTGGACAACGAGGCGAACAAGGCGCTTGTGGCATTTCTTGCCAGACTGCTGGAGATCAAGCCCCGTCACCTGACTCTGGAGTCGGGGCATGCAAACAGGAACAAGGTGCTGGCTGTCGAGGCCGGCTGCAAACCGGACTTCAGCCGCCTGGAAAAAGCAGGCTGAGGAAAGGTCAATCATTACCAAAGGAGTGCTCATGGAAGCCAGAGAAATTGAACTCATCGAGAAGTTCCAGGTCGAAGATGCAGAGCTCAAGGCCCTATATGAACAGCACGTACAGTACGAAAAATTGTTGAATAAGCTGGAAGCCAAGAGCTACCTCAGCTCGGCCGAGCAGCAGGAAGTCAAGGAGCTGAAGAAGAAAAAGCTCGCTGGCAAGACCAAGCTCCAGTCCATGTTGGAGCACTACGTTACGGGAGATTAGAATGGAGATGACCGGGGCCCAGATTTTATTGAAGTGTTTGGAAAAAGAGGGCGTGGACGTAATGTTCGGCTTCCCGGGCGGAGCCGTGATCGACATCTACGACGAAATCCCCAATTTTTCCGTAGAGCATGTCCTAGTGCGCCATGAACAGGGCGCCATCCATGCCGCGGACGGCTATGCCCGCGCCACCGGCAAGGCAGGGGTATGCCTAGTCACTTCGGGTCCCGGCGCCACCAATACGGTCACCGGAATCGCAACGGCCTATATGGACTCCATTCCGGTGGTCATCTTCACCGGCCAGGTGCCAACGCCGCTCATCGGCAATGACGCCTTTCAGGAGGTGGACATTGTAGGTATCACGCGGCCGTGTACCAAGCACAGCTATCTGGTCACAGATGTAAACGATCTGGTCCGGACCGTCCGGCAGGCGTTCTTTCTCGCGCGCTCCGGACGGCCCGGGCCGGTCCTTGTGGACCTTCCCAAGGACGTCATGAACCGCAAGTGCAAGTTCGAGTGGCCCGAAGACGTGAGCATGCGCAGCTACAACCCCAACGTGAAACCGCATGTGGGGCAGGTGCGCAAGGTCGCCAAGCTCATCCGAAAGGCCGAGCGGCCGCTGATCTACTCCGGCGGCGGCGTGGTGCTTTCCAAGAGCCATGAGGAATTGCGCTGGTTGTCCGACAAGCTGGGCATCCCGGTCACTTCGACCCTCATGGGGCTCGGCGCCTATCCCGGCGACGGCGACAACTGGCTGGGCATGCTCGGTATGCACGGCACCTACGCGGCCAACATGGCGGTGAACCACTGCGACCTGCTGCTTGCAGTCGGAGCCCGCTTCGACGACCGGGTTACCGGCAAGGTCAGCACCTTCGCTCCGCACGCCACCATCGTGCACATAGATGTGGACCCCACAAGTATTCAGAAGAACGTTTCCGTTCACGTGCCGCTCGTGGCGGATTGCAAGAGCGCGCTCGCATCCCTCAAGAAGGAAATGCAGGCCCTCCACGAACAGGAGGACTGGAGCCTCAAGCATGACGAGTGGTGGTGCCAGCTCAAGGAATGGGACCGGATGCACCCGCTGACCTACAACGATGTGGAGGACGGCATAAAGCCGCAGTACGTCGTTGAGATGATTCAGGATATCACCGAGGGAGAGGCCATCATAGCCACCGAGGTGGGGCAGAATCAGATGTGGGCCGCCCAGTTCCTGAAGGTCAAGGAGCCCAATCGGTTCCTGACTTCTGGCGGACTCGGCACCATGGGCTACGGTTTTCCCGCGGCCATGGGCGCGCAGAAGGCCTTCCCGGACAAGCTGGTGGTCGATATCGCGGGTGACGGCTCCATCCAGATGAACATCCAGGAGATGATGACCGTGGTCTGCAACAAGTTGCCGGTCAAGATCGTCATCCTCAACAACGGATTCCTCGGCATGGTGAGGCAGTGGCAGGAGCTCTTTTATGATCGCAACTACTGCGAAACCTGCATGGACGCGCAGCCGGACTTCGTCAAGCTGGCGGAGGCCTATGGCGCGGAAGGGTACCGGATCACGCAGAAGAAGGATGTCGGCCCAGTGCTGAAGAAGGCTTTCAGCACTGACAAGCCCGCCATCATCGATGTGCGCGTGACGAACGAGGAAAACGTCTATCCCATGGTCCCGGCGGGAGCGTCGTTGACCGAGATGCTTCTGGTGTAGGGAGGTTAAGCGGTATGCGACACACACTTTCCATCATGGTCGAAAACGAGCCCGGAGTCCTGTCCAGGGTCGCCGGTCTCTTCAGCGGTCGCGGATTCAACATCGAATCCTTGAACGTTGCCCCCACGCTCGAAAAGGGCGTTTCCCTCATGACCATCGTTGCCGAGGGAGACGACGCCATCATCGAGCAGATCGTCAAACAGCTCAGAAAACTCGTGCCCATCATCAAGGTGGTGGACATGACCGAACTGCAGTCGGTGGACCGAGAGATGATCATCATCAAGGTCAACGCCGAGGATTCCAAGCGCGCGGAGATTCTGCGCATTACGGACATTTTCCGCTGCAAGGTCGTGGATGTGAGCATGGACGAGCTTTCCATCGAATGCACCGGCGACCGCGGCAAGATATCCGCGATCCTGAACCTGCTATCCAGGTTCGGCATCAAGGAAATCGCCCGCACCGGCAACGTGGCCATGCGCCGCGCCATGCAGGCCGCCGAGTAGCGACACCCCCCGATTTCCCGCTGGACATTGCGCCCCCCGGCCTGTAATTGGCCGGGAGGGTTGCGCTGTCGTTATGTCGGGGGATTCTACGTCACCCCACCCCGCAGTTTGTATGCGGGAAAACCCCTCAGGAGAGAGCAATGAAGGTGTATTACGAGAAGGACGCGGATCTGAAATTTCTCAAGGGCAAAACCGTCGCCATCATCGGTTACGGATCCCAGGGCCACGCCCATGCCCAGAACCTGCGTGATTCCGGCGTGAACGTCGTAGTCGGTCAGCGCCCCGGCGGCCCGAACTACGAGCTCGCCAAGGAGCACGGCTTTGAGCCGGTGAGCGCAGCCGAGGCAGCCAAGCAGGCCGACCTCGTCATGATTCTGCTTCCCGATCAGGTACAGAAGACGGTCTTTGACAACGACATCGCCCCGAACCTCGAGGAAGGCAACGTCATCGCGTTCGGTCACGGCTTCAACGTGCATTTCCAGCAGATCGTTCCGCCCAAGGGCATCGACTGCATGCTGATTGCGCCCAAGGGACCGGGCCACATGGTCCGCCGCACCTTTGCCGAAGGCGGAGCGGTCCCGGCGCTGGTCGCCATCGAGCAGGACGCCTCCGGCAGCGCCCTCGATATTGCTCTGGCGTACGCCAAGGGCATCGGCGCCACCCGCTCCGGCGTCATCGAGACCACCTTCCGCGAAGAAACCGAGACCGACCTCTTCGGTGAGCAGGCAGTGCTTTGCGGCGGCCTGACCGAGCTGTGCAAGGCCGGTTTCGAAACGCTGGTGGAAGCCGGCTATCAGCCCGAAGTCGCCTACTTCGAATGCCTGCACGAACTCAAGCTGATCATCGACCTCATGTACGAAGGCGGCATGGCGGCCATGCGTTACTCCATCTCCGACACCGCGGAATTCGGCGACTACGTCACCGGCCCCCGCGTCATCTCCGATGAGAGCCGCGCAGCCATGAAGACCGTCCTCAAGGAGATTCAGAACGGCAAGTTCGCGCGCGACTTCATCCTCGACAATCAGGCCGGACAGCCCATGCTGCGCTCCCAGCGTCGTCTCGGCGCCGAGCACCAGATCGAGGAAGTCGGCACCCGTCTTCGCGAAATGATGAGCTGGCTCAAGAAGTAGCTTCGTTTCAATTGGAGTATATGAAGGGCGGTTCCCGAAAGGGGGCCGCCTTTTTTGCGTAGTTTCAAAAAAGGCGAAGGCCGGAGCCTTCGCCTTGAAGAATGTTATCTCGGTCAGGGGTTAGGACGGGCTACCCTGTTTCATGACCTTGTAAGTGCACAGCTTGCACTTGACGTTCTCGTTGCGAAGGTAGTCGGCTTCTTCCATGCTGAGCAGTTCCCATGCGTTGGAGCGCTCAAGGTCGATCATGTGGTCGCGGTAGCCGTAGTCTTCATATGCGCCGTCGCGGATGGTGAAGCAGATGTGCCCGCCGGGCTTGGTGATTCGGATCAGCTCGTCAAAACCCTTGGCGTCGACGTGTCCGTAGGTGAAAGTGCCTGCGCAGACGATGCCGTCGTAGGCGTCGTCCTTGATGTCCAGCGGCTTGCTCAGGTCGGCTTGCATGAGTTTTTTGTACACGCCTTTCTCTTCGGCTTCGTCGAGCATCTCCTGCGAATAGTCGAGCGCGTCGATGTTGTCGTACTTCATGCGCTTGAGCGACTCAGCCACAAGGCCGGTGCCGCAGCCTGCGTCGAGAATGCGTCCCTTGGAGTCTTCGCAGACTTTGTCCAGAGCGCGCGCGGTGAGTTCGTGGGCTACGTAACCGAATGCGTCCACGGTATCGGCGTCGTAGTTGCCCGCCCAGTCCTTGTAAGCGTCCATGAGTTCTTCGTGGTTGGTGGCGGTGTAGACCTTGTCCAGCGTCTTGTTGTCGGTAACCATGATTCCTCCTAGGCGTTTTGGACTTCGTAGATGCAGTATTTGGCGCTGACGTCTTCTTTCCTCAGGTAGTCGGTATCGACCATCTCCTTGAGCTCGAATGCCTTGTCGGCTTCGAGGTCGAGCATGCGCCGCCTGTAGCCGTATTCCTGATAAGCGCCGTCGCGAATGGTGAAGCAGATGTAGCCGCCGGGCCGGGTGATCCTGACAAGCTCGTCAAAGGCCTCGGGCCCGACATGTGCGTAGGTGAAGGTGCCGACGCAGATGGTGGCGTCGTAGGAGTTGTCCGCAAGCCGCAGGCGTCTGTTCATGTCTGCATGAAAGACGTTGTCATAGACGTCCTTCTGCTCGGCCTCGCGGAGCATGTCCCGGGAAAAGTCCATGGCTTCCAGGCGCTGATAGCCCATTTTGTTCATAACCTCGCCGACGAGTCCAGTGCCGCAGCCCGCATCGAGAATCCGGGCGGTAGGCTTTGCGAGGTAGCGGTCCAGCAGCCCTGCGGCGACCTTGGGACCGACATATCCCATGCCGTCGCAGCAGTCAGTGTCGTACTCGGATGCCCAGCATCGGTAGGCTTCCACCAATTCGTCGGCCGTCTGTGCCTCATAGGTCGCGACCCATTTTTCCGGTGTCTCTTGCATCATAACCCCCGTAAGGTTTTTGAAGCGCAAGAAGCTTCGCGATTATCAGAAATATCTCTTATGCATTTCTTCTCTATGCAGTTCCTCCACAATGCATTTTTGAAAAGTAGCATTGTTTTTATCAGTTAATGTCCATTGCAAAATGCAGGTTGTGAAAAAGCCTGAAAAAGAGAAATGCATCTCCTTTTCGCCCCACATTCCTGGCGGACCGGCCAATTCTGTTTCGATTAGTGCGGAAGAAATAGTCCGTTGCATCGTCTGTTAAACGGATTACCAGAGCTTGTCAAATCGGATAGGGCTATTTTGCAATAGTCCTGCATTTGACGATAAGAGGCTCTTACCGCTTATAAACATTGAAAATCGATATGCCGTCAAACGAGACTTCTAAAGTCTCATGGAAAATTCGATAAGTTTTTTCCGGCTTGAAACGTCCTTCTTACCGAACCGAAATATCACTGCCACAAAAAGAACGCATCGTTCCGGCTCGCGTAAGCATATGCCTGATGCTGTTGAAGGGCCGGGGTGAGTCTTTACAGAGTCGTCACGGAAAAATCGGTAAACCCGGGTTTTTCCGCTTGACCCAACGGGGCGTTATAACTATTCAGTCTGCCTCGCGAATGAAGGAGGGCAATAGCATGATGGAAAATACAATTATTTTGGGTGGTTTAATATTTCTTTCAGAGGTCGTGGCGCTGACGCTCGGGACTGTCAGAACCATGATGACCGTGCAGGGTGAGACCAGGATGGCGTTCTTGCTCGGCGCGCTCGAGATGACCATCTGGGTGCTCGGGACGTCGGCGGTCATATCAAAGGTCGGTCAGGAGCCGGTGCTTGGCATCTGCTATGCTCTCGGATTTGCCGTGGGCAATGTGACCGGCATCTGGGCTGAGCGGAAAATGGCGCTGGGGCACGTCGTGGTGCGCTTCATAAGTCCTGCATCCGGCGCGGTGCTGGCGCAGGCCATGCGTTCGGCCGGGTTCGGCACTACCGTCGTAGCCGGCGAAGGCTCCGAAGGTCCGGTCACCGTACAGTTCGTGGTCTGCCGTCGTCGCGACTTCAAGCAGGTGATCGGCATCGCAAGAAGCATTGATCCGAACGTGTTTTACACATATGAAAGCGCGGGCGTGGCCTGGTGTCATTCCCCTTCTCAGGGGCAGTGTCCGTCCGAGGCCAGAGCTGTTGCAGAAGCTGGCTAAGGGGCAGTGTGGCGGAGCCATTTTTCAAATGGGTACCACTCGGTCCCAAACCTGGATACAAAAAAACCGGCCTGAGCAGGCCGGTTTTTTTGTGGAGTTTCTATCGATTTAGTGGTGATGGCAGTCGTGATGGTCGCACTCGATCAGCTGGTCCTTGACTTTACCGGCCAGATACTGTCTGGCGATGTCGTCCACGCTGCCGGAGCAACCGCGAACAACTTCGATGCCGTTCTTCCCGAGCACCTGAACCGCGCCCATTCCCATGTTGCCGGCCAGCATGACCTTCACGCCCATGTCGGCCAGTACCGTGGCGACATTGGACTTGCATCCGCAGCCTTCGGGAGCCGGGAGGGTTTCGGTTTCGGAGATGGCACCTCCCTCAATGGTCATGATGGTGAAGTGCTGGCAGTGGCCGAAATGTTCGTCCACGAGATTGTCGCGGGTGGGGATTGCTATTTTCATGAGTACCTCGCTTGCTTGATTGAGAAAGAACCCCTATACATCATACCGGAAATAAATGAAAGGCTGGCATAAAATCATACTTTTCTTGTGTGAATAGCGGTTGCCCGGCTGAAGGATGGGGAATAAGGTAGAGCAAAGGAGGGTTGGGGTGGCAAAGCGATATGAATCGGCCATGCATACGGCTGAACATGTTCTCAACGGCGTCATGGTTGATATGTTCGGCTGCGGCAGATGCTTCAGCGCTCGGATCAATCCGGGAAAGTCTAAATGCGACTACCGCTTCGAACGCGCGCTCTCTGACGACGAGGCGGATGAAATCGCGCGACGCGTCAATGAGCAGGTGTTGCGCGATCTTCAGGTTTTGGAAGAGGTTGTCACCGTGGAGGAGGCATCCGGACGGTTCGATCTCGGTCGGCTTCCTGATGGCGTCGACCATGTGCGGGTTGTTCATGTCGGCGATTTCGACAGCTGTCCGTGCATCGGAGAGCACGTGGACAGAACTTCGGAAGTGGGTGTGTTCCGGCTGACCACACATGACTTCACGAACGGGGTCCTTCGCATCAGGTTCCGGCTTGATTGAGGCGATTCATATCGCCTGCCTACGTCTGATTTCCTGGCGGAGCCGCTCGCCGCATGACACGCATTCCCACACCTCTTTGATTATCAGCGGATTCCGAAGCGGGTTGAGATACCGGTGGTATGTGTTGGCTTCGCAGCGCTTGCAGTACTTGACTTGAAAGAGACATCCCATGAACATGCAACCCTCCGGCAGGAAAGATGAATTGTTCATGTTGCAGGAGTATGACGCGTTTGTGACGCATTTCCCGTCGACTTACTAATATCAGCCCCGTTGCCCGGGTGGACGCCTCGTGGTAGGAAATATTGTGAATTACAAGATGTTGGTAATGCCCGTTTTATGGGTCTTCTTTTGTGTCCAGTCGGCAGCCGCTTCCCCGGATCGTGTCGTTTATGCTTTGTTTTCCCGTGGGTGGCCTCCGTTCGAGATGGTTACGGACGAGACTCCGGGAGGGCTCGTGCTGGATGTGCTTGAGCGAGTGCTGCCGCCCGATGTCCAGCTGGATGTTCGCCCGGACCCTGCCCCCAGAACGCTTCTCAAAAAGAATGAACCTGTCCATGTGAGAGCGGAAGCTCCTGAATGGATGTACGGAGACTATGAAGGCCTGCTCTGGTCCATTCCGGTCCTTGAGGTCAAAGACGTCATCTTTTCCCGTGCCTCCGACCCTCTTGAATTCCAGTCGCTCTCCAATCTTGCCGGAAAGCGCGTGGGTTGCATAACCAATTATGTCTACCCACAGCTGCAGTCGCTCTTCGATTCGGGCCTCTCTGAACGATATGACGTGAACAACGAACAGCTGCTTTTCAGAATGCTCCGTGCCGGACGAATCGACGTGGCGGTTATGGATCAGGCTTTGGGCAGATGGATCATTCGTAAAGAACGTGAGTTCGCCGCCTCCGATTTCCATGCTTCCTCCAATCCCGTCAACAGCGTCGGGTTGCGGTTTGTATTCAGCGGCGGCGAGGCGATGAAAAAGCGGATGCCGCAGATCAATGAACGCATTCGCAGGCTTCTAGAGTCCGGCGAGATCGACAGGATCATGTCGTACTATCAATGATCCGTGCATCTGCCTG
The DNA here is from genome assembly GCF_059568665.1 of Pseudodesulfovibrio halophilus DSM 5663. NCBI lineage: Bacteria > Pseudomonadati > Thermodesulfobacteriota > Desulfovibrionia > Desulfovibrionales > Desulfovibrionaceae > Pseudodesulfovibrio > Pseudodesulfovibrio halophilus. The sequence goes on along the minus strand of NZ_JCANTV010000015.1, from coordinate 149,609 downwards.
CTGTGAACTGACTGCAGGTGAGAGGACAGAGAAAACGGGCCCCGCAAAAGCGGGGCCCGTTGTTTTTGGCCTTGTTTCGATCGGAGATGAATGCCGTTAGGCCGGCTCTTCTTCGGGCTTGGCGCCTATGACGAACTTCACGAGGAAGAGGGCCAGTGCGGCGACTGCGCCCGCGATACCGGCTATCACCGAGATGTCGTAGCTCAGGTTGAGGCCGATGGTGGCGTTGCAGATGAAGGTCACGCAGACCGCGGTCATGAATGTTGCAGGAACCGTAGCGATCCAGTGCAGCTTTGCGCGCTGAGCGAGATAGACCGCGGCGGTCCAGAGAACCAGCGTTGCGAGGCTCTGGTTGGCAAAACCGAAGTAGCGCCAAATGGTGGAGAAGTCCTGTGTGGAGATGATGTATCCCAGCACAAACAGGGGGACGGCGACCATCAGACGCTTGGCGACGGCGTTCTGCTTCATGTTGAAGGCTTCCGCCACGATGAGGCGGGTGGAGCGGAAGGCGGTGTCGCCGCTGGTGATGGGCAGGACGATGACGGCCATGATCGCCATGAAACCGCCGACCTGTCCGAGCAGGCTCTTGGACACCTCGGCCACCACTGCCGCGGGGCTGCCTGCGGACACGACGGCGGAGAGGGCCTCGGGAGAGTTGTAGAAGGAGAGGCCGAGGGTGCACCAGATCAGACCGATGATGCCTTCGATGATCATGGCGCCGTAGAAGACTGAGCGTCCTTCGCGCTCGTCCTTCACGCAGCGGGCCATGAGGGGCGACTGTGTGGAGTGGAAGCCGGAAATCGCGCCGCAGGAGAGGGTGATGAAGAGCAGCGGCCAGAGCGGCTTGTCGTCGGGGTGCGTATTGGTTGTGAAGTCAAGAGCCGGAAGAACGTCGTGGCCGGAGAAGAACAGGGCCACGACCAGCGCCACGGTCATGGTCAGCAGCAGCGCGCCGAGCAGCGGGTAGAAGCGACCGATGACCTTGTCGATGGGCAGGATGGTGGCGAGGAAGTAGTAGCCGAAAATGGCTGCAACGAGCAGGCCGGTGTCGATGCCGGTGAGACCGTTGAGCAGCTTGGCCGGGCTGAGCACGAAGACCACGCCGACGAGCATCAGCAGGACGAAGGAGAACACCCGCATGACCTGACGGGCGGACATGCCGAGGTATTCGCCCACCACTTCCGGAACGCTGGCGCCCTTGTTGCGTACGGAGAGCATGCCGCTGAAGTAGTCGTGAACCGCGCCTGCGAAGATGCAGCCGATGACGATCCACAGCAGCGCTGCCGGACCGTAAAGCGCGCCAAGGATCGGGCCGAAGATGGGGCCGATGCCGGCGATGTCCAACACCTGGATGAAGATCAGCTTCCATTTTGGAAGCGGCATGTAGTCGATGCCGTCGCGCATGGAGTAGGCGGGCGTGGCCACGCTGCCGTTGGGAGCGAAAACCTTGTCCACGAACTTGCCGTAAGTGAAGTAGCCCGTGATGAGCAGAGCTACGCAGAGAAAAAAGAACAGCATAGGAAACCTCCGAGAAATTTTCGTTGCACCCCCTGCGGGGTGAAAATCTCATTAGAGGTTTTCCTGCGCGCGTATCAACGGTTTGCGTCTGAAGTGACTTTTCGGCCGGATGAAATGCCCTGTGGCATGCTCAACAGGTCAGTGAGCGCTTGCTGCCGCGGCTTTGGGAACTTCGGGAATGCGGAAACGGATATCCGTCCCCATGCCCGGCGTGCTGCGGATGTCGAGCGTGTACTGCGGCCCGTAGATCTGCTCCAGCCGGTTAAGGCAGTTGCGAACGCCGATGCCCTGCGACCGGGACTCCACGCAGTTTTTGGAGTAGAACTGCTGGAGGGTCTCGCCGTCCATCCCCGCGCCGTTGTCGGATACGGAGATAACGAGGTGACCGTTCTCGCATGAGGCGGCTATGGTCACGGTGCCCCCTTCCTCGCCGGAGAGCAGGCCGTGGCGCACGGAATTCTCCACCAGCGGCTGGATGGTCAGGGGCGGAATCGGCCACTTGCCGCATTCATCGCTCACCTCGATCTCCGCCCTGATGCGGTCTCCGAAGCGGGCCTGCTCGATGGCAAGATAGCTGCGCACCTGATCCAGCTCTTCCGAAAGGGGAATGAAGCCTCGGCTCAGGTCAAGGTTGCGGCGCATGTAGTAGGAGAGGTCCTTGAGCAGGTCGCGGGCCTTCTCGGAGTTGGTGCGGCAGAACGAGGTGATGGTGTTCAGCGAATTGAACAGGAAGTGGGGGTTGATCTGCGACTGCAGACGGCGGATCTCCGCATGGGCCAGCATCTGCTCCTTGACCTGAATGTCTTCGAGTTCAAGCTGGGTGGAGAACAGGTTGGCCAGCCCCTTGGCGAGCTCGACGAGCGTATTGTTCAGCGGCGTCTTGCGGGTGCCGTAGAACTTGAGGGTGCCGATGATCGCGCCGTCCTTGTAGAGCGGGACAACGATGGCTGAGGTCATGGGGCAGTCAGGATCGTCGCAGCGGATGTGCTCCCGCGTGTCCAGAAAGAGGGGCTCTCCGTTCTCCAGCACTTCCCGCGTGGCGAGAGTGCGTACGGTGTGCCCTGCGAGGTGATGATCCTCTCCCGCGCCCACATGGGCCAGCACGTTGCGGGTGTCCGTCACCGCCACGGCGGCCACCTCCACGCGTTGCCGGATGATGGTGGCCATGGCCTCTGCCGAGCCGATGGTCAGCCCGGACCGGAGATAGCTAACGGTATGGTTTGCGATGTCCAGAATCTTCTGTGCGTGGATGGAGTCGCGCCGCTCCCGGTCGCGGGAAAAGATGTTGATGATCTCCACGAAGAGCGCCGCGCCGACCGTGTTGATGATGATCATGGGCGGTGCGATGAGTTGGACGAGCGCGACGGCCTCGGGAAAAGGACGCGAAAGAATCAGGATCAGCGCCATGTGCAGGCTTTCGCCGAGCAGAGCGAGCGTGGCCGCGGCTTTCCAGTTCATGGTACGGCCGGAGAACCACAGGCTGACCAGCCCCGCAGCGAGGCCTTCGATGGCGGTGGATATGCCGCAGGGCCAGGCGCTGAACCCGCTGAGGTCCGTCACGATGCGGTGCACTCCGGCGATCAGGCCGGAGCCGATCCCGACAACCGGGCCGCCGAACAGGCCGCCGGTGATGACGACCATGGCGCGCAGGTTCGCCACGGATTCGAAGACGAAGTTGCCGGTGTAGGTGCCGAGGATGCCGCACAGCCCGAAGAACACTGTCAGCAACAGCGTGCGGCTTCTGCTCTGGCCCTGCGAAAAGCCGATGCGCTGGGCCGGGGTGATGGTCATGAGAAGGAATACACCCCCCACGAGCAGCCCGAAGCGCTCGGCCAGCGTGAGAATGATTTCATAGGTGCTCATGAGTCCCCTAAAGCTCGATGGCTTGCTTGAATTCCCTGACGCGGGCCTTGCTGACGGTGACCTCGGTCTCGTCGGTGTTGTCGAGGGTCAGCACGTATTTACCGTTGAACCACGGGGCGTAGGCCCGGACGCGCGAGAGGTTCACCAGCTGGGACCGGTTTGTTCGGAAGAAACCGAATCCGCCCAGTCTGGCTTCCAGTCTGTCCAGCGTAAGATCGGACTGGCAGGGATAGGCGCCGCCGGAGGTGTGAGCGTAGACGCGTCTGGACGAGTATTCAAAGTAATCCACCTCGCGGGGGTTCAGGAGGACGTTCTTGCCGGAATGTTCGACGCTCACGCGAGCCACGCCGGGCTTGATGCCGACTTCCGCGAGCAGTTTCTGGAGAGAGGTGGAGGAGTTCTCGCTCTCCTCGGCTTCGTCGAGGCGCTCGCGCACCCGTTCGAGGCTTTTCTTCAGCCTGTCTTCGGGGACCGGCTTGAGGATGTAGTCCACGGCGTTCTCCTCGAACGCGCGGATGGCGTATTCGTCGTATGCCGTGATGAAGACCACCAGCGGGGCCTCGCGTTCCTGCATGATCTCCGACAGAACGTGGAAGCCGTTTTTGCCGGGCATCTGGATGTCCAGAAACACGAGATCGGGGCGAGCCCGCCTGACGAGTTCAACCGCGGAGGCCGCGTTTCCCGCAGCACCGACAACCTCCACGTCCGAATACCCGGAGAGCAGGTATGCCAGCTCGTCGATGGCGGGCGGCTCGTCGTCTACCAGTATGGTTCGGATGGTCCTGTTCTGTGTCACGAGGATTCTGTAAGGACTCTTTTGAGGATTGGCAACAGTGCAGACGCGGCGAGCGCAACCGCTCGTCAGGCCGTGAAATGGTATTTTCCGGTATTACGGAATGATGGCGGTTCACGCAAAATCGCGTTTTTAACGTTCTGTTGCCGGAGCGGAGGCCGCTTTGGACAGACGCGCGATTATTGCAATCTATATAATTGATGCGGATCTGATCGGTGGTATCGTGGCGGGAAATCGAATTGGCATAGCAAATCCGACATCAAAGAGGTTTCCATGAATCTTTTACAGACGCTCTCGATCCGTAACAAACTGCTGCTTTCCAGCGCCGTGTTTCTGGTGCTGATTTTCGGACTCGCCTTTTTCCTCAAGGACAGTTTTGATCAGCACATATCCGTGGCGAGGCAGGAACAGCGGGGGAACGAGTACCAGCAGCCGCTTCAGCGTATCCTTGCCGAGGTGCCGCGCTGGCAGGTCGGCGTGCTCTCGGGACGCGATGCGCTTGCCCGCGAGGCCGAGCGGGCCGTGGACGCGGCTCTGGATCGGTTGAAAGAAAGGCAGGAAGAATACGCGAAGGCGCTGGAGGTTACGCCCGAAGGACTCAGGAAGCGAAGGCGGCGGCACCTCTCTCCCGAAAAACTGCTGGACCGCTGGCGGGAAATCGAAGGGGAGCGGGATTCGGAAGCCGCAGTCGAAATCTCCCGGTTCCGGGATGATATCTCGGAGCTCGTCTCTCACATAGGCGATACTTCGGACCTCATTCTCGACCCTGTTCTTGACAGTTATTATCTCATGGACATGACCCTCTTGGCGATTCCCACCGCTCACGTGCGCCTGAGCAGGCTGGCGGAGTTCGCCATGGGCGTGCTGCAGGAGGGGACGATATCTCCCGCCGAGCAGGCTCGGTTGAGGGTGCTGGCGAGTCGCATCGCCTCCGACAGGGAGCACGTTCAGGAGTCCATGGACAAGGCCATGACCGAAGACGCCGGAAACCTCGGCCGGTCGGACACTCTGCATGCCAAGGTGCCGCCGGCATTCGAGCGGTACCAGCAGGTCAACGCACGGCTGGTCGCTACGGTGGAACGCATGGCGGACGGCGAGCTTGATGAAGGCGTATTCATCGAGGATCTTCTGGATGCGTCCTCCGGGGCCATGGAGCTTTGGCTTACAAGCAAGGCGGAATTGAACCGGCTTCTTGAGATTCGGGCCGACCATTATCAGAATCAGGAACTTGTGGCGCTGGGTGTCACCATCGTGATTCTTGCGCTGGCGCTGACGCTCGTCTTTTTCATTGGTCGGTCCATCCTCATGCCGCTTCGCAAGGTTGTCGGGTATACCGAGGAAGTGGCCTCTGGAAACCTGGATGCTTCCATTGATGGTGAATTCACTGGCCTGCTGGGCAAGCTGCAGCACTCGACGCAGACCATGGTCGAGAACATCAAGGAGCGTCTGGACGAGATCGAGGAGTCAAAGGACGCGGCGATGCATTCGCAGCAGCAGGCCGAGATCGCGCTGGATCAGGCCCGGGAGCAGGAGCAGACCATGGAGCGTCAGAAAGAGTCGCTCGCGGAAACCGGGCTTCAGATCGTTCAGGTCGCCGAGCGTGTAGCTTCGGCCTCGGAAGAGCTTTCCGCATCCGCGGACGAACAGGCGCGCGGTGCCACCTCGCAGATGGAACAGTCCAACTCGGTGGCCACCGCCATGGAAGAGATGGTCGCGACAGTCGTGGAGGTGGCCGACAACGCTGCCACGACGTCACGCGTGGCGGAAGAGGCTACCGTCTCTGCGCGGGATGGCTCCGAAATGGTCCGCACCGCCGTGGATTCGGTTGAGAGCGTGTCCCGCTCGGCTGAAGATCTGGAAGAGGTTCTGGAGACCCTCGACGGACAGGCCGGGGAAATCGGCCGTATCATCATGGTGATCAACGACATTGCGGATCAGACAAACCTGTTGGCCTTGAACGCGGCCATCGAGGCGGCCCGAGCTGGCGACGCAGGGCGCGGCTTCGCCGTGGTCGCGGACGAAGTCCGCAAGCTGGCGGAAAAGACGGTCAGCGCCACCAAGGAAGTGGAGCAGGCCATCGGTCAGATTCAGAATGGTTCTCGTCGCGCGGTGGATTCCATGGGCACGACCAAGCAGCAGGTCGACCGTTCCACCGAGTCTTCAAACAAGGCGGTGACGGCTCTTGAAGAGATCATGAGCCGCATCGAGGACATGAACAACCGTGTGGCACAGATAGCCACGGCCGCCGAGGAACAGTCGGCAGCAGCTGAGGAGATCAACAAGAGCGTGGACGAGATAACGGGTATCGCCACGGAGGCCGCTGATGGAGCGGAACAGGCAGCCATGGCTACGTCGGATCTCGCGGAACTCTCCTCGGAACTGCTGGAGCTGTCCATGCGCTTCAAGTCGGACAGGGAAGACAGCTCAAAACTACGCGATTCAAAAGGTAAGATGCGCGGCATCCTGCCGAAATTCTATTCGGAGTTCATCCGGGAAGAATATGGCGAGGAGGCGCACCGAACCGTGATGGAGCGGATGGGCAATCCCACCTTCATGCCGACCAAGAATTACCCCGACCAGGTGCTCAGACAGATGGCGGATCTGGTGCACGAAGTGACCGGAGAGTCGGTGAGGGATTTCTTTACCAAGGTGGGCCAACATACCATGTCGGCCTTCGTGAAGATGTACCGCAGGTATTTCAAGGGAGACAACCTCAAGGAATTCCTGCTCTCCATGAACAACATCCATGCGAATCTCACAAAAGACATGCCCGGCATCAAGCCGCCCAAGTTCGAGTATGAGGACAAGGGCGACACGCTCTCCATGACGTATGTTTCTTCAAGGGATTACGGTGAGTACTTTGTGGGAATTCTCAAGGCTGCCGCGGATTACTTCGGGCAGCGCATCAGCGTGAAGGAGACTAAGCTCGGTCACGGCAGGGTTCGCGCCGACATCACCTTCAGGTAATTCTGACGGAAATTGAGATTGTCGGTTTCCGCCCGGAACTCCGGGCGGAAACCGAATCTTGCAGACTAGCCTTCCTCTTCAGCCTGTTCGATGGATTCGCGAATGAAGGAGTCGATGGATCCGAACAGGTGCATGGCGGTTTCCGCCGCCTTCTCTTGCTCCATGCCGGAAGCAATGAGGGTGCAGGTGGCCGCGGTCAGGTTGGAAGAGACGAGCATCCGGGTGTCCGGATTGCCGGGAAGCATGAAAGGATTGTCTTCGTTACTCATGAAATGGTCCTTGTTTTTCTGTTAGAAAGTGGGGGAACGGATAGCAGATCAAATGTCGATTTCCAAGGGGGATCACGATCGAAGGCTGGTCCGGCGAGGTGTGGGTTTTTGCCGTGAAAGGTTGGGTACATTCTATCCATGCCCTGCAAGGTGAACTGTTCATGGCTGCATGAACTACGGAGTTTAATTGAGTGAACGCATCCGCAGACGATAGGCCGGAGCGAAGGAAGGGGAGACGCTCGGACAGGGTGAAATCCGGTTTTCATTCGTTTCTGGCTATTGCAGTCATGACGGTCATGATGCTGTTTCTGGACGGCATGTATTCGCAACAGCTCATGAAGCAGGAGCGCGCCGAAATCGCCCGCAAATCCAAACAGGTGGCGATGACCATAAATAACGCCATCAATAACAAGTTTTCCCTGTTGCAGGGGCTCAGGGCGTTTACCGGCACCTACGTCAGACACGACTCCTGGGATTCCAACTTTTCCGAGACATTTGAAGTTTTCGCGTCCGGTCTGTACGCATCCAGCGGCAGCATCAGGAATTTCATCGTGGCACCCGACGGGGTCAACCGGTTCGTGTTCCCTCTTGAGCGTAACAGGAAAGCGCTGGGACACGATCTCGTCAATGACCCTCGCCCCCGGGTGCGCGCCGATGTTCGTCGTGCCATTGAAACGGGAAGGATTACTCTCAGCGGACCGTATAAACTGAGGCAGGGAGGTCTCGGTCTGGTATGTCGCGTTGCGGTGTACGATGAGGGATATTTCTGGGGCCTCGTTTCCATGGTTGTTGATCTGCCGAGCGTGTTCGAGGAGATCCATCTTTCCGCTTTCACGGAGAGTTATCACCTGAGTCTGTTTGATCAGAGTGGAAACATGTTCTACGGCGAGGAGGGCTCGCTCGGACAGGAGGTGCTGAAGAGTACGATTCCGATGCCTGAGGGGTACTGGACGCTTGCCATGGCTCCCGAAGAAGGGTGGGGCGCCGATGACGGATGGGCGTTATGGCCGTTCAGGGTTCTTGCCGCACTCGTCGTTCTGTTGACGGGCGTAGCTGTTTATCTCTTTTCGCATAAAGCCGAACGGCTGCGAAGGGCTGTCGCCGAACGGACCGCCGAATTGGTTCAGGTCAACTCAAGGCTTCAGAGCGAGAACGAACGGCGCAAGGCTGCGGAGGAGACGCTCAGGCGTGAACTGGCCGCAAACCATGCGCTTGCGGACATTGGCGTGGCGCTCACGGAGCCCGGGGCGGACATTGTCAGCGTGTCCGACGTTGTTCACCGCCACGCGCTCGGCATAACAGGCAGCAGGGCGGGGTATGTCTCTTCCATTGACCCGGAAACAGGCGACAATGTCTGCCATACCGTTACCTCCATGCTTCCCGGCGATGCCTGTCAGGTCTCCGCCGGGAGGGTGGCTTTTCACAAAGGAAAAAACGGCTACCATGGTCTCTGGGGGCACAGTCTCAACACCCTTTCGGGCTTTTATACCAATGATGTGCGCTCCCATGAATTCTTCAAGGGGTTTCCAGAAGAGCACTTTCCGGTGGAAACCTTCCTTTCGGCCCCGGCGGTATTCGAGGGCGAACGCTATGGGCAGATCGCCCTCGGCAATGCCGATGACCCGTATGACGACAAGGATCTGAGCATGGTCCAGTCCCTCGCTCGTCTTTACGCCATGGCGGTCTACCGGATTCGTTCAGAAAAGGCTGTTATGGACGCCAAGGAGCTTGCCGAGTCCGCAAGCAAGGCCAAGACAGAGTTTCTGGCAAACATGAGTCATGAGGTGCGCACCCCTCTCAACGGAGTGAAAGGCATGCTCCAGCTGATTCAGGGGTCCAGTCTGGACAGCGAGCAATCCGATTATGTACGGACGGCTCTTGAATCGGTAGACCGGCTTACGACGCTCCTTGCTGACATTCTGGATATTTCCAGAGTTGAGGCGGGCCGAATGCCATTTCGGTTTGAACCGTATGTTCTCAGGGAGGCGGTGGAGAAAGTCAGGCAGCGCTTCGCGCTTGCGTATGCTCAGGCCGGCATTCAGCTTTCAGCAGATGTTGACGGGGATTTGCCGGAAGTCGTCGTCGGAGACAGGTTTCGGGTTGAGCAGGTTCTGGACAACCTCTTGGGCAACGCCCTGAAATTTACGGACGCCGGGACCGTCTCGGTTTTCGTCAATCGGGATTCCGACGAAGAGACAGGGGCGGCCATGGTGCTGTTCCGCGTACAGGACACGGGGATCGGGATTTCTGACCAGCGTCTCGAAAAGCTGTTCGAGCCTTTCGAGCAGGGGGACCAGGGGTTCACCAGACAGTATCAGGGTGCCGGTCTTGGTCTGGCCATCAGCAGGAAGCTCGTTGAGCTTATGGGCGGGAGAATCTGGGTCGAAAGCGAACCCGGAGTCGGTACGGTGTTTTCCTTTACGGTTCCCTTTGAAGAAGGGCAGGCCGTGGAAAATGAAAATGAAACGCTGGTGCAGTCTCCAAATGAGATTGAGGGGACCCCTTGTGTTCTGTTGGCCGAGGACGACCGGGTCAGCAGGCTTTTCATCGAAAACGCGCTGAAGCGCCTGGGCCTTTGTTACGAGTCGGTCGAAAGCGGCGACAAGGTTGTCAGCGCCCTCAAGGGAGGCGACTTCGACGTCATGCTCATGGATGTGCAGATGCCAGTCATGAACGGTATGGAAGCAACCCGACTTATACGCGACGGAAAGGCCGGTCCGCGTTATCGGAAGATTCCAATCATCGCCATTACGGCCTACGCCATGAGCGGAGACAGAGAGATCATGCTCGAGGCGGGCATGGACGACTACCTCTCAAAGCCCATGAATATTTCCGAACTGCACGAGAAGCTGGCGAGTGTGACGTCTTTCGGCAAGACAAGCGAGGGCTGACCGGAATCCCCTGATACAATGAAAACGCAAAAGGCATCGACCACGGGTTGATGTCCTGTGCGTTTGCGCGGCAAGCGTTGGTACTCCTGCGAGATACTGGCTTTACTGTGTAAACAGGTATAGCCCTGATGAGAGGATCATGGTAGCAATACAGCGGGTTGTAACTCTTTCTGGTCGAGGCCACGGATAGGCCCCCGTTTGCAGTCCGGGGGCAGATATTTGCGAGCCTGCGGCTGTCGCAGTCACTGAAAGGCCGTCGGAATTGACGGTCGCAAACGCATAGTAGAGCGATATCGATGAAATTCCTGCCTTCCCAGTTGCTGTACTTCTTTCATGACCGTCGCGCGCAGCGCAATCTTCACTCACTTGTCCGGTTCATCCTGTTCCTGTGCTTCTTCATAGTACTCTACAGTGTCCTCTTTCATGTACTCATGGAGATGGAAGGCCAGCATTATTCGTGGGTTACCGGAGTGTACTGGACCCTGACCGTCATGTCCACGCTGGGGTTCGGCGACATTACCTTCACATCGGATATCGGAAGGATCTTCTCCCTCTGCGTGCTGATGTCCGGCATAGTCTTTTTGCTGGTGATGCTGCCGTTCACCTTCATCCAGTTCTTCTATGCGCCGTTTCTTGAAGCGCAAAGCAAGTCACGCGCTGCGAGGGAACTGCCGGAAGAGACGTCGGGACACCTGATCATCATCGGCTCTGACAGGGTCGCCCTGAGTCTGGCAACGCGCGTCAGGCAGTTCAACTATCAGTATTGCATCCTCGTGGGTGAAGTGAATCACGCTCTGGAGCTGGTCGATCAGGGCTACAAGGCGGTAGTTGGCGACTCCGACAATCCTCAGACCTTCTCGCTCCTGCGAGCCGAGAAGGCTGCCATGGTCGTCTTGTTGAGCGATGACATGAAGAACACGAACGCGGCCTATACCATCCGCGAGGTGGCTCCAGACGTGCAGGTGGTGGCAAATGCCGATTCGGAGGAGTCTGTCGACATTCTCCAGCTGGCGGGCGCGAGCCACGTCTTCCAGTTTATGCGGATGCTCGGGGAAATGCTCGCACGACGCACACTCGGGACTGGTACCCGCAATAACGTCATAGGCAACATCAACAAGCTCAACATTGCGGAAGCACTCGCTGCGGATACCCCGCTCGTGGGACAGACCGTCAAGGACAGCGGAGTGCGCGACGCCACCGGCATGAACATTGTCGGATTGTGGGAGCAGGGTCGCTTGATGCCGGCTCTGCCGGATACGGTCATCGGCTCGAAGACGATTATGATACTGGCCGGAACCGATGAGCAGCTCAAGGCTTACGATGAATATGTCGGCGAAGCTCCACCAATGAACGCGCCGGTGCTCATCCTCGGCGGCGGTCGGGTGGGGCAGTCCGCGGCACAGGTCCTCGCCGAACGGGATGTGGATTACAAGATTGTGGAGAAGAATCCCAAGCTCATCCGTGACGAAACGCACTACATCCACGGCAGCGCATCGGACATAGATGTGTTGAAAAAGGCCGGCATCGACAGTGCGCCGTCGGTATTCGTCACCACTCATAACGATGACCTGAACATCTACCTGACGATTTACTGCCGGAGGCTCAGGCCGGACATCCAGATAATCAGCCGGGCGACGTTTGACAGAAACATAACGGTTCTGCACAAGGCCGGCGCAGATCTTGTCATGTCCTACGCTACCATGGCGGCCAACACGATCATCAACCTTCTCAGCCCGGGCAAGGTCATGACCCTGACCGAAGGGCTGAACATCTTCCGCGTCGAGGTGGGCCCCTCGCTTGCCGGCAAAACCCTCATCGAAAGCAACATCCGCGACGACACCGGCTGCAGCGTCATTGCTGTCTCCCAGGGCGGAGAGATGGAAATCAATCCGGACCCGACGCTCCCGCTGGAGAGAGGCGCATCGCTTCTGGTTATCGGCGCAGCAGAAGACGAACGCCGGTTCCTAGAGAAGTATCAGGCTTGATGAGCAATCCTGATCGCTTTCATGCAGGAAACTGGGGAAATTGGTTGCTGTGGTTGTTTCCTCGCGATGTGTGAATCCGTTGCCGTTTGCCGCGTCATTTATAAAGGGAGATTGAATTGAGATGAAAGATGGTAATGATAAGTACCAATTGGAAAACTGGGTCGACGAGCGCGGTGATCGCGAACTGCCTACTTCGGATTATTGGGACAATCCGAGCAATGAGGAGGGCAAAGCGTTCAATGTGATTGAAGGTGGATTTGAAGCGCTTGAGAATTCATCGAAACTGAGGGTTCTTTTTGAGCAGGCGAAAGATCTTCTGAAGCTCGGCGAGGTGAATCTGAACGGACGGATTCTCTCTTTGGCTGCCGGAACGTGTTGGCTGGAGTCCTGGTTGCTGAAGGGTGCCGCGTTTGAACATCTCACCGCCGTGGATTTTTCCGAGCACCGCATTCATCGCATTGCACCCAAGACTTTGGATCACTACGGAATAACCACCGGCAGGGTCACGCTTGCTTACGGAGATATTCTTGATCTGAAGGTTGAGGCGAAGAGTCAGGATGTCGTGCTTTTATGTCAGGCCTTCCATCATGCTTCCGAACCTCGCAGACTGCTAGACGAAGTCAAACGAGTTTTGAAAGATGATGGAAAGGTCATCATCCTTGGCGAACACTATTACAGTGCTTCTGTACGCATGAAGGCCATTTGGCGACATTTCCGCCGCTGGATTCGCAATCGAAAGAATTACCGCCGCATCCATTCATTTCTTCCCGAGTACCAAATGCTCTTTCCGCCTTCCTTTGAAAAGGGAGACATTCACTACTCGCTGTATTCCTATGATGTCATGTTCCGGTTTGCCAGCTTGGACTACCTCCATCAGGTTTCACCATGCAAGACCCTTCAGGGCTTTGTGCTCTGGAAAAACTAAACTGTTGAAACGGTGTAAGTCTACTGGATCATTAGGCATTTGGAATGAACTCAAAAGAAAAGGACTACAGATAGTTATCTGTAGTCCTTGTGAATTCATGGCGGAGAGGGTGGGATTCCCGCTGTACGACGTGTAACCCTCGGAATTATTGACTTTTTATGTCTGCTTCCGATGCCTTGGTGTAGCAGTTTGGGGAGCAGTTGGCAAGCCCACCACGCCTGTTGTTAGGCGAGTTCGCGCAATTTTCTCATTTCAAACTGCATCTGTCCGGGTACGCCTTTCGGCTGCCCACTTCCGGTTATCAAACCAGGGGCTTGTTCTTTTCCTTCAAGGGACAAGCTGATTTTTTCGACGGGGCCAAAAATGTTGTTCTTAGGGCCGTTCCAATGGGAAACGTCAATCGTAGCAGTGAAGCTGTCGGGACCACCTTCATCGCATGTTGGGCAAGTACCTTTGAAAAGAATCTATTCTACCCGGTCACTGGAATAATGACACGGATAAACAAAAAATAACACGCTATACCGCAAGTACCCGATAGAGCGTCTGGCGGCTAACCCCATACTCCTGGGCCAGGGCCTTCTTCTCCGCTCCTGCCGCCACCTTGTCCTTAATCTCCTGGACCTGTTCGGGTGACAGCGTGGGCTTCCTGCCCTTGTACTTCCCTGCGGCCTTGGCCTTCGCTATTCCCTCTGCCTGACGCTCTCTGATTATCGACCGCTCAAACTGCGAGACTGCCCCAAGCATCTGGAAGAGAAGCGTTTGGGTTGCATCCATCTTCCCGGAGAACGTCCAGCCTTCCTTGTGGAAACAGACGGTAACGCCTCTTCCAGTGAGTTCCTTCACGAGGTCTTCAATATCCCTCATACTCCTGGCGAGGCGGTCCATACTGTGAACGTGGAGCGTGTCACCGTCACGGAGGTAGTCGAGACACGCCTGGAGTTGCGGCCTCTTGGTGCTGGCTCCGCTGATCTTGTCCTCATACCGCTTGTCGAGTTCTACCCCGTCAAGCTGACGGTCGGTGTTCTGGTCTACCGTACTGACTCGGATGTATCCAATGTTCTTGCTCATGGTCCCTCCAGTGGTTCAATGTCGTGTTGCATTTGAATCTAGACCTAAGTGAGAATCGTGTCAAGAAAAAAATAATGGAGTCTATTGTGACACGAAAGACGTTGATTCTTGGAGCGTGTCGAGTGTTTCAGTAGGGTACACTTAAATAAGACACGGTAGAAAGCTATGAGCTATGCCTAGTCCTCCCTCCCTATTGGTAAGCCCCTCCTTGCTCATGATTCACCTGTCGTCGGCTCCTGGCTCATTGTAGGCCAGCGGCGGCCCCTATGGGGGGAAGCAGTGTTTATGTTATATCAAAAAGCGTCTCAGATTTTTCAGTCAAAATATTCCGGTCAACCTCCCCGATCTGGTCACTGTCGAGAACGGCAAGGCCACGACCACCAGCCTCAAGGTGGCCGAGGTGTTCGGGAAGAACCACTACCACGTCATGCGTGACATTCGTTCTCTCGTTGAAAAAGGAGTCTCCAATTTTGGATTGTCCTCTTACATCAACGCTCAGAACAAAGAACAGCCCATGTACCTCATGGACCGTGACGGCTTCTCCCTGCTCGTCATGGGCTTGAAAAGGGAGGGGCAGACTATGCCACCCCTCCAGAGAACCTATTCTAATTCTGCAAGTATCTTGAATAACTGATTCATCTTGTAGTTGTACTGAAACACATACTCCACGCCGTGTTTATCGGTGAAGGCAATTGAGCCATCCCCACGGCGTTCTACCGCAATGCTTTTGGTAGCCCCTTTCACGGTGACTTCCAGGGTGGTGGTGGGCAGGGTAGAATGAACGATAGTGGTTTCAGACTTGGCGGTATCAGGCATTTGTTACTCCTATTCGTGGGTAGTGTTATTGTCCAGAGACGTTGACAATCCCCATCTTCACAGCCGTCTTCCAGTTGATCTCGCCCTGAGTGGCAGTCAGCAGGACAACCTCATTGCCCACCTGTCGAGCCTCCAGGATACCTTCCCCAAGGTCAGCGTTCAGGATCGCCTCAGGGTTCACCTTGTCGAGGTCTGCCATGAACTCCCCGGCAAGGGCCTTGTATCCGGCGGTGGTGCGGCTTACGGCGTGGTCCATGATGGCCTTATGAAGCTCTCTGGGCTTGTTCTCCCGGACCCATTCAAAGCATTCGTCAGGGTCAATGCCCATATCAGAGACAGCCTTGTATGCCTGGGATTCAAACTGAGAGCGGAGGTTGCCCACGATCTCAGCCATTTCCCCCGGTTCCTTGCCCACCTGAGAGGCGGCACGACCGATGTAGTGTTCAAGGTCTTCGCCGGATGCAATGGTGTTCAATGCGCCCATGATGGTAGACTGATCGACCATGCTTCCGAGAGCGTGAAGCATCTTCTCGTTATCTTCGTCCAGAAGCTCCTCACGGCTTTCTTCCGGGTTCTCCTGATGGTTCTCCCCGGTAGAAGTCTCAGGAGCGTTCTGAGGGGATTCTGAGAACGTACCGTCAGGGTTTTGATGGAGCATACCAGCGACTACCAAATCCCCGACTCGTGCCTCTACGCCTCCCGGAAGGGTGACAAGGGAATCCTCGGTGATGCCACTCTGGTGCATGATCGGAGTGCCGGAGGAGGTACGGGCAGAGGTCAGGAAGTTGTCATTGGTGGCCTGGGAACGCTGATGGTCATCCCATACGTCACATTTGCAAGGGTCATCGTGGATGGTGATGTTCCCGGAAGAATCACAGGTCATGCCGTGTCCGTTGAAGCTGATGTCTCCGGTCCTGGGAGTGACAGGTTCTTTCGGGGCGTAGATGTTGGACATGCCTTCATCGTAGGTTTCGTAGTCGTACATGGTGTTTCTCCTGGTTATCGTGGGGGTTGAGGGTTGATGATGGGGAGTGCCGAATTTTCGGCCTACGTCATTCAGGGACTGCGCAATTTTGCGCACACCCCATTTAAAGGACTCCCCAAAATTGGGGGCATCTTGCGGGGACTGTCCATAATTGGACACTCCTCACACAGGGTCAGTGAAAGGTTCATCCATCCCTTGAAGTCTTCCTTGAAGTATCTGCCGCTCCTCCCGTTCCCGCTTGAGGATGTACCGGGAGACACGCAGGGCCAGGACTCCTATGCCCGAGTTGCATAGCTTCTCTGACAGGAAGTCCTTCACGCCTACCGTGATGCGGTCCTTGCGGTAGATGGTCTTGCCTTCCCATTCCTTGCGGGAGGACGGGAGGCGAAGGATACGGGTAACGAGGGAGTGTCGAAACTCTCGGTCGCTCCTGAATCGTCTGGGGTCATCCTCCTGCATGATGAACATGGCAATAATGACCGTCAGGATTTCGGAAGGAGTCACTCCGGCACTGCGGAGCTTGACCAGCCAGTTACTGACTCTGGGCCATGCGGCTTGGGATTTGTGGTTGATCTCATGCCATCGGGCTTTTGCCATGAGGTCGCCAAGCAAGACCCTGGCAGAGACAAGGGCAGAGTGGTTCTTGTTGGCCTCAGTAAACGCCTGGGCTTTTTTCAGATAAGGCTTGAGTTCTCCCTTGGTCACGGTCTTCCCCAAGGGATGCCCGGTATCCCTGTTCCTGTCATCATGGTAGCGGCAATACTGGGAGAAGTTTTTGCGGAACTCATAGCATCCTGGAATAGAGCAGTGTTCGGGATTGGCCTTCAGACGTGCAAGGCGTTTTCGGTCCTTTTCGTTCATGGTTATGCCTCCGCTTCTGTGGTTCATCCCAGTCTGTATTTGCCGTCCTTCCCTTTGGATGAGAAGCGTCCGTAGTTGCTCAAAGCCGAACTGCCGAGGGAAAGACCAGAAGCCAAGAGGCTCGGATTGTTCACAGGTGCCGGGGTGTACCTCTGGAAGCTCTTGCCTCTGTTCTGGGCCTCGCGACGGAAGCCCTTAATCTGGATGTCGTTCTGGACAGCGTCCATTTCCAGACTGTGCCTCATGGAGTCCCTGTACCGCGCTTCCTGCCTGTAGAAGTCGGCCATCAGGTTCTCAAACGAGACCCCAGCGGATTCACTGGAGGCCAAGGCAGTACCCGCCTTCTGGAGTCTTTCGATCTTGAGGTCCTGTATTTCCTCCGCTGTTGCCTCCCGTTTCTGCATGATTTCCATGTTGGCGGCAGCAGCTTGTTCTCGGTACGTCTGGTTGGCGATCTCGGCGTTCTGGAGCATGGCCCGTTGGTTCTCTTCAGCCATCCGTGCCTGATACTCGGCCTGTGCGTTCGCCTGTTCCTGCGACATCATGTAGTTCGCCCCGGCAGACGCCGCGCTCATCGCCATTGAAGCTACAAACATTTGAGTTGCCGTCATTGCTTCACACATGGGCGAATCCTCCTACTGATTCCATTCTTCGTCTTCGTAGGTGGGGAGGTCTGCGGCCATCTTCTCAAGAGCTTCCTGCATGGCAAAAGGGTCACGGAGAGCATCCTGAGTGATACCGTTGTCGCGGAGAAATTGCCGGACCACGTTGAGGAAGGATGCCTTCGGAGGTTCGTCTTCTGCTTTGAGCTGGGCAAGCATGGTGTCTCTGAGAGCGAACCAGAGTTCCTTGAGTTGGTCTTGTTCTGCTTTCTGCATTGCACTTTCCTCCAGTTATTTGATCGAGCTTTTTCCTCTCGACCCTGCAAGCATGAGGAACCTGATAAGTTCACGGTCTGACTCGTCGCCAGGCTTGAGGCTCTTGAGATGGTCGGAAAGAATGCTCAGAGAACGCCGAACGATGACGGAGGGCGACACGGAACGTCCGCCGAGCTTGTCACCGTACCAATTACGGATGAAGTCCAGATCTGCTTCAAGCTCCTGGGTGGTGCAGAAGGCGTACTTCCGGTTTCTGCCGGACCCTTTGAGGCGTACCTGGGGCTGGTTGTTTTCAATCTTCAATGCTTCATTGTGCTTGGTGTTTTTGGACATGGCGAAACTCCTGTATGTGGTGTTGAAAAGGTGAACATTCGATAAAAACAGGCAGGACAGCTCTGTTGAAGACTGCCCTGCCTAATGTCCCACGATGAAAAGGAGACGTAGGGACGAACGAAGGAGGAGGAAAGGAAGAGGGAGAGCAGGGAGGGAGAGGGCTTTCGTTCCTCGTCCTTCCTCCCTGTCTCCCATCATGTCTATGGTGGCCTATAGAGAACCTACAGGTTACTATAGGTTTCTATGATAAGGGGTTAGAGAAGAGGTAGGATAGGTAAACCTACAGATTACTACAGGTATCTACAGTATACCTATAGTATATCTATGTGTTTACCTTGGGAGGGGAGGGAAGGGTCTCCCCTTTCTTACTAGTGCGTCTTAATTATATTATATTGAAATTCTTACTGATTTATTCTTTGGGTATTGTTTAACTTCTGACCACCTGTCGAAAACGGTAGGAAGCCCCTTCCCGACAAACAAAGCCCCGATGAAGGGAACCTGGATGAAAACGGAATTGTGGGTGATCTCAAAGACGAAGCTCTTGACCTCAAACAGCATGATATACCTCCAGTTAAGATTGAAGTTTGGGTAAAGAGAACTGGAAACAGTATATGCCGGATTTAGAAGGTAAGGTCAATAGTTACAGTGTCATATGCAATCTTGCCAAGTGATGCCTTCGGTACGGAACAGGTACAGCTTGGCCTGGAGTTCAGGGCGAACCTTCTTGATCGTGAACAGCCAGCCATTGGCGTACTCGATGGGGAGCATGACTGCCGGGATGCGAGAGCCATCAGGACGCATCGTCACCATTTTGGTTACGGTGGTCGAGAGGACCGGATCAGCCATGATCTTTCTGTGTTGGACTTGCCACGCAATACCAAGCGCATCGCACACATGGCGCGGCGAGAAGTACGCCTTGTTGTCCTCGGTGACAGCCGCCAGGACACGTTCGCCTATATTTCGCTCATATTTTGCTTCTGACGCATTTTTCTGAGTCTCCCCTTGTCATCTATCGTTTGAAAAGGAAAAACTCCTTAGAATCAAAATATGGGCGTTTTATGACTTCAAGTGGTCAATCTCCAGACCAGGATAGCAAAGATTCTCAATGCCTTCCTTCAACCGCTTGAGGGGATACCCATTGCCGCCGTACTTGCGGCCTTCAGTGGTCGGAGCATGGCCCGTCAAAGCGTCACTGATTTCCTCCTGGACTCCACCTTCACGCAGGCCGTCTTTGAAGGCGTGGCGGAAACTGTGGAAGACCTTGAGCTTGTCAAAGCCTCCATGTTTCCTGGCGTATCTTCCCCACCATTTCGACCATGAGGCAGTACGTTTGTCACCGGAAGAGGCGAGGTAGGGGAACAGCCGGGTATGCCCATCTTTCCTGATCTCTTCGACGTAATCCAGAAAGCCAAGCTCGATGATCTTGGAGTGTATCGGTACACGGCGTTTTGAGCTTTCCGTCTTCCTGCGTTTCCCTTCGTCGAGGGTGGACATATCCAGATATTTGATGCCCTGGTCTTCCCGAATGTCGTTCAAGGTCAGTTGTCCGAGTTCCTCCAGACGTGCGCCAGTGTAGACCGCAAGCAGTGGCAACCATTTTGCCGCTTCTCCCGCTCCGGCCTGGGGCCTGTCGTTCCTGGTGTAGATCGGGAAGCGGAAAATGGTATTGAGGTCTTCGACGGAGTAGGGAAGACGTGCGGTTCTCTTCACCTTCATGGCCTTGACCTTCACGCCTGATGCCGGATTTGCCTCGATGTAGTCGTTTGCCTCTGCCCATCCAAGGACAGCCCCGATTGCTCCCAAGGCTCGATCATTCACTGTGCGAGGGGACATGACGGGCGTTTCAGGGTTTTTCCTCACATACTCAAGCAGTTGAGGAACAGTCATGTCCTTGAGCTTACCCACTCTCCGAGATGGATATTTGAGCATGGCGTCCTTGTAGTCGCGGACATGGCGTTTCGTGATCTGAGATACCGGAAGATCGCCGTGAAGCTCCACGAAGCGACGAACGTATGTCCCGAAATCCTTGACTGTTTTCTCCGGTCCTCCTGCCCGTATATGTTCGTCAGCCCACATTGCGTGAATACGGGAGATGGTAGGAGCGTCCTTGTCAGATTCCGTAGGTGTAGCAGTGACGGGGGAAGCGGGTTCTGGAGGTGTCTTGACCACTTTGCCTTCATGCCTTGCCTTGAGAGCTTCCAGGGTCTCCACCTTGGCTTTCAGAAGGGCATAGGCCAGTTGTTTATAGGCTTCGCTCCCCTTGGCAACCTTCATCCCGATTTCATCCAGGAGTTCGTCAAGGTCTCCAGAGATTTTGCTAAGATTTCCCGTTGCGAGGTGTTCCCTTGCCTCGACAAAGGCAGAGGTGATTGCATCGTACCATAACTGAAATTCTGTAGCAGAAAGGCCGCTAATGCGTGACTCTTCATCAGCCTTAAGGGCCTCATGCCGCCATATGGCCGTGATGCGTTCCACCTCGATCTCGGACAGTCTCTTGACCGCCTCAGCGTCCCTCTGGCGGCGTTTCTCGGCAAACTCCTGGTCGAGCTTCACAGACTCCATGTGAACACGTTGAAGGGCCTCCTGGCGGTCGCTTGTCTTGAGGCTAAAGAATATCTCTCGCTTGCCGTAGATGTCCTGTAGATCGACCGGAACCTTTGCGCGAAAATAGTAGTTCCGGCTCCCCTTCCGACGATGTAAACGAGTAGGTCTGGACAAGTCTTTCATGCCTCCCGGTGTAGCACCTTGGTGTAGCAGTTGGGAAGCAGAAAAGACAAAGCCCCCGGTCACTTTCAGTGATTCCGAGGGCTTAAAAAGCAAATGGCGGAGAGGGTGGGATTCGAACCCACGTACGGGGGATACCCGTAACTCGATTTCGAGTCGAGCGCGTTACGGCCGGACTTCGCTACCTCTCCGCATTTGGTGCGGCAATATGGCTAGTGCCGAATGGGATGCCGTTTATAAACGCTGTCGGCGTCGGATGCAAGTATGAATTTTAACGGCTTTTGCGACGGCTTCGGAAAAAACGTTGCAGGACCGAGGCGCACTCTTCTTCCATTATGCCGCCTATCTGCCAGAGGCGATGATTGGAGAAGCTCAGGGAGTGTCCTTCAAGGTTGGAAACCAGAGCGCCGCGCTTGGGGTCCGTTGCGCCGAAGACGACACCGGAAACCCGGGCGTGGAGGATGGCGCCCACGCACATGAGGCAGGGTTCGAGCGTCACAGCAAGGATGGTCCCGGGGAGCCTGTAGTTATTCAGCCCTGATGCGGCGCGGCGCAGACAGAGCACTTCGGCATGAGCTGTGGGGTCGTTGAGCGCGATGGGACCGTTATGTGCCGATGCGATCAACTCGCCGCTGGAATCGAAAAGCGCCGCGCCGATGGGAGCTTCCTCCGCATCGGCCGCGGCGTGTGCTTCGTGCAGGGCGACGTCCATGAGGGCTCGCCAGTTCATGCCCTCGGGAGGAACGGGCGCCGGACGCAACCTACTTCTCCTTCAGATACCGCACGCCGCCTTCGAGCAGGGCGGTGCCCAGAGTGCCCACGTCACCGCGCGTCCAGTGCGGGTGGTTCGTGGGATGGTTGAAGGCTTCCGGGTGCGGCATCAGGCCGAGAATGCGGCCGCTGGGGTCCGTTAGCCCGGCGATGCCAAGCGGAGAGCCGTTGGGATTGTAAGGATACTCCATGCTCACTTCGCCCGTCTCGGGATGAATGTATTGCAGGGCGATCTGCTGCGATTCGTTCAACTCGTCGAGGAGCTTCTCGTCTCTGGGGATTATCTTGCCTTCGCCATGACGTACCGGGACGTAGAGGGTGTCCATGTCCTTGGTGAAGACGCAGTGCGAATCCGGATTCGCCTTGAGCGTGACCCACCGATCTTCGTACTTGTTGGAGTCGTTGTAGGAAAGCGAGACCTGGCGTTCGAAATACCTACCGCCCACTGCGGGGAGCAGTCCCAGCTTGACCATGAGCTGGAAGCCGTTGCAGATGCCGAGGATGACACCTCCGGCGTCGAAGAACGCCTTGAGCTGGTCCAGAACCGGCTTGCCGTTTTCATCTTCGGACCAGCGCCAGCGGTGAGCCGCCGCCTGGGCCGCGCCCAGATCGTCCCCGTCGAGGAATCCGCCGGGAAAAATCAGGTAATTGAAGTCTTCCATGCGGACCAGACCGCGTGAAATATCGGAAAAGTGCACTATCGTGGCGTCGTCCGCCCCCGCCTTTTTGACGGAATGGGCGCATTCCTGTTCACAATTGGTGCCGTATCCGGTAATGACCAGTGCGTTGACGCGGGCCATGGATTCATCCTCCCGTATTGACATATCCGTGCGGCCCTGCAAAATACTCGTGGCCGCGTTGCTTGCCGACGTACATACGTGCGGGCGCGGCAGCAGTCAACAATCCGGGCAGGAGCCCGGTATCATTTTATTAAGTCAATAGGTTCAACCAAGGGGCAAACCGAAATCATGAAAACCAAGTTCATCTTCACAACGGGCGGCGTTCTCTCTTCTCTGGGCAAAGGCCTGGCTGCCGCTTCCATCGGCGCATTGCTGCAGGCTCGCGGGCTCAAGGCCACCATCCAGAAGCTCGACCCGTATATCAACGTCGACCCCGGGACGATGAACCCGTTCCAGCACGGTGAAGTGTACGTGACCGACGACGGCGCGGAGACCGACCTCGACCTCGGGCATTACGAGCGTTACCTCGACGTGCCCATGAGCCAGCGCAACAACTATACCTCCGGGTCCATCTACAATACCGTTATTCAGAAGGAGCGCCGCGGCGACTACCTCGGCGGCACGGTGCAGGTCATCCCCCACGTCACCAACCAGATCAAGGAATCCATCCTGAGCATGCCCCGCGACGAGGATGTGGCCCTCATCGAGATTGGCGGCACCGTCGGCGACATCGAAGGTCTGCCCTTTCTGGAGGCCATCCGCCAGCTGAAGAACGAGCTGGGCAAGGAAAACGTCCTCTACATCCACCTGACGCTCGTGCCTTACATGAGCGCGGCGGGCGAACTCAAGACCAAGCCGACCCAGCACTCCGTCAAGGAACTGCGCAGCATCGGCATCCAGCCGGATATCATCCTCTGTCGCTCCGAGGTGAATCTTGACGAAGACATCAAGCGCAAGATCGCCCTTTTCTGCGACGTGGACCGCGACGCGGTGTTCAGCGCCGTGGATGTGAAGAATATCTACGAAGTGCCGCTTTCCTTCTATGAGGAAGGGGTGGACCAGAAGATCGCCATTCTCCTCAAGCTCCCGGCCAAGAACGCCGTGCTGGAGCCGTGGGAGGAGCTGGTGGACAAGCTGCAGAATCCGAGCGGAACCGTCCGGATCGGCATCGTCGGCAAATACGTCGATCTCACCGAGGCATACAAGTCCCTGCATGAAGCCCTTGTGCACGGCGGCGTGGCCAACGAGGTGAAGGTGGAGCTGGAGTACGTCAACTCCGAGAAGATCACGCCCAAGAATTACGAGCGCAAGCTCAAGCACCTTGACGGCATCCTCGTCCCCGGCGGCTTCGGCTCCCGCGGCGTGGAAGGGAAGATTCTCTCCATCAAGTATGCCCGCGAGAACAAGGTCCCGTTCTTCGGCATCTGCCTCGGCATGCAGTGCGCCGTCATCGAGTTCGCCCGCAACGTGGCCGGGCTTGAGAGCGCCAACTCCGAAGAGTTCGATCAGACCGTGCAGAACAACGTCATCTACCTGATGACCGAGTGGTACGACTTCCGCACAAAAAAGACCGAAGTGCGCGACGAGAGCTCCGAGAAGGGCGGCACCATGCGTCTGGGCGCCTATCCCTGCAAGCTGCACAAGGACACCAACGCACACAAGGCTTACGGCGTCGCCAACATCGACGAGCGCCACCGCCATCGCTACGAATTCAACAACAAGTTCTCCGACGTCCTCAAGGAGAGCGGGCTCGTCCTCTCCGGCACCTCGCCGGACGGCGAACTGGTCGAGATCGTCGAAATCCCGGATCACCCGTGGTTCCTCGGCTGCCAGTTCCATCCCGAGTTCAAGTCCAATCCCATGCGTCCGCATCCCCTGTTCCGCGACTTCATCAAGGCCGCGAAGGAAAACAAGTCGGACGACTAGGAGCCTGATGGAATCCGCCAAGCTATACGAATCCTGCCGGTCCGGCCTGTTTTTCATGGCCGGACCGTGCGCGCTTGAGAGCCGGGAGCTGGCGCTCGATGTGGCCCGTCATCTGGCGGACATGGCGAAGCGCCTCGACCTGAACCTGATCTTCAAGAGCTCCTTCGACAAGGCCAACCGGACCTCGGTGACGAGCTTCCGAGGACCGGGCATGACGCGCGGGCTGGAGATACTGGCCGAGGTCAAGGAAACCACCGGACTGCCTGTGGTGACAGATGTCCACATGCCCGAGCAGGCTGCCGTGGTCGCCGAAGTGGCGGACGTCATTCAGGTGCCCGCCTTCCTGTGCCGCCAGACGGACCTTCTCGTGGCAGCCGGGGAGACGGATCGGATCGTCAACGTCAAAAAAGGGCAGTTCCTCGCCCCCTGGGACATGGACAACGTGGTCGGCAAGCTGCGTTCCACGGGCAACGAGAAGATATGGCTCACCGAGAGGGGCGCCATGCACGGGTACAACAACCTTGTGGTGGATTTTCGCTCCGTGCCGGAGATGCACGCCTTCGGCGTTCCCGTGGTGTTCGACGCCACCCACTCGGTGCAGAAACCGGGCGGTCAGGGCGCCAGTTCGGGCGGCAATCGCGAATATGTCCCGGTTCTGTCCCGCGCCGCCGTTGCCGCCGGCGTGGACGGAGTATTCATGGAAGTGCATCCCGATCCGGATAACGCGTTCTGCGATGGCCCCAACAGTTTGCATATTGATAGCGTGGAGCCGCTCGTCAGGCAGCTGCTCGCCGTCCGGGAGGCCGTTGCATGAGTCGCGCACAGGAGCTTGCCGCCAAGACGGAACTGCTCGTGCTTGACTGCGACGGCGTGCTGACCGACGGCGGTCTGTACTACGACGAGTCCGGCATGCGCATGAAGCGGTTCAACGTGCAGGATGGTCTGGGCATCAAGATAGCGCAGGCCGCCGGGCTTGAGGTCGCCGTCATCACCGGGCTGAACCAGCCGCCGGTGGAGCGCCGCATCAAGGAGCTGGGCATCCGGCATTACTATCCGGGTAATCATCACAAGGTGCCGCTTTTCGAAGAGATCTGCGAAAACGTCGGGGTCAGCACGCAGAACGCCGCCTTCATGGGCGACGACTGGGTGGACGCCGGGGTGATGGGGGTGGCCGGGTTCGCGCTTGCCGTTCCCAACGCCCAACCGGAAATCCTGAGCATGGCTGACTGGATATCCACGAAACGCGGCGGCGACGGGGCCGTTCGCGAGGCCATAACCTTCATTCTCAAGCACCGGGGTCTGCTCGAAGAACAGTGGAACAAGTGGGTGGGGTGACATGAAGCTTCGGCCGTTCCTGCTTTGGGGAGCGATCTTTTTCAGCGGGATCGTCTTCGGGTTCATCGTTAAGGAGTATGTCTCCCATTCCGAGCCCGAAAAACCTGCGTCCACCGACAAGCGGACCATGGAGGACAGCCCGCTGGTTTCCAGCGCGGAAATCAGCGCGGAGGACATTCTGCTTGAGCAGGGTAGCGGAGGTGCCCTCGACTGGAGGTTGCAGGCACGCAAGGCCGCCTACGATCAGGACAAGGGGCTCGTTGTCGTCGAGCGTCCGCAGCTCACCGCCTATTTCGGCGATGACAGGCAGGAAGTATACGTGCGTGCCGACAGCGGAGAAGTGGACCAACAGAACGACAATCTCACGCTCTACGACAACGTGGACGGCCGTTTCGGCATGTTTACCGTGCAGGCCAAGAACTTCGACTATGTCGGGGCCATCGATAAGGTCGTCATCAAGGGCGGTGTTTCCGTGACCCGGCCAGACCTGAAGGTGAAGGCCCCCGCCGTCGAAATAGATCTCCTCTCACGGCGGATGGTGGCCGCTGGTGGCGTCGAAGCGGTCGTGAGTACCAGCGCGGTCGGCTCTGACAGGGCTGACGAACAAGCGGAGCAGTAAAATGATTTTCAATCGAGTCTTGTATTTCATGGTGGCGGCGCTGTTTGTGGCTCTCCCTGCGACCGATGCCTTCTCCCAGCAGCGCGGTGAACTGCGTGAGACTTCCGTGAATCTGAACGTTCGCGAGGCCAGAAGTCCCGGTGCCGAGCATGTTCGCACCCTCATGAAAGGCGATCGCGTCCGTGTGGGATACCCGCAGGATGGCTGGGTGGCCGTCTTTGAACCCGGTGCCTCTGAATTCCCCGAGTCTGCGGCTATCGGCTATGCCAACGCCAAGTATCTCGAAAAAATTCCCGACCCGCGCGAGTCTGCTGAAAACAAGGCCGAGGCGCCTGAGGGAGTGGAGCCGGCCGAAGGCGTCGGGCAGGTCGTTTCCGACATTCAGGACGTTCCGCCCAAGCCGCGGCAGGCACCCACCGGCGTCCCCGTCAAGGTCAACGCGGACCGCATGACCTACGACGAGCAGGGCAAGGTCGTGGCCTTCGAGGGAAACGTCGTTGCCAAGCATGAAGGGCTCACGCTTACCGCCGACAAGGTCTCCGCCTTTTTTGTCACGGGTGACAAGCGGTTCGATGTGAAAGGTATTGATCGCATCATTGCCACCGGGAATGTCCACGCGGAGAAGGGGAACACTTCCGGTGACTGCGGCAAGCTGACCTATCTGGTCGAGCCGCGGATTCTGGTCATGGAGCAGGACCCGGTCCTGCGCGACGGCCCCAACAGCATCACCGGCGACAAGATTCGTTTTTATGTTCGGGAAAACCGCAGTGAGGTGGTCGGCGGCGAAGGCAAGCGCGTCGAAGCCGAGTTCTTCACCAACAGCGGTCTGGAGATTCAGTAGATGGAAAAGGGCCTCTCCGCCTCCGATCTCAGCAAACGTTACGGTCGCAAGGAAGTCGTTCACAGCATTCGCCTGTCGCTCGGCCGCGAGGAAGTCGTCGGACTGCTCGGGCCCAACGGCGCGGGCAAGACCACGACGTTCTACATGCTCGCCGGGATCGTCAAGCCGTATTCGGGAGACGTCTATCTCAACGGCAGGAATATCACAGACCTTCCGTTGCACGAACGGGCGCGGCTCGGCGTGAGTTATCTGCCGCAGGAAAGCTCCATCTTCCGCAAACTGACGGTTCGCGAGAATCTGCAGATAATCCTTGAGCAGACGGATATGACGCCGCGCCAGCAGCGCGACCGCGCCGATGAGCTTATGGAGATGTTCTCCATAACCAAGCTCGCGGATCAGGCTTCCATGTACCTCTCCGGCGGGGAAAGGCGCAGGCTGGAAATAGCCCGGGCGCTTATCATGAGTCCGGATTTCATTCTTCTCGACGAGCCGTTCGCCGGCATCGACCCCATCGCTGTCATTGATATTCAGGAAATCATCTCCGTGCTCAAGAGTATGGGCATCGGGATTCTCATCTCTGACCACAATGTCCGGGAAACTTTGAATATCTGCGACAGAGCCTACCTTGTGTACGAGGGCACCATCATCCTCGACGGCACGCCTGCCGACATCGTGCAGAGCTCCCGGGCCCGGCAGATCTATCTGGGCGAAGACTTCTCTCTCTAGTTTTTTTCGAGAGTTCCACCCTTTGGTCGTTTACAGTCGCCCGGAAGGTTGGTACAGTTTTTTCATGCTCATTGTGTTGTGTGTGTAAAATCAACATTTGCAGTTGGTTATCCGGTCTTTCTTGCGGTAGTGGAAAGCATGTGGCATACTTCAACACAAGTGATTCGGGTTGTGTACCCCGAGCAAATGACCAATTTTATGTCGAGAACCGGGTGGGACGCCCGCATGAATAGAGAAACCGTATGGGGCTTGAACTCAGGCAACAACTCAAGCTGACGCAGCAGCTGGTCATGACGCCGCAGTTGCAGCAGGCAATCAAGCTGCTGCAGATGTCGCGTCTCGAGCTGGTTGAAACGGTTCAGCAGGAGCTTCTTGAAAATCCTTTTCTGGAGGAATCCGAAAACGAGGCCGTTCAGGAGGCTCCGGAAAAGGAGTCGGACTCCCTCAAGGAAGCGGGCGAGGGGACCGATGAATCCGTCATGCGTGACGCGGACTGGGACAACTACATGGGCGAGTTCTCCAGCTCTTCCAAGCAGTCGCAGGTCCGCGAATACGAGTCCCCGGAAGAGGGCCTGACTTTTGAGGCCCGTCTCGCGTCTAAGCCTTCCCTTGAAGGGCACCTCGGCTGGCAGATCCGTCTCTCCGACTTCTCGGAGCAGGAGGTCGCCATTACCGATGTAATCATAGGCAACCTTGACTCCAACGGTTATCTTCAGGCCAGCATGGAAGAGCTCTGCGAGATGATTCCCGGTGTCGACGAGGATCTCGTCGAGTCCGTGGTCAGGCGCATCCAGCGTCTCGACCCTGTCGGCGTTGCGGCCCGTACTCCGCGTGAATGTCTGCTTGTGCAGATGGAGATGCTCGGCATCGACGATCCCATTCTTGTGTCGATAGTCACCGAACACCTTGAGGACATCGAAAAGAACCGCTTCAAGCCGCTTGCCCGAAAGTTCAAGATTTCTCTGGAAGAGCTCAAGGGGTATCTTGAAGAGCTTCAGAAGCTCGACCCCATGCCTGGCGCCAATTTTTCGAGTACCGAGCCGCACTACGTCAGCCCCGACGTGTATGTTTACAGCTACGGGGACGATTTCGTGATCGTGCTCAACGAGGACGGTCTGCCGCGTTTGCAGATGAACCAGTTCCTCGCCGACACCGTGCAGGGAAGGGCGGATCTGGACAAGGACTATTTCCGCGACAAGATGAGCTCCGCGGCATGGCTGATGAAGAGCCTGTACCAGCGCCAGCGCACGCTCTACAAGGTCATGGAGAGCATCGTGAAGTTTCAGCGCGAATTCTTCGTGGAGGGCGTGACCAAGCTCAAGCCCCTGATCCTCAAGGAGGTCGCCGAAGACATAAACATGCACGAGTCCACGGTCAGCCGCATCACGACGAGCAAGTACGTGTCCACACCGCACGGCATTTTCGAGCTCAAATTCTTTTTCAACAGTGCTCTCGACCTCGGCGACGGTTCGCAGGTCGGGTCGGAAAGCGTCAAGGCGCTCATAAAGAAACTCATAAGCGAGGAGGAGCCGAAAAAACCGCTCAGCGACGAAAAGATCGGCGAGATACTCAAGGAGCGGCTGGACGTGAACATCGCCCGCAGGACCGTGGCAAAGTACCGGTCCGCCATGGGGATTGCATCATCGTCCAAGCGCAAGAGCTATTTTTAGTCAAGGCTTGTTCACTACCCATAACCAGGAGGGTATTCCATGAATATCAGCTTCACCTTCAAGAACTTCGATCCTTCTCAGCATCTGCGGGATTATGCCAACAAGCGCTTCGCCAAGCTCGGCAAGTTCTTCAAGGACACCGACAATGCGGATCTTCAGGTGAACCTCATGGTGGAGAAGCTCCGTCACAAGGCGGACGTCATCCTGGATGCGGACACCATGCACCTGACGGCGATCGAGTCCTCCGAGGACATGTACGCCACCATTGATCTGGTGCTGGACAAGCTTGAGGCGCAGCTTCGCAAGCAGCGCGAGAAGATGAAGGGCAAGACCAGAAAGGTCCGTCAGGAACGGGAGGTTCGCATGAACTACCTGAACTATGGCGAAGACCGTCTTTCCGAGCCCACCATTGTGGGAACGGACAGCTACGTGCCCAAGCCCATGTCCGTGGACGAGGCTGCCATGCAGCTTGACACCATGGATCATGAGTTCCTCGTCTTCAGGAATAGCGAAACCGAGGGCGTCAACGTCATCTACAAGCGCGACAACGGAGACTTCGGCCTCATCGATCCCGGATTCTGATCAATGAAACTTGGTGACTACCTTGAAAAGGACCTGATTCTCTCCGACATGGCCTCGGCCGACAAGGCCGGGGCCCTCGGAGAGCTTGTCGTTCCCTTGCAGGAACGCTTCCCGGACATGGATGCCGACAATGTCCTGCGCGTTCTCAAGGAGCGCGAGGAGCTCGGCACCACAGGCATCGGCGACGGCGTCGCCATTCCACACGGAAAGCTGGACTCTCTGGAACAGATCGCCGTTGTGGCAGGCCGAAGCCGGGAAGGGCTCGACTTCGAGTCGCTCGACTTCAAGCCGTGTCATATATTCTTTCTGGTGCTCGCTCCTGAACAGGTCGCGGGGATGCATCTGCGCATTCTGGCGCACATCTCGCGGCTTTTGAAGGACGACTCCTTCCGCAAGGCCTTCATGGAGGCGGAGGGACAGGATGAACTCTGGAAACTGCTCAAGAGCGCATAACCCGCCATGACACCACGCAACGCCTTCACGGTCATCATTGTAACCGGCCTTTCAGGGGCGGGGAAGAGTACCGCCATCCGGGTCTTTGAAGACCTCGGCTTTTTCTGCGTGGACGGGCTGCCGGTGAGCATGGCACCCAAGCTCGCGGAGCTCTTTCGGCAGAAGGATGACCCCCGGCAGCGCGGGCTGGTGCTCGGACTGGACCTGCGTCAGGACGACTTTCTCGAAGAGTGGAACGAGGCGCTGGAGTCCATGGACAGCATGGGCGCCCGCGTCGAAATCTTTTTCGTGGAGGCTCGTCTCGAAACGCTCGTGACGCGCTATGCCATGACTCGTCGTCCGCATCCGCTGGAGAGTGCCAGCCTCGGACTGGAGCAGGCTCTTGAGAAGGAACGTGATCTGTTGGACCCGATCCGCAAGCAGGCGGCCCTTGCCATCGACTCCACCCAGTACTCGGTGCACGACTTGCGCCGGGTTATTCAGGAAAAATGGACCACGGTGCAGGAGCCGGGCAGGGGGATGCGCGTCCACGTGCTGTCCTTCGGCTTCAAGTACGGAATGCCGATTGAGGCGGACCTCGTGTTCGACATGCGCTTTCTGCCCAATCCCTATTTCGACGCGGACCTCAAGGCCGGCTCCGGAAAGGATGCCGACGTGGCCGAGTTCGTGCTCGGCAGAGAGCCCGGGAGCGAATTCATCGGCAGGTTCAGGAATTTCATCGACTACATCCTCCCTCTTTACGCTGACGAGGGGCGCTACAGGATAACCATCGCCATCGGTTGCACCGGCGGCAGGCACCGCTCCGTGGCCGTGGCCGAGAATCTTTTCGCCAATCTGAAGGATAACGGATACTCCGTGACTCTGGAACATCGACACATGGAACTTGGGTAGGCACTCATGGCTGAGAGCGAACAGGAAATCGGCGCGGGCGTCCTTGTGGTGACGCACGGAGCTTTTGGAGAGGAACTCATCAAGGCGGCCGAGACCGTGCTCGGTCCTCAGGAGCGGGCCGAGTCCGTGGGCGTCGACGTCGACCGTGGCGTGGACAAGACCGTCGAGGCTATTCGGGAAGCCATCCAGCGCACCTCCGACAAGCGCGGCACCATCATTCTGACAGACCTTTTCGGCGGTTCCCCGACAACGCTGAGCCTGTCCCTGCTCAAGTCGGAAAAGGTCGAGGTTGTCACCGGCGTCAACCTGCCTATGCTCGTCAAGGCGCTCCAATCGCGCCAGAAGCCGCTTGCGGAGATCGCCTCTGATGCGGCCGAGGCCGGGCGGCAGGGCATCAAGGTGGCCGGTGCGCTGCTCAATGCCAAGCCGGGCTCCAAGAAGGGGAAGCACTAGATGGCGCTTATTCGCATCGACAGCCGCCTCATCCACGGTCAGGTCATAGAGTCGTGGCTGCCGTATACCGGGGCAACGGTGATCGTGGTGGCCAACGACGAACTTTCCGCCGACATCATGCAGCAGCAGATCATGTCCCTCGCCATCCCCGGTGGCGTGGAATGTCTCTTCGTGCAACTCGATGACCTCGAAGCGCAGCTTTCCGAGTTGGACAAGGAGGATGTCCTTGTGCTTGTCTCCAACTGCGCCGATGCGCGGCGCGCCTATGATCTCGGCTGGTCGTACGATGATCTGAACATTGGAAACGTGCATTACAGCCCCGGTAAAAAGCAGTTTTCTCCAAGCGTTTCACTTTCTTCGGAAGAAGAGGGCTGTCTGCGCTACCTTTACAAAAAGGGCGTCGTGCTCGACTTTCGGTGCGTGCCCAATGATCCGGTACAGGTGAGGTTCCCCGCATGATCGCATCGCCGTACATCTGGTTTGCCGTCGTCGCTTTTTTTTTGCGCTCTTCGCGCTTTTCAGAAGCACCGTAAGCATCGGGCTGCTTGAGCGGCCGCTTGTCATCGGGCTTTTCTGGGCTCTCGTTACCGGACATTTCGAAACATGCATGGCCATTGCCATATTTTTTGAACTGTTCTGGCTGGACCTGCTTCCCGTGGGGGCATACATCCCTCCGCATCTCACCGCCGCCGCCTTTGCCTCTCTCGCCATCGTCAGCTGGTTCGAAATGGTGGACCCGTCAAGAATCATGGTGGTTCTGTTTGCCTCCATGCCGCTTGCGTGGTTGGGTGCACAGCTTGAGGGTGTCCAGCGAATGCGAGAAAAGAAAAGTTACAACAAGCTGCTCAATTGGTCGCGCAAACCTGTTCATCACGGCCTGCCGGGCCAACTGATTCTTCGCTCGGCCATGACGCATTTTATAACGGCATTTGTTCTGTTCTATGTCATACTCATTGGATATACTTGGGTTTTCGAGATGATCCTGCCGCGCATTGGCGGTCTGCTCTCTTCGCTGAAGGTCCAATGGGCGCATCTGCTTATTGCCGCGACCCTCGGAGGGGTCATGGCATTACGTGTAAGGCGCGCATATGCTGTACTTTTTGCCTGTGCGGCGCTTGTGCTCTTTTTCTCATTCCGCCATGCTTTCTGACTTGGCAGCCGGTGGACTTTGTGATAAATGGAACATTCTTGATTTTAGGGTGTAGCCGTTTGCTGCAAACCAATCCATTTTAGGAGGACTTGATATGGCTATCGTAGTTGTTGGACACAAGAATCCGGATACCGACACCATTGCTTCCGCCATTGCGGTTGCTGATCTCTGGACCAAGCGCGGCATGGAAGCCAAGCCCATCGCTCAGGGCGAAATCGCTCCCGAAACCGCTTTTGTTCTGGAAAAGTTCGGTTTTTCCGCCCCCGAAGTGATGACCGACGCCACCGATCAGAAGATCGTGCTGGTCGACCACACCGACCTGTCCCAGTCCATGGACAACCTTGAAAAAGGTGAACTCCTGGGCGTTGTGGACCACCACAAGCTCGGCGACGTCACCACCCCGAACCCGCTCGAAATGTGGGTCTGGCCTGTCGGCTGCACCGGCACCGTCATCAAGGCCATGTACGACTTCTACGGCATCGAAATGCCCAAGAACGTCGCCGGCATCCTGCTCTGTGCCATCCTGTCCGACACCGTCATGTTCAAGTCCGTCACCTGCACCGACGCCGACAAGAAGGCCGTCGAAGAACTGGCCAAGATCGCCGGTGTCGCCGACGTGATGGCTCTGGGCATGGAAATGTTCAAGGTCAAGTCCGCCGTTGACGGCGCTTCCGCCGACGAACTGGTTTTCCGTGACTACAAGGACTTCGACATGTCCGGCAACAAGGTCGGCATCGGCCAGCTGGAAGTCGTTGACCTGTCCATGCTGGACGCTCACAAGGAAGCCCTGCAGGCCGAGATCGAAAAAGTGAAGACCGACGGTCGTCACTCCGTCTTCCTGCTGCTTACCGACATCATGAAGGAAGGCTCCGAAATGCTGATCGCTTCCGACGACGCTTCCGTTGTCGAGAAGGCTTTCGACGGCGTCAAGGTCGACGGCAACTCCGTCTGGCTGGAAGGCGTGATGTCCCGCAAGAAGCAGGTCGCCCCCAACTTCATCAAGGCTTTTGAAGGTTAATCACCGCAAGAGCTTGTTGTAGCGCAAAGTCAGGCCCGGTGCGATCGGCGCACCGGGCCTTTTTTGTGCCTGAATTTCACAAGCGCGATTATTAATTGCCGGTTCCGCGTTTACACGCTTGCTCCTGAACGGTATATAAGAGGATGTGCGAAATCCTTTTCGAACCGTAAATTGGAGGAACGACCAATGGCCAATTGTCATGAAATGAAGCCCGGCGACATCTACTACTGCGAAAAGTGCGGACTTGAACTCAAGGTTGAAAAGTCTTGTTCGTGCAGCCCGGGCGGTGAGGAATCCTGTACGGTGCCGCTTTCCTGCTGTGGGCAGGAAATGACCAAAAAGTAGGTCGATAGAAATCCCCCTGACGATCTTCGGCAGGGGGATTTTCTAGTCTTGGGTGTCCCGCGCGAATTCCTGAGCGCAGCGCCAGAAGCCTTCCGGGTTGCCGGTATCGTGAACTTCCTCAGCAACGGGTAGGCCGTAAATCGGGATGTCGGCTTCAAGCATCGCGCGCCGGACCATGCCGTCACTGAGTTCCTGCCGTCCGATCTCGGCAAGCCCTCTTTCTATGAACTCGAAGTAGTGGGGCAGCGCGAGGTAGATGCCGCAGGTTCGCATTTCTCCTTCATGCCGAGGTTCGAAGTGTCCTTCCCTTTTGGGATGAATCGATCTCAGACGAATGCGGTTTCCTTCAGAGAAGTCCTCGAGGTCCACGCGGCCTGAGTTGCTTATACAGTGCTTGTTCTCGTCGTTGACCTGCATGAGCGCGACAAGGTCGGCGGGTGCCTTGGTGAATTCGTCGAGCATCTTTGCCATCACGCCTGAGGGTCTGCACACGTTGTCGGGATAAACCACGGCGAAAGGATTGTCTTGGACGACATTACGGGCAAGAAAGATGGCTCCGCACTCGCCGTCGAGCTGTTCCTGTTCGATAAAATGGAAGCTGCTTTTCTCAAGTACGGCATCCAACTCGCTTTGATGCTCATCCTTCATGCCACCGGGGTATTGCCCTTTGTCAAACAGGGTACGGATGATTTCCTTGCCGCGCCGGGTGATGATCGTGAAATCTCGGATTCCTGCCTGAAAGCCTTCGACCACAGCATGCTGAATGGCCGCCCGACCGCCAATGGGGAGCATCTCCTTGGGGAAATGACCGGGGATGCCCGGAATCGCGCCCGCCATCCTGCGTCCGAGCCCGGCTGCGGGAATGACCATGTGCTGTATCTGGTTCATGGAGTATCCTCTTTGTTTTCCGGACCATATCCTGCGTGAGCCCGCTTGTCACCGACAGGTTTTCTTTTTGCGGATGCTGGGCTAGATTGCCGGAAACCCTCTGGAGATCAACAGTGCTCAGCAGCTTTTACAACGCTTTCGACACCGAGTGCCAGAACCACGGTCAGAACCGTAAGGAGAAGGGGCGCACCCCGTTTGAACAGGATCGCGACAGGATCATATATTCTCCGGCCTTTCGACGACTGCAGAACAAGACTCAGGTCTTTCTGTCCGGGGAATTCGATTTCTATCGCACCCGCCTGACCCATTCCATAGAGGTCTCGCAGATCGGGCGGTCCATCTGCAATCACCTGAACCGGTTGCACGACGGCCCTCTCGGCGACGATTTCATCGTGGACCAGAATCTTGTGGAGGCGGTCTGTCTGGCGCACGACATCGGGCATCCTTCGTTCGGCCATGCGGGCGAGGCCGCGTTGAACGAGCTTATGTATGATCGGCGCGCCGGGGGCTTTGAGGGCAACGCCCAGAACCTGCGCATTCTCAACGACCTGTTCTACCGTAGCGGGGCGGAGTGGAAAGGCATGAACCCCACACGCGCCTTTCTGGACGGGATGCTGAAGTACAAGATTCTCCACAGGGACTCTGGGAAGAAGAAGCACCATTTCATATACGACTTCCAGCAGCCCACGCTGGATTTCGTTTCCGGTCAGCCATCCTTCCGGGATGCACTTGAAGGCGACGAGGAGAGCCTCAATTCCTTCAAGAGCATCGAATGTCGCATCATGGACTGGGCCGACGACATTGCCTACAGCATCCACGATGTTTCCGACGGCATACAGGCCGGATTCGTCACCGTTAAGACTATTCGCAACTGGCAGGACTTCAAGAGCGAAGACTACACTGGCGAAGATGACGCGCATCTGGACCGACTGTGCGAAGCTGTCATGAAGGATCGGCACAACGGGTATCTCAACGGGATGATAGGCAAGTTCATCCATGGGACCACTGTCGTGGAAAGGCAGAACTTTCTCTCGGACCGCACCAACCGGTATGCGTACGACATAAAGGTCGATCCGGCCATGCGCGCTCTGTGCAGGCTGATGAAGAAGCTGTCCATGGCCCTCGTGTTCCGGACGCCCCAGATTCATCAGACCGAATACAAGGGGCGACGTATTCTCAAAGAACTTTTCGAGGTGTTCGAGAAGGAGTACGTGCTTCTCAAAGCACCTCGTTACCAGCTTCTGCCAGCGCATTATGGTCGGGCAATAGCTTCCTTGCAGGATAAGGACTGGAAATACCGCATCATTTGCGATTACATTTCGGGCATGACCGACGGGTTCGTGGTACGGACCTATCGACGTCTGTTCGATCCCCAGTTCGGCTCCATCACCGACCTGGTCTGATTCAAGAGCATGTTGCAATGAAGAATCCCCCGCATCGGGTCGATGCGGGGGATTTTGCTATTCCTCACATTTGGCGGTGGCCTGACAGAAGCGTTCAAGCTCCTCGTAGTCGCTTTCCACCGTCTGCTGGATGAAGCCGATTTCCTTCTCGGTGAGATGGCGGAACCGGCGCTGGAGTTTCAGGTAGTCGCCGATCGGTTTGACTTTCTTTATCTTCTTGGTGAAAGCGAAGCGCCCTCCTGTCACCTCATAAAGCGGGAACAGGTTGGTCTCCACCGCGAGCTTGGCAATCTCGATGGACTTTTCACCCTTGCTTCCCCAGCCGGTGGGGCAGGGAGAGTAGATGTGCAGATAGGCCGGGCCGTCCACGGCGAGAGCCTTGGCGACCTTGTCCATGAGGTCCGTGGGATGGCTCGGGCTGGCCGTGGCGACGTAGGGCACGCCGTGCTCTGCGATGATGCGCGGCATGTTCTTTTTCTGCGTATGCTGGCCGATGCTTTCCGAGCCGCATGGCGACGTGGTGGTGGATGCGCCGTAGGGTGTGGAGCTGGAGCGCTGGATGCCAGTGTTCATGTAGGCCTCGTTGTCGAGACAGACATAGAGCATGTTGTGCCCGCGTTCCATGGCCCCGGACAGGGAGCCGAAGCCGATGTCGGCCGTGGCTCCGTCGCCCCCGAAGCAGATGATATTCGGCTTTGAGGAGAGCTTTCCCTTGCGATGCAGCGTCTTGATCGCCGCTTCCACGCCGGAGGCCACCGCGCCCGTGTTCTCGAAGGCCACGTGAATCCACGGCACCTTCCATGCGGTCTGCGGATACGGGGAGCTGATGATTTCCATGCATCCGGTGGCGTTGCATACTATCGTATCCGGCCCCGCGACGCGAGTAACCATGCCCATGGCGAGCACCTCGCCGCAGCCCTGACAGGCGCGGTGTCCCGAGGAGACCATGGACTCCATCTTATGAATTTCCTTGAGCTTCGTCTTGCCGACACCGCTCAGGTCGATATCCTTAAGCATCGCTGTCCAACCCCCAGAGCGTGTAGGTTTCGTCGAGTTCGCCATTTTCGGCAAGCTCGACCATCTTCACGAAGTCGTCCACGGGCACGTCGCGCCCGCCGATTCCGGCAATGACGTTGACGATTTCCGGGGCGTCGAGGCGACCGTAGAAGACGCTTTTCAATTCCTGCGCTACAGGACCGTTGACAGAGCCGGGGCTCATGGCGCGGTCGATGACGAGCAGTTTTCCGGCCCCCTTGACGGCGTCCATGAACTCTTCGACCGGGAACGGTCTCCAGAGGCGGATGCGGGCCTGTCCTACGGCCTTGCCTTCGGCGTTCATGCGGTCCACTGCGGTCATGACGGATTCGCCGAGCGAGCCCATGGTCACGATGACGGTTTCCGCATTCTCGGCGCCGTTGGTCTCCACCAGCCCGTACTGTCTGCCGAACGTATGGTTGAGATCGTCGACAACCTCCCTGACCACGGACTTGGAGTCGAGAAGCGCCTGTTCACACTGTTTCTTGGCTTCGAGGTACACCTCGGGAACACCCACGGGGCCGAAGGTGACCGGGTCGGCGGTGTCCAGCTTGATCTGCGGTTCGTAAGGCGGCAGGAAGGCGTCCACCACTTCCTTGTCGGGAATGGTGATGGGTTCGATCATGTGGGACATGATGAAGCCGTCCATGTTGAGGATTACTGGCAGCATCACCCGTTTGTCCTCGCCGATGCGGAAGGCCGCCCAAGTAAGCTCGAGGGCTTCCTGTCCGTTTTCCGCAAAGAGCTGGACCCAGCCGATATCGCGCTCGGCCATGATGTCCGAGTGGTCGTTCCAGATGGAGATTGGGCCTGACAGGGCGCGGTTGGCCACGGTCATGACCATGGGCAGCCGCATGCTGGAGGCGATGAACAGAATCTCGTGCATCAGCGCCAGTCCCTGTGCGGACGTAGCCGTGTAGACCCGCGCTCCGGCGGCCGCGGCTCCCACGGCCGCGCTCATGGCGGAGTGCTCGGACTCCACGGGGATGTACTCGGCGTCAAGCTCTCCGTTCGCCACGAACTCGGACAGCTCTTCAACAATGTGTGTCTGGGGGGTGATGGGATAGGCGGAGATGACGTCCGGTGCGGCCATCTTGACCGCATCCGCCACTGCAAGCGATACTTCGGTTCCGATTCTGCGTGCCATGCTACTTCTCCTCCATGACCATCGTGATGGCGGTCTTGGGGCATTCGTTGGCGCAGATGCCGCAGCCCTTGCAGTAGTTCAGGTCCGGACGGAAAAAACCGTCCTCGTGTTCCGAAATGCAGAACTCGGGACAGAATACCGCACACATGGTGCACTTGATGCACTCGTCCTCGTTCAGCACGGGGACGAGGGTCCGCCAGTCGCCTGTCTTGAGCGCCGCGGCGTTGCCGGGGTCGCGGATGGCCGCTCCCGGTTCCAGCCGCTGCCACGCGCAGATGGACTGTTTGCTCATGCCAAGCCTCCTCCTTGGTTGACTGTAATGCAATCCTTCGAGGCTTCTTTTTAGCAAACTCCCTGCGCTTTCACAAAAGCAATTCGGCAAACGGCAGGAGGGAACCGTGAACGGTTACAGGTTCAGCAGGACTGACGCGTGGGTAAGAATCCCTTCCATCTGGCTTTCGTTCAGTCCGAGCCGATGCTCAAGGGTGTGCAGCTCTCCGCCGGGATCATACAAGGGGTAGTCGCTGCCGAAAAGCAGGTGGTCCAGTCCGTGATGTCTTGCAAGGTCGCCGAGGAGCTTGTCGTCCACAAATTCAAGGGTGCTGGAGGTGTCGAAGTAGACGTCTTTTCCGCAGAGATGCTCCAGCACATGATCCCAGTGTCGGTATCCGCCCATGTGCGCGGCGATGATGGTCGGCTGCGGAAACGCTTCGCGGATGGCTGCGAGCTTTCTGGGGCAGGAGGGGTTCTCGTCCGGAGGCAGCACATCGCCCACATGGAACATGAGCGTGAAGCGGCCGTTCACGATTTCCATGAGCTCGTAAAACTCTGGATCATTCATGCGGAATCCCTGAAAGTCGGGGTGGAATTTCAGCCCCTTGACACCTTTGCGCTCCAGGCGCTGCAGCTCCTCCTCGATGCGGTCGTAGCCCGGGTGCATTGTGCCGAAGGCAATGATGCGCGGGTCGCCGGCCATGAGCTCGAGCGCCCAGTTGTTTGCGGGAACGACCTGCGAGGGATCGGTCGCGGCGGTGTGGATCACAACCCCGTCAAGCCCGGCCTTGTCGGCCCGGTCCAACAGGTCGCAGGGGGTTCCGGTACCGACGGGCGCAATGCCGTAATGCCCGTGCAGCTGTTGGAGGACTTTATTGGCGATTTTCGGATGGAATGCGTGGGTGTGGACGTCGAGTTTCATGATGATATTCCGGTTTGGTGCTCGTGCGAAAACGATGTGCCTGCCGTGAGGCAAGCCACTTCATAGAAAGCGGTGGCGGGGGGCGGCTATCGGAACAGGTCGCGCAGCCAGTCGGGGCAGCGCACGATGCGTCCGTCCGGGGATACGCATGCGTGTTCGGTCATGCCCGTGGCGTAAACGGTGGACATGTCCGCGTCGCGGATTTCGTAAGCGAAGCGCATGGAGGCTTTTTTCCATTCCTCCACGCCCATGCGTACGATGACTTCCTGATCGTAGCTCACGGGCTTGCGGTATCGGCAGCAGGCTTCGCGCACGGGCAGGATGACGCCGCGTTTTTCCACCTCTGCGTAGCTCATTCCCAGCTCACGCATGGCGAAGCTGCGGGCGCGTTCGAAAAGGTGGAGATATTCGGCGTTGTAAAGGACGCCCATGGCGTCGGTTTCACCGTATGAGACGAAGTGGCGGTATCGGAACTCCGGCTGGGGGAACTCCCGGGACATTGGCTATTTCCTTGTGTTTTCGACGGCGAAGGGCAGAAGGCCGTGTCCGTCTTCTATGCGGATGCCAGTTGAATCTGCGCTCTTCTCCGTGAAGTTGTCAAGGTTGGATGCCTCGCATCCGGGGCCGTTGACGATGAACGGCACCGGGTCCTTGGTGTGAGTGCGCTCCACGCAGGGGGTGTAGTGGTCGCAACAGACCAGCCATGCAGTTTCCTCGTCCTTGAGAGCCTCGCGGAGCGGCGCCACCACCCGGCTGTCGAAGCGTTCGATGGCTTCGCGCTTCTCTTCAGGATTACCGCCGTGACCGCACTCGTCCGGGCCTTCCAGATGCACGAAGACGAAGTCTCCGGTCTCAAGGAATTTGAGCGCGGCTTCCACCTTGCCTTCATAGTTGGTGTCCAGCAGGCCGGTCGCGCCGGGAACGTCGATGACTTCCATGCCGGATGCGAAGCCAAGTCCCTTGATGAGGTCCACTGCGGAAATGACCGCGCCCTTCATATGAAAGAGTTCCTCGAAGCCGGGGAGCGACAGCGGGCGTCCCTGTCCCCAGGGCCAGATGGCGTTGGCGCGCGTGGTGCCGTTCCGCACAAGGATTTCACGGGCTTCCTGCAACAGGTCCCAGAATTCAGGGTTTCGCGAATAGCGCTGCATGTCGCGGTTGATGGGCTTGTCGAGGATGTCATGGGGCGGGTTGATGTCCAGCTCCGCCTCTGCACCGAGCGCGCCGTCCTTCTGCACCAGCAGGTGTCGGTACTGGACCCCCGGAACAAAGCTGTAGGTGTCGTTGCCCACGAGTTCCTGCATCTTTTCCACGAGCGGTCTGGACTGCTCGGTCTCTATATGCCCGGCCGAGTAGTCGCGCATGATGCCGTCCGGCCCGTAATCCTCGACCGTCACGAGGTTCATGCGCCAGACCAAGTCGTCTTGGCCGGCCTGAAGGTTCTGTGCGGCTGCCTCGATGGGGCCGCGTCCCGTATGGTATTTCTCTGGATCGAAACCGAGCAGGGCCATGTTGGCCACGTCAGACCCCGGCGGCATGGATTTCGGGATGGTGGCGCAGCGGCCGACCATGCCGGTGCGGGCCAGTTCGTCCATGGCGGGCGTGTTCGCCGCTTCAAGCGGGGTGCGGTGTCCGAGGGCCTTGTGCGGCCAGTCGCCCATTCCGTCGGCAACGAGAAAGAGAAATTTCATATGGCTTTCCTTAGAGGATTCTGAAACTTACGCAGGGCTGAACCGTGAAGTCCATGGCATCGATCTCGTCGATGCAGGCGGCTACGTCACGGGCGCGGGATTCGTGGGTGATGAAGACCACGGGCACGCCTTCGGACTGTTCGTCGCCTTTCTGCACCGCCTGAGCGATGGAGATGGAGTGATCGGCCATGCTTTTCGAGATGGCCGCCATGACGCCGGGGCGGTCCGCCACGGTGAATCGGAAATAATAGCTGCTGCGGGATTCCTCCGGCGGCAGAATGTCTGCCAGCGGGATATCCGCGTTGCGGAAACCGGTGTTGTCCGGACGGTACGCCTCGTCGCAGCCGCTGCGGTCGATGTGTTTGGCGAGGTCGATGATGTCGGCCAGAACCGCGCTGCCGGTGGGGGTGTCGCCCGCGCCCTGACCGTGCAGCATGACCGGTCCCACGGCGTTGCCGACCACGCGCACCGCGTTGTAGTTGCCGCCGACGCGCGCCAGAAGATAGGTGTATTTGACCAGAGCAGGATGCACGCCCGCTTCGATCTTGCCGTCCACCACGCGGGCGTGGGCCATGAGCTTGATGCGGTAACCGAACTCGCGGGCCAGATCAATGTCCAGCGGGGTCACGGCGGTGATGCCCTGAATCGGCAGTTCGGCGAGGGGGTAGTCCAGCCCGAACGCGAGGCGGGACAGGACGCAGAGCTTGTGCGCTGCGTCGAAGCCCTCCACGTCGAACGTGGGGTCGGCCTCTGCGTAACCGAGGTCCTGCGCTTTGGAAAGGGCGGTGGCGAAGTCCATGCCCTTGGTGGTCATTTCGGAAAGGATATAGTTCGCCGTGCCGTTCAGGATGCCGAGCATTTCCAGCACGCGGTCGCCCGCAAGGCTGTTCTTGAGCGTCTGCACGATGGGAATGCCACCGGCGCAGCTGGCCTCGAAAGACAGGCCGGTGCCGTTTTCCCGGGCGATGGCGAACAGTTCCGGCCCGCGCTCAGCGAGCAGATGCTTGTTGGCTGTGACAACGTGCTTGCCCGCTTCGAGCGCGGACCGGATCAGGTCGTATGCGGAATCCAGACCGCCCATGCACTCCACCACGATGTCAATTTCGGGGTTCGCGGTGAGTCGGGTGAGGTCCGTGGTGAACTCGGTGCCGGGAGCGGTTGCTGCGGCGCGGGGCTTGTTGAGGTCGCGCACCACCACGGTGGCGATTTCAAGCCTGCGTCCGATGCGGCGTTCGATCCATTCCCCGTTTTCCTCGAGGATTGCGGCAAGGCCGGAGCCGACGGTTCCGAATCCGGCGAGTCCGAGTTTCACGCTTTTCATCTGATATTACCCCTTTGCGAAGAATTTTCGCAGATTTCGTATTGCCTGATTGGTTCGGTGGCGGTTTTCCACGAAGGCGAACCGTACGTGGTCGTCGCCGTACTGGCCGAAGCCGAGCCCCGGAGAGACGGCCACTTCCGCTTCCTTCAGAAGCATCTTGGAAAACTCGACGGACCCCATGTGCCTGAACTCCTCGGGAATCTGGGCCCACAGGAACATGGTCGCCTTGGGCGGTTCGACTTCCCAGCCAATGCGGTTGAGTCCCTCGCACAGGGCGTCGCGCCGGTCCTTGTAGATGTCCATGATCTCGGTCACGCATTCCTGATCACCGTTTAATGCGTGCGTGGCTGCCACCTGTATTGGAGTATATATGCCGTAGTCAAGATAACTCTTGATTCTGGTGAGCGCCTGAACCATGTCCTGATTGCCGCAGCAGAAGCCCACGCGCATTCCGGCCATGGAGTAGCTCTTGGTGAGCGAGAAGAACTCGACGCCCACGTCCTTGGCCCCGTCCGCCTGCAGGAAGCTCGGCGCCTCATAGCCGTCGAAGGTGAAGTCCGCGTAGGCGAGGTCATGGATGACGTAGAGCTCGTGCTCCTTGGCGAAGTCCACGATGCGCTGGAAGAACGCGATGTCCACGCACTCTGTGGTGGGGTTGTGCGGGAAGTTGATGATCAACAGCTTGGGACGCGGCCAGCTGTGCGTGACGGCGACCTTCAGGTCCTCGAAGAAGTCCCGGTCCTTGCCGATGGGCACGCGCCGCACGTCTGCCCCCGCGATGATGGATGCATAGGGGTGAATGGGGTAGGCCGGGTCCGGGGCGAGCACCACGTCGCCGGGCGTAAGCATGACCAGCGCCAGATGTGCGAGGCCCTCCTTGGCGCCCATGGTGACGCAGGTCTCCATGTCCTTGTCGAGGTAGACGTCGAAGCGGCGCTTGTACCAGTCCGCTATCGCCTTGCGCAGCCCCTTGATGCCCTTGGACGCCGAATAGCGGGAGTTGCCGGGGCGATACGCCGCCTCGCTGAGCTTGTCCAGGATATGCTTGGGGGTGGGCACGTCGGGGTTGCCCATGCCCAGGTCGATGATGTCGGCGCCCTGGTGGCGCATCTTCATCTTCAGTTCGTTGACCTGAGCGAAGACATAAGGCGGCAGCCGGTGCACGCGGGCGAATTGCTGCATGGACGGAACTCCTCGCTGTTGAAAGGTTTTTGTTGGAACTTGTTTTCATATCCGCGCCCCGCGTCCGCTGTCAAAGTGAAATTTGTTTTCCGAAAAGGTTTGTCGAGGTATGAAATTCCTTTGAAGACGAGGGGTTGCGTTTCCAAAACAGCGGAAGACAAAGTGCCGTTCTTTCGGTTTGGGCGAAAGTGTTTCGCAAATGCTTTTTCATCGGAAAAAACGGGGAGAACCCGGGAGGTTGAAGGAGGGTTTCTTATGCGTCTTTTTTACGTCGATTCTTGACCCCGGCACCGCCT
The DNA here is from genome assembly GCF_059568665.1 of Pseudodesulfovibrio halophilus DSM 5663. Classification (NCBI taxonomy): domain Bacteria; kingdom Pseudomonadati; phylum Thermodesulfobacteriota; class Desulfovibrionia; order Desulfovibrionales; family Desulfovibrionaceae; genus Pseudodesulfovibrio; species Pseudodesulfovibrio halophilus. The sequence goes on along the minus strand of NZ_JCANTV010000015.1, from coordinate 105,115 downwards.
TTTATTAGCTTCATTCGTTCAATAGTCGGGAAATACCCATTAAGGAGAGCATAGAAATGGTTCAACAGTCCGAGTTCATCTGGTTCGACGGCGAGCTGGTCCCCTGGGAGCAGGCTAACGTGCACGTCCTCACCCACGCCCTTCATTACGGCACGGGCGTTTTCGAAGGCATTCGCGCTTATGAATGCACCGACGGCAGCTCCGAGGTCTTCCGTCTGGAAGAGCATATGGTCCGTCTACTGGATTCCGCCAAGATTCTCGGCATCAAGGTGCCCTACGGCCTCGACGAACTGGTTCAGGCCACTGACGAAACCCTCAAGGCCAACAAGCTCAAGGGGGCCTATGTCCGCCCGCTGGTCTTCGTGGGCGACGGCGCCATGGGCGTTCATCCCGGCAACAACCCGATCCGCGTGTGCATCGCCACCTGGCCGTGGGGCGCGTATCTCGGTGATGAGGCGCTTGAAAAAGGCATTCGCGTCCGCTGCAGCTCCTACACCCGTCACCACGTGAACGTGATGATGACCAAGGCCAAGGCCTGCGGCAACTATGTCAACTCCGTGCTGGCCAAGACAGAGGCCGTGGCGGACGGCTACGACGAGGCCATCCTGCTCGACACCACCGGCCACGTTGCCGAAGGTTCCGGCGAGAACATTTTCATGGTCAAGGGCGAAGTGCTCTACACCCCGCACCTCTCGCAGGTGCTGGGCGGCCTGACCCGCGACTCCGTAATCCAGCTCGCCTCCGACCTTGGATACGAGGTCCGCGAAATGGCCATCGGTCGCGATATGCTCTACACCGCGGACGAAGTCTTCTTCACCGGCACCGCGGCCGAGCTGACCCCGATCCGCGAGATCGACCGCCGTCAGGTGGGCGAGGGCAAGGCCGGGGCCGTCACCAAAGCGCTGCAGACCGAGTTCTTCAAAATCCTCAAAGGCGAGAACGAGGATTACGAGCACTGGCTGCACCGTTATTCGGTGGATTAGCGGCCGCTGTTCTGCTATTGACCGGGGAGTCCGGCGGCACTGGCCGGGCTCCCCGTTTTTTATATTGACCGAGCGAGCATCAGCATGAGCACCAGCAGCCTTACCGCCAAGTACCGTCCCCAGACCTTTGCCGACGTGGCGGGGCAGGAGTCGGTCAAGACCATCCTCTCCCGCGCGGCCCAGAACGACCGCGTCGCGCCCGCATATCTTTTCAGCGGCACCCGGGGCGTGGGCAAGACCACCGTGGCGCGCATCTTCGCCAAGGCGCTCAACTGCGTGAACGCCCCGACCTCGGAGCCTTGCAACGAGTGCGCCCACTGCAGGCAGATCACCGCAGGGGCCGCCGTGGACGTCATCGAGATGGACGGCGCGTCCAATCGCCGCATCGACGACATCCGGTCTCTCAAAGAGGATGTCGGCTACGCGCCCATCGACGCCCGTTACAAGGTATTCATCATCGACGAAGCGCACATGCTTACCAAGGAGGCCTTCAACGCGCTGCTCAAGACGCTTGAAGAGCCGCCGCCGCGCGCCACCTTCATCATGGCCACCACCGAGGCCCACAAGTTTCCGGCCACCATCATCAGCCGCTGTCAGCATTATACTTTCAAGATGCTGCCTCAGGCCGGATTGGTCGCGCACCTGGCTGCGATTCTCGAAAAGGAAGGCATCCCCTTCGAGCAGGGCGCGCTGGACATCATCGCCAAACGCGGCGCGGGCAGCGTCCGTGACTCCATGTCGCTCCTCGGACAGTCGCTCGCCCTCGGTGGCGACAGCCTCAGCGAGGCCGATGTCCGCAACTTTCTCGGCCTTGCCGGACAGGATGTATTCTTCCGGCTCATGGAGGCCGTTCACGAGCGCGACCTCGTGGGACTGGGCACCATGCTGCGCGAGGTGCTTGATCAGGGGCTGGATCTGGGATTCTTCCTGCGTGAACTCGTTGGCTGCTGGCGCAACATGTTTCTGCTGCGGCAGTCGGGCCGTTCCGCGCTGGAACTGCTCGGCCTGTCCGGCGAGGAGGCCGAGACCTGGATGGAGTGGGCCGGCAAATTCGAGCCCGCGCACATCCACGCAGCTTGGCAGATGACGCTAGACGGGCAGAAGCGGGTCATGTCGAGCCTTGAGCCGGCGCTGGCCCTTGAGCTGCTGCTGTTCAACCTTGCTTCGCTGCCGGAACTGGTGAACCTTTCGGAGGTCGGAAAAGGCGGCGCACCGAAAGGGTCTTCCCGCGGCGCTCCGTCCGGTGGCCCGCGTCCCGGTCAGCCGGGGATGAATCGTGGTCAGCAGCCGCCGCGTCCGCAGGCTCCACCGCAGCCGCCGCAGAGCAGGCCGGCACCTACTCAGCAAGGTGGACCGCAGGGTGGACAGGTGCCCCAGCCGCCGCAGCGTCCCGCTCCTCAGGGCGGAGCACAGCCCAAGGCTGCCGCACCGACGCCTCAGGCCCCGCCGCAACCGCCGACCGGAGCTCCGACGCCCCCGCCTCCACCGCCAAACGGGGCGCCTAATCCGCAGGTTCCGCCGCCTCCGCAGCCGCCGGGGCAGGGCGCCATACCGCCTCCGCCCCCGCCGCCGCAGCCCATGGATCCCACGGTTCCGCCGCAGCAGGCGCCGCAGTCCGGACAGCGGGAGACTGGCGCGAAACCTTCGGCTCCGAGACAGCACGGTCAGCAGCAGCGGCAGCCGTCTTCGGCCCCCGATCAGGAGCCCGAGCCGGGGCGGTTCGAGGGTGTACCCGATCCGGCGGACGCTGAGGGCTGCTCCTGTGATATGCCCGACCGTTCGGGTGATCTTCCTGAACCGACCGGCCCGCGGACGTGGAGCGGTTTTGTCGAGTATATCTGCACCTCGGACTGTCAGGGCAAGCCCGCTCAGATTCGGCAGGCATCGGGCGAACTGAAAGGAGACACGCTGACGATCACCTGCGGCAGCAATTTCCTTTGCAGAACGCTTACCGACCCGGCCACGAAGGGGTTGCTCGGGAACTTTGCGGAGAAATATTTCGGACCGGGGACGAAAGTCGAGGTGGAAACCGTCGACCTGCCTGAAAGGAAAAGCTACAAGCAGCTTCACACCGAGGCAGAAGCCAATCCGGTCGTGAAGAAGGTGCTTGACCGTTTCGGGGCGCTGATTGAAAACGTGTCACCGATCAACGGGTACTAAAAGAAAAGAACAGCAAGGAGACCATAATGCGCGGAATGAATGAAATGATGCGTCAGGCCCAGATGATGCAGAAGAAGATGACCCAGATTCAGGAAGACCTGAAGACCCGCGAAGTGGAATCTTCATCAGGCGGTGGCATGGTCAAGGTCAAGGCCACCTGCAGCAAGGAAATCGTTTCCGTGGAGATCGAGCAGAGCGTGGTTGACTCCGGCGACGCCGAGATGATTCAGGATCTCGTGCTGACCGCCGTGAACGACGCGCTCAAGACCGCGGGTGAAGTCATGGAAAAGGAAATGTCGGCCGTGACCGGCGGCATGAAGATGCCCGGCGGCCTCTTCTAGGGGGATTTTGTGAGCAGACTTCCGGCCCCGCTTCAGGAAGCGGTGGACCAACTCTCCAGCTTGCCGGGCATAGGCCCCAAGTCGGCCCTGCGCATCGCGCTTACGCTGCTGAAGATGCCGCCTGAAAAGGCGCGCGGAGTCGGCGGCAGCATCATCGAGCTGCGCGAAAGCCTTTGCATGTGCGAGGACTGCGCGAGTCTGGCCGAGGCCAGCCCCTGCGCCCTGTGCTCCGACCCGGAACGCGAGCGCTCGCGCATGTGCATCGTCAGCGAATGGGACGCGCTTCTGGCTCTGGAGGAAATGGGCATGTTCAAGGGGCGTTATCTCGTCCTTGGCGGCCTCATTTCCCCTCTGGACGGCGTGGAGCCGGGGCATCTCGAGTTCGACAGACTGCGACGGCACCTCGACTCAGGCGAAGTCGATGAGCTGATCCTCGCCCTCGGTGCGACCATGGATGCCGAAAGCACGGCTTCCTACATCAAGAACATGGTCGAAAAGGAGTACCCCGGCGTGACGGTGACCCGTCTGGCACAGGGGATTCCCATCGGAGGCGAAGTCAAGTATATGGATAAGGAGACCCTCAGACAGTCCCTGCTGCACAGGCACGGGTTCTGACGGTCCAGCAACGCTAGGGTCGGTTTCTTTTGCGAGGGATTGCGTGCCGACCCGGGCACAACCTTCCAACGGGGGAAACATGATCGAAATCAGGCTGCACGGCAGAGGTGGACAAGGTGGCGTAACGTCCGCTGAGCTGCTGGCAAAGGCTGCCATCGCCGAAGGCAAGTACGCGCAGGCGTTTCCGAGCTTTGGCCCGGAACGGCGCGGCGCGCCGGTGATGGCGTTCGTGCGCGTCGACGACCAGCAGATCAGGCTGCGGGAGAAAATATATTCTCCGGACATCGTGCTCGTGCTCGACCCGAGCCTTCTGGACATCGTTGATGTTGCGGAAGGGCTTTCGGAAAACGGGACCGTGGTGGTCAACTCCGCCATGACACCCGAGGAACTGAAAGAGAAGTACGGATTCCCGAAGGTCGCCACCGTGGATGCCAACAAGGTCGCCATGGAAGAGCTCGGGGTGCCCATCACCAACACGACCATGCTCGGAGCGCTGCTCAAGGCCTCGGGCATCATCGGCGTGCAGGAGATGGAGGAGCCCATCGGCGAGCGTTTCGGCGGCAAGCTCGGCCCCAAAAACTTCAAGGCTCTCGAGCGAGCCTACGGCGAGACAATGGTCGCCTAGCGGCCACACCCGACGATTCCACGAGGGCCGGGGAGGACCCGGCCCTTTTTTCATGCGAGCCAATGAGCGATAACGAACTGAAAACACTTGCTTCCGCCGAAGTCCGCTCCATCGTCTTCCAGAACGAGGAGAACGGCTATACCATCGCGCGCGTTACGGCCAAGGACGAACCGGGGCAGATCACCGTCACCGGAACCATGGGCGACATCTCGCCCGGCGAGGTGCTCGATTTGCGCGGCAAGTGGAAGGTCCATCCCAAATTCGGACCGCAGTTCGAAGTCCGCACCTTTGAGCAGACACGACCGGCCACCGAACAGGGCGTGGTCCGCTTTCTTCAGACTTCCATCAAGGGAGTTGGAGAAAAAACCGCCCAGTTGTTGCTGGAAACCTTCGGCATGGGGATTCTCGACATCCTCGACGACGATCCGGAGCGACTGCTTGAAGTAAAGGGAATCTCCAAGCGCAAGCTCAACGACATAGTGGAGTCGTGGTCCAAACAGCGGACTATCAAGAATCTGCTGGTATTCCTGCAGTCCAACGGCGTTCCCACCACCTGGGCCGGAAAGATATTTCATTTGTACGGAGCGCAGGCCGAGCAGAAGCTGCGCGACAATCCGTATGATCTTGCCTACGAGATCCGAGGCGTGGGATTCCGTACCGCGGACCGCATGGCCCTGAAGCTGGGATTCCCGGCCGATGCTCCGCAACGACTTGAGGCGGCCATCGTCTACACATTGTTCTCTCGCTGCGAACGGGGAGGACATCTTTTCATATCCAAGGACGCGCTGTTGGACGAAGCGGCGCGCATGATGGAGGGCGTGGACTTCGACAAGCTCGAATGCGCGCTCTATTCGCTTGAGGAAAAGAAACGGGTTCGGATTGAGGACCTGCCTGAACAGGAGGTGGACGAGGCGGTCTACCTCATGCACTTTTATCATTACGAAAACGAGGCGGCCCAGCGTTTCTACCAACTGGTGAGCCATCCCACGCCGGTCAGCCGCGACAAGATCGCCGAGGCGCTGCCCAAGGTCGAAGAGACGCTCGGCTTCTCCCTTTCAGACGAACAGCGCGAAGCTGTTTTCGAGGCGTGCGGGAACAAGGTCTTCATCATCACTGGCGGCCCCGGCACCGGTAAGACCACCATTACCAAGGCAATCGTTCTCACGCTCAAGGAGCTCGGCCTTAAAATCAAGCTGGCCGCCCCCACGGGCCGCGCGGCGAAGCGGCTATCCGAAGCTACGGGTATGGGCGCGCAGACCCTGCACAGGCTTTTGCAGTATCAGCCGGACGGTGGTTTTCACTACGATCAGGACCAGAAGCTCAAAGCTGACGTGCTCGTGGTGGACGAGGCAAGCATGATCGACGCGCAGCTCTGCGTCGCGGTGCTCCGGGCGTTGCCGCACACCTGTCGCCTTGTCTACGTCGGCGACGTGAACCAGCTCCCGAGCGTGGGGCCGGGCAACGTCCTTGCCGACATGCTCAACTCCGAGCGTATCCCAAGCGCACGGCTGTCCCACATTTTCCGTCAGGCGCAGGAAAGTTTCATCGTCGTCAATGCGCACCGCATCAATAACGGGCAGATGCCGCGGCAACATCCCATGCCCGCTCCGGAGGCCGACTACTACTGGATTCCACAGGAGGATTCGGCCAAGGTCCAGAAACTGATTCTGGACAGTGTTTGCGAGCGCATTCCGAAGGTCTACGGTATGGACCCCATGCGGGATGTGCAGGTGCTCACACCAATGCACAAGGGCGACGTGGGCACGCAGGCGCTCAATATAGCGCTTCAGGAGCGGCTGAATCCCTTCAGAGGGCGTGAGGTGAAGCGCGGCAATACGAGTTTTCGCAAGGGCGACAGGGTGCTTCAGCTGCGAAACAACTATGACAAGGATGTCTTCAACGGCGACCTCGGCTGGGTGGCGGACCTTGATCCGGAAGACACGGAACTGCTGGTGGAGTTCGATGACGGCAATACCGTGCACCTCGAAAGCTCGGACCTTGATGACCTCTCGCTGGCTTATGCCGTGAGCGTGCACAAGTCGCAGGGAAGCGAATACCCGGCGGTGGTCATGCCCGTGGTGACCCAGCATTACATCATGTTGCAGCGGAATCTGCTCTATACCGGGCTGACACGGGCGCGCAGCCTCGCTCTGATGATCGGCTCGGACAAGGCGCTCAAGCTGGGGTTGAACAACGTCACCTCGGGCAAGCGTGGAACGAACCTTTCTTTCCGTCTGCGCCACCTTTTCGACAACAGTCTTCTTCACGCCGGAAGCTGATCGGTCTGTCTCCCAAAAACAAGGGCTGCCCCGAGTGGAAACAGCCCCGAAATCCGTGCGTCGGCTACGACGTCGGATACAAATCGCTTACGGCAAATCAATCCCCTTCGATTATTCCCGAGCCATGAAGTCGAACATGAACGCATAGGTGTCATGCATTTCGCTCTCCAACTGGCTGAAACACTGCTGGGCCTGCTGCATGTCGTTGGCCTTGGTGGCGTTTTCCAGCATGAGGCAGGCCTGCCTGACTCGTTCCGCGCCGATGGTGGCGGAGCCTCCCTTGAGGGAGTGGGCCAGATGCCGAAGCGTATCCACGTCACCCGAATCGAGGGCTTCGCGAATCTGCTGTATTCTCTTGGGTTCCTGGCTGACGAAAACCGCAAACATCTTCTTGATGAACGGCCGCTTCTCAGCCATGGAATCAAGGAACGAAGAGTCGATAATCTCCGTGCCCATGATGCTGTACCTCCCCTCGACTGTTATCCCTTAATGCAAATCATCGGCATGAGTCTGGCGACCGGAGCCGCTAGACCCGCGCCCGTAACGGACGTAATGACATCGCTACTTTCCTTGTACGCGCCCGGAGCCTCTTCGGCAACGGATTTGAGACTTTTGCTGCGAACAAGTATCCCTCTGTGACGCAGGGATTCCCCTATATCCCTTCCGTCGAATTTCCTCTTCGCTTCCGTGCGGGAAAGAGCACGCCCGGCGCCATGATTTGCCGAACCGAAACTCTTGCGCATGGCCTCCTGCGTTCCGGCCAGAATATAGGAGGCCGACCCCATGCTGCCGCCTATGAGCACGGGCTGCCCGGCTTCACGAATGTCCTCGGGCAGCGACTCGTGTCCGGGTGGATATGCCCGGGTGGCCCCTTTGCGATGCACAAAGAGTTTGCGCGTGCCGTGCTCGCCTTCATGTTGCTCGACCTTGCAGGTGTTGTGCGACACATCATAGAGAAGGGGCAGGGCGGCTTCGGGCATGACCGAGGCAAAGGCCTCTCTCACTAGGTGCGTGATGACCTGCCGGTTGGCGAGCGCACAGTTGATGCCGCAGTGCATGGCGGCGAGATAGTCCTGCGCCTCCTTCGAATCGATGGGTGCGTGGGCGAGCTGTTTCGGGTGCTTCGGTTTTGGAGGCCGTCCCTTCCTTTTTTTCCCACTATTACCCTTGGACGGCGTCATGGCGTTGAGAAAATCCGTGCCGATCTGGTGGCCAAGTCCGCGCGAGCCGCAGTGGATGCTGACCAGCGCATCCCCCTCGAAAATTCCGAAACTGGCGGCTTTTTCCTTATCCAGAATCTCTTCGACGTATTGCACTTCAAGATAATGGTTGCCCCCGCCGAGGCTGCCGATCTGATTGCGGATGCGTTTTTTTGCATCTTTTGAGACCTTGGCGGGGTGCGCGCCACGTGAGATGCCGTTGTCCTCGATGCGTTCCAGATCCGCCTTGTTGCCAAGCCCCCGCCCCACGGCCCAGACCGCACCTTTCATCAGCATCTCATCCAGTTCGTCACCATCAAGCTGAATGTCGCCTCCGCGACCAACACCTGCCGGAACGGATTCGAACAGGGCGTCGGCCAACTTTTCCTGACGAGCAATAATGTCATCCCGGGTTGCGCCGGTCAGTAGCGTCCGGACGCCGCAGGCAATGTCGAAACCGACACCGCCAATGGAGATGACGCCGCCGCGCTGAGGATCGAATGCCGCCACGCCACCGATGGGGAAGCCGTATCCGGCGTGGGCGTCTGGCATGGCCATGGATGCGCGGACGATGCCGGGCAGGCAGGCCACGTCGCGGACCTGCTTCAGCGCCTCTTCGTCCATGTCGGCGAGAATGGACTCGGAAGCAAAGATAAGCCCGGGCACCCGCATGTCGCCATGCATGGACAGCTCCCACTCGAAAGGGCTTTTTCGGACAAGGTGGCGTTTCATATCAAAGCATTATAGCCCGATATGCGGCTTTGGTTCAATACTTTAGGGAGAGCGAAAAAAGGCTCCGCCTTGAGAGCGGAGCCTTCTTGCTAGAACGTGTCGAAATCATTCCATTCTTCATCATCTCCCGGAGGAAGGGACGCCTGAGGCTTTTTCTTTTCGTTTTTGCTGTAGGCGCTGTCGGGAATGTTGAAGTGCGACATGGTGTGGATGAGCTCCTGAGCCTGCGCCGCGAGGTTCTCACTGGTACTGGCGAGTTCCTCGGATGCCGAGGCATTCTGCTGAATCATGCTGTCGAGCTGCTGCAGGGCATCATTCACCTGCTGTGCACCGGAGTCCATTTCATTGCTTGAGGACGCAACCTCGTTTACCAGATCCGTTGTTTCACGAATCTTGGGTACCATGTTGGTGATGAGCTCGCCGGCTTCCTCGGCCACGCTCACGCTGCGTGTGGACAGCTCGCTTATTTCCCCTGCGGCTGCGCCGCTTCGTTCTGCGAGCTTGCGTACTTCGGCGGCGACCACGGCGAATCCCTTGCCGTGCTCCCCTGCACGGGCGGCCTCGATTGCGGCGTTGAGGGCCAGAAGGTTGGTTTGTCTGGCTATTTCCTCAACGATGGTGATGCGTTCGGCAATGTCTCGCATGGCCTGAACGGTCTCTTCCACGGCCTTGCCACCCTTTTCCGCCTCCTGCGCAACGCTGGTGGAGATGGTATGGGTCTTCTGGGAGTTCTCCGCATTGCTTCTGATGTTACCGGACATTTGCTCCATGGATGAGGAGACCTCTTCGACGTTTGCGGCCTGAGTCGAGGCGCTGTGGGAGAGAGTCTCACTGGAAGAGGCGATTTCCTCGCTGCCCGAAGCTACGGTTTCGGAGACGGAGGTGATGCTGATAACGGTCTCCGACAGCTTGACCGCCATTTCCTGCATGGCCTTGCGTATGCCGGTTGCATTCCTGTCCATGTCGAGGCTGAGATCGCCGTTGGCCACGTTGCGCGCGATCTGTCCGATTTCGTCGGGTTCGCCGCCGATCTGCTTCAGAATTCTCCTGATTATGAACCCGGCAGCAAGGAAGCAGGCCACTATCGCCAACGGAATTAGAATCAGCATGAATGTGCGGCTGAACTGGTATTCGGAAAGATTTCGCTGGTAGACCTGTTCTGCCACGCGGAGCTGGAGGTTCACCAGTTCGCCATACTTCTCCGTTACCGGGTCGATGACCGGGTAGAGCTCCTCGATGGTGAAGCGTTCAAGCGCCTTCATGTCTTCTCGCCGCAGGATGTCTTCGAGGTTGGCTATGGTCCGGTCTGCCTCGGTGAGCAGAGGGCGGACCTGATCCATGAGCGCCTGTTCGTCAGCCGTCATGTTTGTGGCGAGGAAATTGTCCAGCTTTTCATTGATGACCGATTTGGCCTCGCTCACGGATGCCAGTCCCTCGTTCCAGCCGAGGTTTCCGTTGCGAACCTTGTGCGACACGTCAACGATATTGATCGCGTACATATCGGAAATAGTCTTGAGCTGTTCAAGCGGGACAACGCGGTCCCTGTAGATTTTTTCCATTCCGTTTACGGCGTCTGAAGCGTTCTTCAATCCGATGTAACCAACCAGAACCGTAACAGCCATGGCGAATGCAAGTAATGAATAGAGCTTGGTGCCTGTCTTCATGTCGTCCACCTTTGAGTCATTTTTTTGATAATCATTCCTGAAAAGAGTATTGCAGGTGATTGTGTCAGGGAGGTGTCAGCCGAGTGAAGACCTGAAATCCCGCCCCTTCGCATGAAGGGGCGGGAAAACGGTATTCCTTGCCGTGATCGGGCGGGCTACTTCATCGGCATGTCAGGGCGTACCGTGCTTCCGCCGGTGCCGGGGAAGGGCTCATACTTCGGAGCGGGTTCGCCGGTGCCGAGAATCTTCTCGGCTTCTTCCATGAAGACCATGTAGCGGTGCTTGCATTCGAAGAAACCGTGCCACCACGCATAGTCCGGGGCCATCATGGCCGCACCCATGCGTGCGCGACGTCCTTCGTGGTGCCAGAGGAAGTAGTATTCGATCTCGGGCTTCTGGTCGAAGGGGTTGTCCTTGTCCAGCAGGCCCTTTTCGTACATTTCGTCCAGCTTGGCCTTTACAGGCTTGTAGTATGTCTCATTGTAGTTTTCTACAGCCTGATCAAGCTTGTTGTAGTGGTCGTCGACCCACTTCTGACCGTGGCACTGCTTGCAGATCTCCTTCATCTTGTCGCGCTCGGTCTTCCAGTCGGTCTTGGCCGGGAACGGCTTGAAGTTCTCGGGACGGACCGTGAGCGGAGCCTGCGTTTCCCAGCTCAGGCGTTCGGTGACGTCATGAGTTGTCATGACCTCGCCCGCGCCGGACATGTGGCAGCTGGCGCAGGTGGGACCGCGATAGTCCACGCCGGGTGTCCAAGTGCCGGGAGCGGCGCGCCAGTTGTACTCGTCGCCGAAGGCGTCGTAGATGGCGCCATGCTTTGATTCGTTGTAGATCTCGATCTGCGGGTGGTCCGGACCGAGGTGGCACTGACCGCAGGCTTCGGGCTTGCGTGCTTCCATGACGGAGAAACGGTGCCTGGTGTGGCAACTGGAGCAGGAGCCGAGGCTTCCGTCGAGGTTCACGCGGCCGACACCGACGTTCGGCCAGGTGTCGGGATCGAGTTCACCTTCTTCGTTCACTTTCAGGATGCTGCCGTGACAGGCGTAACAGCCGGTGGAACGTTCGACGGTGTTGTTGAGTCCCTTTTTCATCCAGAAGTCGATCTTCCAGACGATGATGTTGGTGTTGGCGTGTTTGGAGCGGCTGTACTGCTTCACCTCGTCCGGGTGGCAGCGGGAGCAGTCCTTCGGTGTGACCACGCCTGCCACCGGAACCTTGTACTCGCTCACGCCCCATTTCGTGTCGGAGCGCTCGTACTGTTTGTAGTGAGACTTGCTGACGTCCTTATCGTGTTCGTCAGCCTGGTGGCAATCAAGACAGGTGATGTTGGCGGCGGCGTGGCGGCTTGCCGCCCAGTCCGCGAAGAGTCCGGGAGATTCCTGCTTGTGGCACTGGAGACAGGCCATGGCCTGTTTCGACATGCCGCGTTCGATGCGGAATTCCTTCTTCTTCTGCAGATCAGCGCCGGAAGCCGGTGCTGCCAGAAGCAGCAGCGCGGCCAGAAGCGTCAACAGCGTGTAAGTCTTTCTCATCTCCTCTTATCCCCCTTTGATGATTAGAGACCTGGTCGCTTGTAGTTGTAGTAGGGCCGATCGACGTGAACCAGATTCTTGTGGCAGTCGAGACATTTCTTCTCGTAGCCGGGCCTCGGGTACATCACCTGCTTGTGCGCCAGCATGGCTCCACGCTTGTAGGGCATGTAGAGCAGGTTGCGGTGACATTTGAGGCACTGTTCGTTCTTGATGGACTTGCGGGCCTTGGCGGCTTGTTCCTCCCGATCGTACTCCACCCCCATGAAGTGCGCGACAACGTCTTTTATGCCGTGTGCGGTCTTGGTATAAAAGAAGTTCACGGTGTCCTGGGGGGCCGGAAGGTGGCAGTCCATGCAGTCTGCCACGAAGCCCTGTGGGTTGTTCACGTGCGTCGAGGTCTTCCAGGCCATGTAGGCTGCCTGAATTTCATGGCATGAGGCGCAGAACTCCGGCGTGGAGGTCCGCACCATCGTGTAGTAGGCCATGCTGAAGACCGGAAACCCGAGAACAATCCCGAGGACGATCCATAGGATCGGCCGGTAGGGTTTTTTCATAGGCAAGCTCCGTCCTTTTTTTGGGTTTTACGACAAGGAATTAAGCCATGTTACTTCTTCGCGACCATCAAAGATTTGATTCAAGTCAAAAAACACGACTATGGTCACGACTATCACAAATTTATAGAATCTCCAGAATTATTATATTGCTTATCAAAGGGTCAGGGGAAAGTTGCGTAAAGGGGTAAACGTGCGTAGAGAGTTTGCCGTCGGCAATAGCTGAAAACAGCAAGGAGTCTGAATTGCGGATAATCATCGTCGGAGCCGGGGAAGTCGGCTTTCACATCTCGCGCCGTCTGGCCGTGGAGAACAAGGAAGTCGTGGTCATCGACCGGTCTGAGAAAGCTCTCAAGCGAGTGGCCGAAGCCACGGACGTGCAGACCATTCAGGGTTCCGGAAGCAGCCCGCAGGTGCTCCTCGACGCAGGCATCAAGGGCGCGGACATCATGCTCGCGGTTACAGACAGCGACGAAATCAACATCCTGTCCTGCTTCTACGCCAACCAGCTTTCTCCCAACCTGACCAAGCTCGCCCGCATCAGAAACGACGACTACACGCACTTCGCCGACCTCATCAAAAACGACGCCATCGGCATCCGCAAGATCATCAATCCCGACCTTGAGGTCGTGAACGCCATCCTGCGGCTCATGAGCGTGCCGGGCGCCGTTGAGATTAACGAATTCGCGCAGGGCAAGATCCGTCTCATCGGCGTGAACCTGCCTGCCAAATCTCCGGTCATAGGAACCAAGCTGCTGAACCTGCGCGACCGTATCGGCGAGACCCCGGTGGTCATCGCGGCTCTCGTCAGGGACGACGAGCTCATCATCCCCAGCGGCGTGGACGAAATCCGTCAGGGGGACATGGTCTACTTCGCCTGCGATATCCGCGATCAGGACGAAGTGCTCGAGAGCCTGGGCATCCGCAGCGAACCGGTGAGCAAGGTGCTGATCGTCGGCGGCGGCAATATCGGATATCATCTGGCCAAAGCGCTGGATTCAAAACATTTTCATACCAGAGTCCTCGAATCCAATCCCGAGCGCTGCCAGTTCCTGTCCGAAAATCTTGACCGTCCCATCGTGCTTCAGGGAGACGGAACCGATCAGGACGTGCTGCATGAGGAAAACGTCGGCAACATGGATATGGTCATCTCCGTCACCGGCGACGAGGAGATCAATATTCTCACCTGCCTGCTTGCCAAAAGCCTCGGCGCGAAGAACACGACAACGAGGGTGAACAATTTCGCCTACATGCGGCTCATCGACCCCATCGGCATCGACCACCTCGTTTGTCCGCGACTTTCCGCAATCAATTCGATCCTTCATTTCATCAGGCGCGGCAAGGTCATATCCACGGCAAGCATCAAGGCCGACGCGGCCGAGGTGCTCGAAGCCATCGCGCAGGAAAACTCGGACGTGGTGGGCAAGCCCGTCATGGAGCTCGGCTTTCCCAGAGGAACGCTGGTGCTGTGCTTCCAGCGCGGCAAGGACGTCATCATCCCCAGAGGCGACACCGTCATCGAGCCGGAAGACCGGCTGATCATTCTCACGGCCCGCAACAACATCAACAAGGTCGAGAAGGCGCTGGACGTCAAGGTGGAGTTCTTCTAGATGCGCTGGCGCAACGTCCTGCACATCATCGGCGCCCTGAGCGCCTGCGTCGGCCTGACCATGCTCTGGCCGCTGCTCTGGGCGCTGTGGTACGGCGACTCCGGGGTGCAGCCGTTCCTGCTGGCCTCCGGCCTGACCGTGGCCTCCGGGGCCGGACTCTTTTACGCGTTCAGGCAGGGCGGGAGCAAGGTGATCAGCCACCGCGAGGGCATGGCCATCGTCGCGCTGGGCTGGCTGGCCGCCGGGATATTCGGCGGTCTCCCGTTCTTTTTTGCGGAGACCTTCCCGACCTTCACCGACTGCGTCTTCGAGTCCCTCTCGGGCTTCACCACGACCGGAGCCAGCGTGCTCTCGGATATCGAATCCGTGCCGCGCAGCATCCTCTTCTGGCGCAGCCTGACCCACTGGCTGGGGGGGATGGGCATCATCGTCCTGTCTCTTGCCATCCTGCCGTTTCTCGGCGTCGGCGGCATGCAGCTTTACAAGGCGGAGGTCCCCGGGCCGGTTCCAGACAAGCTCAAGCCGCGCATCAAGGATACGGCGATGGTGCTGTGGAAGGTCTATCTGGCCTTTTCCGTCATGGAAACCGTGCTCCTCATGTTTGGCGGCATGGGGCTCTTCGACGCGCTCTGTCATACATTCGGGACCATGGCCACCGGCGGTTTCTCCACCAGAAACACCTCCGTGGCCGCGTTCGATTCGGCTTACATCGACTATGTGATCACAGCGTTCATGCTCATCGCCGGGGTGAACTTCTCGCTGCACTATCTTATGCTCAAGGGCAGACTGAGCGCCATGATCAAGGACCCGGAGTTTCGGGTCTTCGCCGCGCTGTTCCTTGTCTTTACGGTGGTACTCACCCTCACCGTGTACATGGCTGGAAGCTATGATTCGACCGCCGACGCGGTCCGGTTCACCTCGTTTCAGGTGGCTTCCATCCTGACCACCACAGGTTTTGCCACGGCGGATTACGAACTCTGGCCCGCCCTGTGTCAGGCCGTCCTGCTCTTTTGCATGTTCATCGGCGGCTGTGCCGGTTCGACCGCAGGCGGCATGAAGGTCATGCGCATCATGCTCATCCTGAAACAGTCCTATCAGGAGCTGTTCCGGCTGATTCATCCGCGCGCTGTCTCCAAGGTGAAGCTCGGGCGCAAGCCGGTATCGGATGACGTTATTCGCGGCGTATGGGGATTCTTCATCCTCTGGATCGGGCTTTTCATGCTGGCGGCGTTCGTGGTTTCGTCCACAGGCATTGACGTGGTCTCGTCCTTCGCCGCGGCGCTGGCCTGCATCGGCAACATCGGTCCCGGCATCGGTTCAGTCGGTCCCACGGACAACTATGCGCACCTGCCTCAGCTGGCAAAGATGGCGCTGACGCTGTGCATGGTCCTCGGACGGCTTGAAATCTACACCGTCATCATTCTTTTCGTGCCGGAGTTCTGGCGAAAGTAGTTCGTGGTCTGCATTTCATGAGAATGACAAAAGCCCGCCGGACAATGTCCGGCGGGCTTTTGCGTTCCGGGTGGATACGGGCAGAGCTCAATCTGCCCGGAAGTGACAACCCTTGGATTGCCGGTTCCGCATCGCGGAAAGCGTTATGACGTACGCCGTCTGGCAGCCGTGGAAAAGATCCACGAGCGGCTTGCTGATCGGCGTGTTCTTGTAGAAGTCCTGAAGGTTCTTGGCCAGAGTCCGCATGTCGGTAAAAGCCCGATGCAGGCGTCCCGAGCTTCTGGAGATGCCGACGTAATTCCACATGGTGTTGCGAATGGTGGCCCAGTCCTGATTGATGAGCGCCGGGTCTTCGTTGTGTTCGTCGCCGGCGTTGACCCAGTCGCGGATGGAGTCCCTGAGCTTCTCGCTCATGGGTTCGGTCTTGCTGATGCGGCGTGCGATGTCCCGCCCGGAGGTGACGCCCCAGACAAGGCCTTCGAGCAGGGATGTCGAAGCGAGACGGTTGGCTCCATGGACGCCGGTGCAGGAACATTCGCCCACAGCGTACAGTCGCTCCAGCGTGGTGCGGCCGTCGAGATCCGCGAGCACGCCGCCGCAGAAGTAATGGGCGGCAGGTACCACGGGAATCGGCTCGCTGGTGATGTCCACATTGATGCTGCGGCACCGCTCGCTGATGGTCGGAAACCGCTTGACGATGTCCTTTTTGATGTTCCGGGCCGCGTCGAGATACACGCAATCGTCGCCGGTCTTGAGCATCACGTCCATGATGGCGCGGGTGACGATGTCACGCGGCGCGAGGTCCGCGCGGTCGTCGTAACGTTTCATGAAGGCGTCGCCGCAGCCGTCCACGAGGACGGCTCCCTCGCCGCGAACCGCTTCGGAGACGAGGAAGCGCTGTCCGCCGCGTTTGCCCGCATAGAGGGCAGTAGGGTGGAACTGGACGTATTCGCAGTTCAGCAGTCGCGCGCCGGCGCGATGGGCCATGGCGATGCCGGAACCGATGGAGCCCGGGGTGTTGGTGGTGTGCAGATATACCTGCCCGATGCCGCCGGTGGCCAGCACCGTATAGCGCGACAGGAGGGTCTCCACTTCGCCGGTATGCTCGTTGAGCACGTAGGCGCCCACGCAGCTGTTGGCGAGGCTGTACTTGAAATCCATGTGCGACGAATGGTGGTGCGTGGTGAGCAGGTCGATGGCGGTGCGCTTGGTCAGCACCGTGATGTTGGGGTGCTCGCTCACGGCCTTGGCAAGGGCTTCCATGATGTTGCGCCCGGTGTGATCGTCGCAGTAGAGGATGCGGGGCAGGGAATGGCCGCCCTCGCGAGTGAGGAACCAGTCGCCGGGAGTGCGCTGGTTGAACGGTATGTGCAGCTTGTCGATGAAGAGCTCCTGCAGCACGTCGGGGCCGAGTGCGCAGAGTTGCCGGACCGCCTTGGCGTAATTGTGGTTCCAGCCGGCGGTCATGATGTCTTTTTCGAGAATCTCGGGTTCGTCTTCTTCCGCGTGGAAGACGATTCCCCCCTGGGCCAGCTCGGAGTTGCCGTAGGAGAGGCGTTCTCCGGCGGTAATCACCGTGCAGTGCACGCCCTCGTCGGCCATGGTCAGGGCGTTTACGCAGCCGGCGATGCCCGATCCGATGATCAGGACGTCGCTGATGGACCTGTGGTGTTCCATTCTTCCCCCTTCGAGGGTGATGCAGAAACGGGAATGTCCCTGCCTCGGTCCGGGGGGTCGTTCTCCGGACCTTTCAAGTTGCCGCCTGCGCGTGCAGCGAGGGCTATGCGCAGGCCTTGAGCATGCGTTCCAGCGCTTTACGCGCGGGTTCGCGGACCTCCTCGGCAACGTCAACGGGTTCGGCGGTGTCGAGTTCCGAAAGATTTGCGGCCAGCTTGGCCTCGGTGGTCTTGCCCATGTCCTCGCAGCGTTGCACCGTGAGCGGACGGATGGTCTTTTCGTCACGGTGGCGCTCGGCAAGGCGTTCCACGAGGTTGGCTTCGGTGGCGACATAAATGGTGCTGCCTGCCGGCGCTTCCGCCACGTACTTGATGATGAACGAGGTGGAGCCGTCGGCATCAGCCTCACGAGTTACCGCGGGCGTACATTCGGGATGCACGACAATTTTCGCTTCGGGTTCCCTGTCGCGAATCCGGAGCATGGTGTCGAGGGTGAACTCCTCGTGAATCGGGCAGCATCCGGGCCAGATGAGCAGCTTTTTGCCTTCGACCTCGTCAGGGCTGACATGCAGGGAAGGGTCCTCTTCAATCACGCTGTCGTTGAGGATGTGGCGCTGGTCTTCGGGGATGCCGAGGGCATCGGCGGTGTTGACCGCGAGATGCCGGTCGGGAAGGAAGAGGACGGCGTCGCCGCGTTCCATGGCCCATTCGAGCATGCGTTTGGCGTTTGCGGACGTGCAGACCGAGCCGTCCCAGCGTCCGACCACCGCTTTCACGCCTGCCGAGGAGTTCACGTAGGTCAGCGGAATGATCTTCTTGCCGCTGCGGGAAAGGATCTCCAGTGCCTTCTCCACGGACCGGGAGACGGCCATGTCCGCCATGGGGCAGGACGCATCGGGCGCCGGAATGTGGATTTTCTGCTCGGGGCGACGCAGGATCGCGGCGGTTTCCGCCATGAACCAGACGCCGCAGAAAACAATGTGTTCGGCCTCAAGTCCTTCGATGCGTCGGGCGAGTTCAAGTGAGTCGCCGGTTATGTCGGTATGCGCGAGGACTTCGTCGGACTGGTAATGATGTCCGAGGATGGCGAGCCGGTCGCCCCGCTCGCTCCTGATGCCTTCAATGCGGGCTGCATCGCTCATATAAGCACCTCTTAAAGCGTAATGAATTGCATGCTGAAGTCGGCTGCGGGCGCGGAGTGGGTGAGTCGACCCACCGAAACGAAGTCAGCGCCGAGGCTGCCGATTTCCGTAATGTTGTCCAGGCTGACGCCGCCGCTGATCTCCGTCTCGATGGTTTCGGGGATATTGGAGAGCGCTTCGCGGATCTGGTCCGGCGTCATGTTGTCCAGCATGATGCGTTCAGGCTCGGCCTGCACGGCGGTCATGACTTCTTCCAGGTTGCGACATTCGACTTCCACTGGCGGACAGGGATCATATTCGGAGCGAACCAGACGGACCGCTTCGAAGATTCCTCCCGCGCGGTCGATGTGGTTGTCCTTGAGCATGATCATCTCGGACAGGTTCTTGCGATGGTTCTGTCCGCCGCCGACGAGAACGGAGTACTTTTCAACGTACCGAAGTCCAGGGAGGGTCTTGCGCGTATCCAGAACAATGGTCTCGTAATCATCGAGCGCCTGCACATACCGACGGGTGAGTTCGGCGATGCCGGACATGTGGGAAATGAAGTTGAGGATGACCCGCTCGGCCTTGAGCAGCACCGTGGCGGGGCCCTGCAACGCTGCGACCATGGTGTCGGCGCCGATCTTCTCGCCCTCGTCCACGTTGAGCATGTGTTTGCAGCCGCCTCCGGCCATTTCGAGCACGAGAGGGATGATGGGCAGCCCAGCGATGACGGTGTCCTGCTTGGCGATTATCTGTGCGTTTGCCTGATCGTCTTCCTTGAAAAGGGCGGCCGACGTCAGGTCGGAGCCGTCCTCGGCAAGGGCCACCTTGATGGCCGTGATCAGGAACATGCGGGCTTCTGACTGGAAAAATTCGTCAAACGATGTATTCATAGCGGTTTCCAATGGTTTTCTTCAGGTTGAATGGGAGTATGACACCGAGTCCTTTTCGTCAAGTAGGTGAAGCGTTCATGAAATATTTCACAAAGATGTCGCATTCAAAAGACCTTACTCTTTGACCTGAAACCGCGATTGGTCTAATTAGGGTCGGATGAGCGTGAAAGAATCCATCCCCGAGCTTTTCGAAGCCGAAGAGCACGGCAGCAGCGAGCACGATTACGACCAGCATCCCGCGGACGCAGCCGAGCATATCGGCGGTCTGGATGTGGACGAGCAGGTCAAGTTCATCAAGCAGCTTACCATCAAGGACGCTGCCGATTCCATTGCGGAAATGGATACGCAGGATCAGCACGAACTCATAAAGAATCTTCCTCAGCGACTCGCGGCGCGCATCGTCGGGCAGATGTATCCGGACGACGCCACAGATCTGTTGGAGGACCTTGACGAATCCCATCGCAAGAATCTGCTCGGCAACCTGAAGGCCGAAGATCGCGCAGAACTCAAGACGCTCATGACGTTCGACCCCGACACCGGCGGCGGGGTCATGAACACCGAAGTGGTGGTCCTCTCGCAGGACCTTTCCGCGGACGAGGCCATCAACAAGCTGCGTGAGGAGGTGGAGGACAAGGAAATTCCCTACTACGCCTACCTCGTGGACGAGCGCGAGAGGCTGACCGGCGTTGTCTCGCTGCGCGACCTGCTGGTCTCCCGAAGAGGCAAGAAGCTCAGGGAACTCGTCAAGACGCAGAAACTCATTTCGGTGAGCTACAACGTGGACAAAGAAGAAGTCGCACGTCTCATCGCGCATTACAATTTTCTGGCTCTTCCCGTGGTCGATTTCGGCAACCGCCTGCTGGGTGTCGTCACCGTCGACGACGTCATCGACATTATCCATGACGAAGCGTCCGAGGACATGCAGACCATGGTCGGTGCGGGCGCTGATGAAACCATTGACTCGCCGGTGGGATTTTCCGTCCGCAAACGGCTGCCGTGGCTGCTGGTCAACATGCTGTTTTCCGCGGTCTCGGCCTGGGTGGTCCACATTTTTGAAGGCAACATCGCGCAGATGGCTGTTCTGGCCGTTCTCATGCCCATGGTTGCCAACCAGGCGGGCAACACAGGTCAGCAAGCGCTCGCGGTCATGATTCGCCAGCTCGCCATGGAGAAGTTTGACCGGAAGCGCTCATGGCTGGCCGTGTTCCGCGAAATGAAAATCGGCCTGCTCAACTCCCTGATGATTACGGTGCTGGTCTTCGGCGCCATATTCTTCATGTTCGGCAACCTGAGGCTCGCCGGGGTAATGTCTTTCGCGCTGGCATTCGACATGCTCATAGGAGCTTTCGCAGGGGCGGCCATCCCGTTGTTGCTCAAGGAAATGGGCCGTGACCCGGCGCAGGCTTCCAGCATCTTCCTCACCACCATCACCGACTCGCTCGGCTTCCTTTTCCTGCTTGGCCTCGGCGGCATCGTCCTGCTGACGCAGTAGGCGCCTTGGCGACGACGGGAGCGCCTGTCGCAACGGTTCTGTGGCTGGCCGGAGCCGCATCTTTCGAGAGGCTCCATAGAAGGGCTTTCATTACCGTTTCCGGTTCGGAAAGATGACGTCCTACTCCTCGTAGCCGCTTCCAATAGCGGAGAAGGGGAGCTCCACTTCGAGCTCCGGTACACGCTCCAGCACCCACGCGGTGAACGTATTGCTGTTCGGACCGGGGAAAGCCTTGTAGGTTTCGGTCCACGGATAGTCCCGCGCCGCATCGTCAATCCTGAAGATGAGTTTCTCGGCGTCGGAGCCCCGTAAATCCGCCAACAGTTCCGGTCGTTCGCCGAACCAGTAGCGGTCGGGCGTATCCCTCTCAATGCGCACCACTGGCAGACCTCGCTTTTGCCGCCATCCGACAACTTCGTAGACCGTATAGCTCTCCTCACCGGCTTCCTTGGTGGCAATCCACGTGTGTACGGCAAACCAGCCACGCCATCCCCAGGTGGGAGCTGCGTATACCTGAATCACGGCTTCATGGGTCGAAGCCGGATCCGGCGCAATGCCGGCGGGCTCCCTGCTGGCAGTTCTCCAGTCCCCTGTGGAGCAACCGGCAAGGCAGAGAATGATCAGGATGCACCAATATATTCTTTTCATTGAATCGGTTCTCATTGTCACACCATTAATGAACATTTGGGATGCCCCAATTGGCTTAGTGTTCACCGGGCAGCAACGGGATAGTAAATCTAAAAATATGCCCTTGGTTTCATAAGTCCAGCATAAACGGGAGAAAAAGTATGAGGCGGGTGGGAGGGGCTATATATTCGGGGTATGGTTCGGCCACAAAAAAAGCCCGCCTTGCGGCGGGCTCGATATCGGAATCGGGTCCCTTGCTAGAAGCGGCGGGGACGACGTTCACGAGGCTGGGCTTCGTTGACGCGCAGGTCACGGCCCATGAAGTTGAAGCCGTTGAGGGCTTCGATGGCTTCGTCGCCACCGGACTCCATTTCCACGAAACCGAAACCGCGGGAACGGCCGGTTTCACGGTCCTGAATGACACGTGCAGAGGAGACTTCGCCATATTCGGCAAAAAGGTTGTGAAGATCAGAATCGGCCGCGGACCAGGCAAGGTTGCCTACGAAAATGTTCTTGGACAAGGGAAAAACCTCAAACTAAAAAATGAAACCTAACACCCGAAAACCGGCTTCCCAGATTCGGGCTCGAACGGAGCTTCGGCAGCTGCAACGACGCAATGTGCACCGATTCCGTTCACTCAACTCTAAAGCCCAATATCTGCCATTGGCCCCTCGGGTCAATAGTTTTTTATGGAAGATTTTAATTTTTTCATCATAAAGACGGACGCACTACGGCAACAGTACAGGTGACATATCAAGGTTCGATACCGTGAAGCCACGATGGATCGCGCGTATGGCGGGAATAAAAAAGGACTCCCACGCAGTGAGAGTCCTTCTGAATCTGATTCTGCTTCGGTTTGATTAATCCATGCCAAGCGAAGCGAGCAGGTCGTCCACGTCGCCCTGATTGCTTTCCTCCGCCGGGCCCTGCAGATCGCTCGCCTTGGACTGGGCCTCTTCGCGAAGCCCGTTGATGTCTTTTTGCGGAGCTTCCTCTCTGGCCTTGATCATCAGTCCGGTGGAGACCATGACCTCGCGCACGATTTCTTCCACCTTGCGCAGCGAATTGATGATTATCTTGATGCGCTGCCCGGTGAGGTCCTGGAAACTCAGGGTGACCATTATCTGGCTGAGGTCGTTGGAGAGGGTGGAGTTGATCACCTTGAGCTTTTCACGGTTCTCCTTGGTGACCCCCCCCGATTCGAAACCTGTGACGATGTCGTCGAGGGTGGAGGACATGTCCTGCAGCTTTTCAACGATGTCGATGATGTCCACGGCGGCCTTTTCGGTCGTGCGCAGCACGGCGTCGAGCTGATCCGAGGTCTCCGAGAAAATCTCGTCGGGATCAATGTCTGCTTCGATGTGCTTGACGACCTCGCCGGTCTTGGCGGCCTTGACCTCGTTGTAGATCTGCTTGAGACCTTCCTGAAGGTCCGCGTTGACGCGACGATAGAACTCGCCTTCGAGCAAGGCGGTGGAGAGGTGATTGGCGATTTCCTTTTCCACCGACTTGGTGATGGAGTCGCGAAGGCTCTCGGTGAGCTTCGCCGCCACATTGTCCATCATGTCTCTGACGATATCTTCATTGGCCGTCATGAATCCCCTCCCGGATGAGCTTATGCGATCAGGATCGTCTGGAGCTGCGGATATCTTCCCGCTGCCGTTGGAATACGAACTGGATGATCATCTCAAGGTCCTGTTCGTTCATGTTGACAAATTCGAAGCGATGAATTCCGGAGTCCGGGCCGCCGTCGACGACCTTTCCCTTGGAGCCGGCCAGACGCAGGGGAACCCTGTCAAGCACGACCACCACTTCGAGAAGGTCTCCGGTGCGAATGTTTTCCGAGGTGCGGAACTTCATGCCCGCGCCGGATATCTCGGTGACCTCGAGAAGCAGCGGAAAGTCGTCGCGCAGGTGTTCGCGGCTGAGCAGGCCGAGGATTGTGTCGAGCTTGCGGTCCATTTCCTTGAGGAAGCCGGTGACCTCTTCCGGCAGCTTTCCGCTGCGCAGGTCCGCCTGCATGGGCTGTGCGTGGCTCTGGAAGAGCCGGGGCGAGTCTAGGTCGTGCGCCTGGCGCGCGTGAGCCTTCAGCCTGACCGGGACCCTTGAAAAAGACCGCTTCTCACTGCTCATACCGTTCTCCGTGACTATTGCCTGTCCCCGTCTTCAAGATCGAGGCTCATGGCCTTGACCGGACAGACCCGTGTACACATGCCGCATGCGGAACACTTTTCCACGTCGAATTCCACGGTGCGGTCCGCCTTGTTGATGACGAGGGCCTTGGTGGGGCACATGGAGATGCACAGTCCGCAGTGGACGCAGCTGTCCTCGTCGCGGAAGATCTTGTGGGCGACCGGGGTTATGCGGATGCCCGCTTCCTTCAGGTAGGCGATTCCCTTGTGGAAGTCTTCCTCAAGCCCTGTGATTTCGAGGGTCATTGTGCCTTCGTGCCTCGGGCTGATGTCGGCCTTGAGGATGTTGAAGCTCAGGTCGAACAGCTTGGAGAGGTTGGAGACCACGGGACGTCCCGACTCTTCCGGCGGGAACGTGAGGTAGACGATTTTCCTGAATCCTTTGATGAGTTCCTTCATGGGTATCCTGCTTATATTCGTTTTATGGCATGCCTTCCTTCAAGGGGCAAGCCGCTACTTCTTTTCCAGATACTGCAAAGCCTGCTTGGCTTCCCGGGAATCGGGGAACCGCTTGACCAGCAGGTTGAGTGCCGCCTTGCCCGCCTTCTGCTTGCCGAGGTTCATCAGGGCGTACCCCTGCTTGAGCATGGCCGCGGGGACCTTGCTGCTCTTGGGATACTTCTTGATGACGTCGTCGTAAAGCAGCGCGGCGCGGCCGTAGTCCTTGAGCTTGTAGTAGCTCTGGCCCTGCCAGAAAATCGAGCTGGCGCGGTAGGGGTGCTCCTTGAACGTCTCGGAGAACTCGGCCCAGTAGGTACGGGCCTTCTCGTAGTTGCCCTGCTTGTACTCGCCCATGGCTTTGTCATAAAGCGCCTTGGCCGGGTCCGCAGGCTTCTTCTCGGGCTTCGGGGCAGTCCGGGGTTCGGCGGCAGTCCCGTTGGATTCCGCAAGGGTGGCGTTGGATTCAACGGGCATTTCGGAAGCAGCGCGGGCAGCCTCCATTGCAGCTACGGTCTCCAACTCCACGTTGAGCTCGTTTTCCATGGCGAATTCCACCGCGCTCAAGCGTTCGCGAAGGGTCGGCATGGTGGCGTTCGTTGAGCCGAGCTGGTTGTCCATGCGCACCTGCATGACCTCGAGCTGTCCGTTGAGCAGGGCGACTTCCTGCCGCAGGGTGTTGAGTTCCACCCAGATGTCGGCAGTCTTCTGGGCTACCGGCGTGTTGGTCTGCTGGATTTCCTGACGGAGCTGCTGGCGGGCTTCCGCAAGCTCTCGCTCAAGCTGCATTATCAGGCGGCGCTGTTCCTCGCTGGTCCTGCGGGAGCGGGCCTCGATGGATTCAACCTGTTGCTTGGAAGCACATCCGCCAACAAGAAGCGAAAGCATCACAAGCATCATGGATAGAATAATGACCTTTTTCATCAGATTGGCTCTCCTCGTTTTCTGCCGATGAGAACATAACTCAATGCCCCGATGAGGGGAATGAAAATGATGAGCTGAATCCAGCCCACCTTTTCTCCGTTACTGTCGAAATCGCGCTTCCAGGCGTCGAGAATGGCCCATGCGCTGAAGGCGAAAAGGGCCAGCACAACGCCGCCCGCGAGCGCCCATTGCAGGGCGGTTATCTGCGAAATACGTTCAAGCATTCACGTAGCTCCTGTTGTTTCTCATGAGAAGGTGGAGTCCGAGCAGTAGAAAAAAACCGGTGACGACCTGCGTCACGCTGGCGAACCCGAAGTCGCCGCGCCAGTCGGCACGGAAGAATTCCACGATGATGCGAAACGCGCCGAACAAGACGAGATACTGGCCGGCGGTTCTGCCCGGCGCGGGATTGCCGCGGGAAAATCGGACAAGTGCGAAGAAGGTAAGAAAGCCCGCCACGCTTTGGTATAATTGCGTAGGGTGTATGGGCGTGCCGATGGGGGCGAGCCCGTTGGGGGCCGTGAATATCACCGCCCATGGGACATGGGTTTTCGCTCCGTAGCAGCACCCGGCCATGAAACAGCCGAGTCGCCCGACTCCCTGCCCCAGTGCCACGGCCGGAGCAAGCGCGTCGACCCACTCGAGTCGCCGGGGCTCGCGTCTCAATTTCATGTAGCCCAGCAGGGCGGCGAGCGTCAGCCCGCCCGAAAAGACGAGACCGCCGTTCCAGAAGGCGATTATTTCCGACGGGTTGAACAGGAAGTGGGGGAGGTCGATGAGGACATAAAGGAGCCGGGCGCCGAGAACCGCGCCCAGTACGATGCGGAACACGAGTCCCGGCAGGATTTCCGGATTCAGGTCACGGCGATTCATCTCGCGCGACGCCCACCAGATGGCGGCGAGAAACGCCAGCGCAACGAGCACCCCGTACGAGTGCAGCGTGAGAGGGCCGAGCCTAATCAGTTCCGGGTGCATCCTTCCTGTTTATCCAGAGCGAGACAAGCACCGCGCCAGCGCCAACAGTCAGGGCCGAGTCGGCCACATTGAAGGCGGGCCAGTGGTATGTGCCCACATAAAAGTCCAGAAAATCGACAACTTCTCCAAGGCGGACCCTGTCGATGAGGTTGCCGACAGCTCCGCCCGCGATCATGCCGAGTCCGGCGATCATGAACCTGTCGGACTCCTCGGTCTTGCGGAGCAACTGCGTGATGAACACGAGCGCGACCACGGTTATGCCAATGAAGAGCGGCACCTGCCAGTCGATGTCGTCCCGGTCCAGAAATCCCCAGGCCGTGCCTTTGTTTCGCACATGGACAAGGTTGAAGAATCCGGGAATGACCTTCTTCCAGCTCCAAAGCGGAAACGTCTCGATGACGAGCCACTTTGTCCATTGATCAAGGGCGACCATGACGGTCGCCCATATTCCGGCCTTGGCGTAGCGGTTCATCCCTATTCCTGATCCAGCGTTTCAAGGACGGCGGTGCAGCGCGGGCAGGCTTCCGGGTGCTCCGCATTGCCGCCAAGCTCCTCGCTGATGCGCCAGCAGCGCTGGCATTTCTCACCCGGCGCGCGTTCAACAAGAATCTTGAGGCCCGGGACCTCTTCCGCTTCGAACGCGTCCGCGCCTGCCTCGGATTCCGGAGCGAACGCCAGAGAGGAAACGATGAAGAATTCCTTGGCGTCGAAGTCATCCAGCTCGAACAGGGGCTGAACATCGCCGAACAGGGTTACGCGGGCGTCCAGCGGTTTGCCGATGACGCCTTCCTTGCGTTTGGGTTCGATGGTCCGGTTCACTTCGTGACGCACGGCCAGACGCTTTTCCCAGGCGGTGCGCTCGGCGTCATCCATGTTCACGGCGTCCGGCGCAAAGCGCAGGGCGAATACTGTCTCCTGCTGCGACAGGGAATTCCTGATGGCTTCGGGCAGATTCTGGAACGCTTCCTCCGCAGTGAAGGAGAGCACCGGTGCCATGTCCACGAGCAGCATCATGAGAATCTGCCAGAGGGCGGTCTGCGCGCTGCGGCGCTTGCGGCCGTCCTGCTCCTCCACATAGAGGCGGTCCTTGAGGATGTCCAGATAGAAGGAGGACAGGTCCACTACGCAGAGATTGTGCAGCGTGTGGTAGACCTTGTGGAATTCGTAATTCTTGTAGGCGTTCTGGATGGTCTCGTGGCTGCGGCTCACGAGGTCCAGCGCGTAGCGGTCCAGCGGAAGCATGTCCTCCACGGACACGCGATCCCTGGCAGGATCGAAGTCGTTCAGATTCGACAGCAGGTAGCGGCAGGTGTTGCGGATGCGGCGGTAGGCGTCCACGAGCCTGTCCAGCGTCTCGTCGGAGATACGCACGTCCTCCTGATAATTGGAGGCGGAGACCCACATGCGCAGGATTTCCGCGCCGTACTTGTCGATGATCTCCTGCGGCGCGATGACGTTGCCGATGGACTTGGACATCTTGCGCCCTTCGCCGTCGACCACGTAGCCGTGGGTCAGCACGGATTTGTAGGGCGCCTTGCCGCGAGTTCCCATGGAGGCGAGCAGGGAGCTGTGGAACCAGCCGCGATGCTGGTCGGACCCTTCCAGATACAGGTCCGCAGGGTAGCTGGTCTCCTCGCGCTGTTCGACGACGGCGGAGAAGCTGGTGCCGGAGTCGAACCATACGTCGAGGATGTCGCGTTCGCGCTTCCAATGCGCTGCGCCGCACTTGGGACAGGTCAGCCCCTCGGGCACGAGCTCTTCGATGGGAGCCTCGAACCAGTAGTCGCAACCCGTGGGGTGTTTGGCGTATTTGTCGCAAATGTCGTAGACCCACTGCGCGTCGAACCACGTCTCGTCGCACTCCTTGCAGATGAGCGCGGAAATGGGCACGCCCCAGTTGCGCTGCCGGGAGATGCACCAGTCGGGGCGGTTGGCGATCATGTTGTGAATGCGTTCCCTGCCCCATGCCGGGATCCAGTTCACTTCCCCGTCGATGGCCTTGAGGGCGCGACCGCGCAGGTCGTTCTGCTCCATGCCGATGAACCACTGGGTGGTGGCGCGGAAGATGACCGGCTGCTTGCAGCGCCAGCAGTGCGGGTAGGAGTGGCTGATCTTGGAGGATGCCAGCAGGTTCCCCAGCTCTTCGAGTTTCTCAATGACACTGGGGTTGGCGTCGAAGACGTTCATTCCGGCGAAAAACTCCACTTCATCGAGGAACTCGCCGCGGTCGTTCATGGGAGAATAGATGTCCAGCCCGTAGCGCTTACCGGTCACGAAGTCGTCGGGGCCATGTCCGGGTGCGGTGTGAACGCAGCCGGTACCCGCTTCAAGCGTGACATAGTCGGCCAGCACCATGGGGGATTCGCGGTCGTAAATGGGATGCTTGGGCTTGAGCCCTTCCAGCTCGGCGCCCTTGACCGTTGCCGCTACCTTCGGGGAATCCCAGCCGGCGGCCTCGGCCACGGTCTCCAGCATGCCTTCGGCTACCACGTAGAAATCGCCTTCAACCTCGACGAAAACATAGTCGAAATCGGGGTGTACGGCCACGGCCATGTTATCGGGGATGGTCCACGGAGTGGTGGTCCAGATCACGACGTAGGTCTTCTGAGGGTCGACACCGGCAATGTCCCTGACCTTTTCATCGAACATGGGAAAGCGGACGTAGATGGACGGGGAGGTGTGGTCGGCGTACTCGACCTCAGCCTCGGCCAGCGCGGTGTGGCAGTCGCAACACCAGTAGATGGGTTTCTTGCCGCGGACCACGCCGCCGTTTTCCATGAATCTTCCCAGTTCGCGGGCAGTGGCAGCCTCGTATTCGGGCTTCATGGTCATGTACGGATCTTCCCAAGTGCCGAAGACGCCAAGGCGCTTGAACTCCTTTCGCTGCACGCCCAGCCACTTTTCGGCGTACTCGCGGCAGATCTTGCGGACCGTGAGAGTTGGCAGCTCCTTGCGCTTCTTCTTCAACTCCTGCTCGACCTTATGCTCGATGGGCAGGCCGTGGCAGTCCCAGCCCGGCACGTACTGAGCCTTCTGGCCCTGCATGTTGCGGGACTTGACCACGATGTCCTTGAGCACCTTGTTGAGCGCGGTGCCCATGTGAATATGTCCGTTGGCGTAGGGAGGACCGTCGTGGAGGCAGTACTCGCCGTGCTCTCCTCCGGAGGAAATCATCTGATCGTAGGCGTCGATCTCGGCCCAGTACTTCAGGGTTTCCGGTTCGCGCTGCTTGAGGTTCGCCTTCATGGGGAACTTGGTTTTGGGCAGCAGAAGAGTTTTCTTGTAATCACTCATGGTTGGCCGATCCTCCGGGGACGTATATTTCTTTAGAAAGAGTAGGTGGTCCAAAAAGAGCGGCTAGAATGGTTCAAGGGTGGGCGGAAGTCAAGACCCGAAGCGGGAGAGTCCGAAGATACGCCATGTTGCGCGAAACGGGAGAATCTGGTTTTTCCATCGGTCCTAGTCTGTGATATGTCGTCTGAATAGGACAATCGCTCGTACGAACCTTAAGGGCCCATGCTCCGTGAAACCCGTACAAGGTGGTATTTCATGACTCTCGCATCGAAGATCTTCAACGAAAACACTGAAAAATGGTATTCCGGATACGCCTTTCAGGGGGCCGTGGTGCTCGGTGTCGCGCCCATCCTCATTCCGATCATCGTGGGGAAGGCCGCGGGAAACGGCGCAGCGGGGATAGTCGTAGCCGCGTTCTACGCAGGGCAGTTGCTCTCACCACTGCTTGGCGGGCTGGCAGACAGGACCGGCAAGCTGCGGATGATCTGGGCGTTCGGGTACGCCATCCTCGGCCTGTGTCTCGCGGTGTTCGGCGGCACTTCGAACCTGGTCTTCTGGATGGCCCTTTGTTTCCTGCAGGGCGTCGGGGCCGCGGCAAGCAACACCGTGGCGGCCATGTTCATCGTTGAGTTCAAGCCCAAAAGTCAATGGGACGACCGTATCGGCTGGCTTCAGACATTTTACGGGGCAGGGCAGGCCGTGGGGCTGGGACTGGCGGCGGCGCTGCAGGCCGCGCCTGAGTTCGGAATGCTTGCCTCGGGACTGCTCATGCTTCCCGGCTGGTGGCTCGGTCGCAAAGGACTCCCGGCCGATGAAGACCGCACGCCGCAAGAGTCCGGACAGCGATGCGGAGGCAGCAGACCCGCCCGTCAGCCGGTGCCGCACAGTCATCATCGTCTCGGGCGGCTGAAGCACTTTTTCGATCTGCTGACCCGCCTCAGGTCGGATTACGGGTTATTCGTTTTCAGCTGGTTCCTTTCCATGCTCTCCATGTGGCTGATCTTCAACCTGTATCCGCTTCTGATGCAGCAGACCTACGGCATCGGAGCTTTCGCATCTTCCCTGTATTATGCTGCCGGGGCATTCATAGGCATCTTTGCCTATGCTCCGTCCGGAGCGCTGGGGAGGAAGGTCGGCAACGGCTATGTGGTGATGGTCGCTTACGCGCTGGTAATCGTTTCCGTGGCCGGGATGACGGTTCTGGCGCTGACGGACAATGCCCAGAGTGTCTGGCTCGCGCCGCTTTTCTTTCTGCTCACCCCCATAGCATGGTCTCCCGCCATCGTCGCCGGCACGGCCTACGTGGCGGAACTGGCCGACTTCGAAGAAGGCAGCGCCATAGGCATCTTCAACGCAACCACCGCCATAGGCAGCGTCTTTGCGGCGCTGGGCGCGGGCGGGATGGCGGATTCCCTCGGATTCTCAAGCGTGCTGGTGCTTTCGGGCATACTCGGGCTTGCGGCGTGTGTTCCTCTCGTAAAGGTCATGATTTCCCGCAGGAAGAATGATCCTGCCTCGCAGACGGCGTAATCTCTGCCGCAGATTCTCAAAGAGAAAGGAAAACGGATGCAAACAAGGAAAGTGCTATGTCTTTTCAACGAGATACTGGGCAACGCGACCATGAGTCGGAATATTGCCAGAGCTCTGGAGTCCATGCCGGGGCTGGAGTTTGACGCCGAGAGCCTGCGCCACGACGATTACAGGAAATACACGGCTCCGAAGCTGCTCAGGGCCAGCAACATTGCTGAAACGTCGTGGGTGGCGGACCGCAGATTCGAGAATCTGGATTTCACAAGTTACGACGCGGTTATCCTTGGATGCTTTGAATTTCTCTGGGTGGTCCGACGCGTCCTGAACAAGGTTCCTGTAGTCCTTTTTCACGATACCACCCCTGTTGCCGCGCGCAGGTTATATGCTCCGCTGGCGCAGGGCTTCAAACAGAAGTTCAAGAATTCTGTGCTGCTATCCCTCTACAAAACCATGTACGCCAAGCCGTTTTCTGATACGCGTCTTTTCTTTCCCCGAACTCCCTGGTGCGGCAGAACCTTGCAGGAAGACTTCGGCGTTGACGAAAAGCGC
The DNA here is from genome assembly GCF_059568665.1 of Pseudodesulfovibrio halophilus DSM 5663. Lineage (NCBI taxonomy): Bacteria > Pseudomonadati > Thermodesulfobacteriota > Desulfovibrionia > Desulfovibrionales > Desulfovibrionaceae > Pseudodesulfovibrio > Pseudodesulfovibrio halophilus. The sequence goes on along the minus strand of NZ_JCANTV010000015.1, from coordinate 73,658 downwards.
ATCATCCCGACGTTCACGGCACTCGATCTGGAAATGTGGCAGGCCAAATCCTACGACCGCACGGCAGAAGGCAAGTTACACCTGCTGTTCGTCGGCAACGAATTTGAACGAAAGGGTGGCGGCGGACTTCTCAAGGTCTGGGACAAGCTCTCCGAGACATGCAGCCTCACCATCGTCTCCGGCGACCCTTCGCTCGACTCCACCCTTGAGGGGCGACACGGAATTCGGCTCCTGCGCAACGTTGACTATGAAGAGATGCCGGCTGTTTTTCGTGAAGCGGACGTCTTTGTCTTTCCGACGTTGCGGGACCAGCTGGGCATAGCAGCCACCGAGGCCATGGCGAGTGGCCTTCCCGTTCTGGCAAGAGCCGTGGGTGGTCTTCCCGACATCGTTGAAGACGGGGCAAACGGCTTCCTCTTTTCGTATGAAAGCGTGATGGACGACTGGGTTGAAAGCATCCTCTCCCTGTCTCACGATAGGGGACTCGTTGAAACCATGGGGAGACGGGCGCGTAACACGGCGGAAGAAAAGCTGGGGCGTGACTCGTTCGACTACAAGGTCCATACGGGACTCTCGATGGTGCTGAACGGAACTCTATAGCAGGCGGCAATGGTGTGGCTGCAATGAAGCAAAGAAATAAGGCGGGAGGTGTTGCCCTCCCGCCTTGCTTCTTACTTGGAACCGAGTTCGATGCTGCGTAGGTAGGATTCCGTGACCGCGTCCACGATGTTGCCGCGCGTCGCCGTGCGATCAAGATGCAGCAGCGCCTTGATGGTCGTTCCGGCTGGGGAGCTGACCATCTCGCGGAGCTGGCTGACATGGTGGTCGGACTCCATGGCGAGCTTGGCCGAGCCGCTGAACAGCGCCTCGACCATTTCCGTGGATTCCTGTCGTGTCAGCCCCAGATTGACCCCGGCTTCCATGAGCGCCTCCATGAAGTAGAAGACGTATGCGGGGCCGGAGCCGATGACCGCCGTGAAGGCGTCGAACTGTTTTTCCGAGAGCACTTTGACCAGCCCGAGCCCGTCGAAAATCTCGGGGATGAAGCTTTTGCTTTCGTCGGACAGCTGTTCGTCGTCAAGACAGATCGCGAAGACGCCTTCGCCGACCATGGCGGGCGTGTTGGGCATGATGCGGACCACGGGGCATTCCTGTCCGGACATGTCGCGGAGCGTGTCCACGGTGAGTCCGGCGCAGATGGAAACGAGGCACTTGTCCGGGCCGAGGGCGGGGGAGATGCTTTCCAGAACCTTGGACGCGTGCTGCGGTTTGACCGCGAGCACGACATAGTCCACCGCTTCGGCGAGTGCCTTGGCGTCCGGCTGTGCCTTGAGGCCGCATTCGTTTTCGAGGGTGGCGATGACCTCGGCGTTGAGGTCGGTGCCGTGAATCTCGACGTCATCACGCACGGCCATGCCGCGAATGATGGCGGAACCCATGTTTCCTACGCCTATGAACCCGATTTTTTTCATTTAGTTCACCTGTTCAATGCTGCTGAAGAAGTAGGCCGTTTCGACTGCGGCGGTTTCGGGAGCGTCGGAGCCGTGCACGGCGTTGTTCTGGATGTTGGTGGCGAAGTTCTTGCGGATGGTGCCTTCCTCGGCCTGCTCGGGGTTGGTGGCGCCCATCAGCTCGCGGTAGCGGGCGATGGCGTTCTCGCCTTCGAGGATGGAGACCACGGCCGGGCCGGAAGTCATGAATTCCACCAGTTCGCCGAAGAAGGGACGTTCCTTGTGAACCGCATAAAAGCCTTCGGCTTCCTTCTGGCTCAGCTGGACCATCTTCATGGCCTTGATCCTGAGGCCCGCGTCGCTGATCATCTGCAGGATGGCGCCGATGTTGCCCGCTGCGACGGCGTCGGGCTTGATGATGGAAAGAGTGGTTTCTACAGTCATACCTAATTGCCTCCGATTATTGGTTTTACCCTTGTTACCATGACGGTCCCCCCGGACCGCCTTTTGGCGCTAGCCCAGCAGCATGCGGTCGGTGACTCCCTCACCGCCGCGCAGCTTGGCAAAGCGCTGCAAAAGATCTTCAACTTTCAGGCCCTGCTTCTCCTCGCCGTGGATGTCCATGACGACTTCGCCCCGGTGGAACATGATGAGCCTGTTGCCCAGGCTGATGGCCTGCTGCATGTTGTGCGTCACCATCAGTGTGGTCAGCCGCTGTCCGGAGACAAGCTCGTCGGTCAGGTCGAGGATCATGCTCGCGGTCTTCGGGTCGAGAGCGGCCGTGTGCTCGTCGAGCAGCAGCAGGCGCGGGCGCACCAGCGTGGCCATGAGCATGGTCAGCGCCTGACGCTGGCCGCCCGAAAGCAACCCTGTGGCCGTGCCGAGACGGTCCTCGAGTCCGAGGTTCAGAGTGGACAGCCGCTCGCGGAAATACTCGCGGTCGCGCCGCTTCACGCCCATGCCGAGCCCGCGCAACTTGCCGCGTTTCATGGCCAGAGCCAGATTCTGTTCGATGGTGGCGCCGGCGCAGGTGCCCATCAGCGGGTCCTGAAACACGCGGCCGATGCGTCCGGCTCGCTTGTGCTCCGGCCAGCCTGTCACATCGTCGCCGTCCAGCTCGACCGTGCCCGAATCGAGCCTGAAGGTTCCGGCAACAGCGTTGAGAAAGGTGGATTTGCCCGCTCCGTTCGAGCCGATGACGGTGACGAAGTCGCCTTCGCGCACATTCAGGCTGACGCTGTTTAGGGCAATAACTTCGTTGACGCCGCCCCTGTTGAATACCTTGATCCCTTCGGAAACATTCAGCATCGAGCTCATGCCCGCCTCCCGGCAAAGAGTTTCTGCTTCATCTTGGGAGCTGTGAGCGCAATGACCACAAGGACGGCGGTGATAAGATTCAGGTCGCTCGGCGTGATGGAAAAGGAGCCGAGCTTGAGGCCGAGGGCGAGGGCGATGGCAACGCGATAGAGCACCGACCCGAGCACGGCGGCGATCAGGGCGCGGCTGATGGATTTATCCCCGAAGACCGTCTCCCCGATGATGACGGAGGCGAGGCCCGCGATGATGGTTCCAACGCCCATGTTCACGTCCGCGGCCCCTTGGTTCTGAGCCACGAGAGCGCCGGAGACCGCCACCAGGGCATTGGACAGGCCCACGCCGAAGATGATCACGGTGTCGGTATTCACGCCCTGACTGGTAATCATGCGCGGATTGTCGCCTGTGGCGAGCACGGCAAGCCCGATTTCCGTGTGCATGAACCAGATCAGCAGGCCGACAACGGCAAAGGAGATGATTCCGAAAAGGATTGGCGTGGACTGAAACATGGGCAGCCCACTGAATGTATTGAACTGATCCACAACCGTGTCCGCGCCGAGAAGCGTCATGTTCGGCTTGCCCATGATTCTCAGGTTGACGGAATACAGCGCGATCATGGTCAGGATGGATGCCAGCAGGTGCAGGATCTTGAGCTTTGTATTGAGGATACCGGTAACCATGCCGGCAAGAAAGCCCGCGCCGGCGGCCATGGCGCAGGCCAGCGCCGGGGAGTGTCCGCCTGAGATCGCAACGGCGGAAACCGCGGCGCCGAGCGGCAGGCTGCCGTCGACCGTAAGGTCGGGAAAATCGAGGATGCGGAACGTGATGTATACGCCAAGGACCATCAGGCCGAAGGCGAACCCCTGTTCCAGCGCCCCCAGAAGGGCGTACGTCGTCATGTGAGCTTTCTTCCTGTCCTTTGAGGCGGCACGCAAAAAACAAGGCGCGTCCGACAACGCGCCTTGTATCGTCATTATGCTCTTTTCGCAACGCCTGTTACTTCACGACCTCGTCGGCCTTTTCAAGCATTCCGGCGGGTATTTCGAGCCCCATTGACTCAGCTGCGCCGGGGTTTACGTAAAGCTGAAGCCGTTTGATGGTTTCCACCGGCATCTCGGAAGGTTCCGCGCCTTCGTTCAGGATTCGTGCGGCGATGTCCGCGGTCTGGATTCCCATTTCGCGGTAGTCGATGGCAAGCGCGGCGATGGATCCGCGGCGAACGGAGTCTGTATCGCCGGTGAACAGGGGGATACGGTTCTGGCGGCAGACCTTGATGGCGGATTCAAGCGCGGAAATGGCGGTGTTGTCCAACGGTATGTAGATGGCATCCGCACGTCCCACAAGGCTCTTGGCCGCCTGGTAGACGCCCGAGGAGTTGGCGATGGTGGCTTCCTCGATGGTTACTCCCTCTTCCTTGGCAAAACCCTTGAGCAGATTGATCAGGGTCACGGAGTTGGGTTCGCCTGCGTTGTAGATGACTCCGAGGCTTTCCAGCTCAGGCACGAAGTCCTGCACGAGGTTGAGGTGCTTGTGCATGGGGCTCATGTCGGTCATGCCGGTGACATTGGCGCCGGGTTTGTCCAGATGGGCCACGATGCCCGCGCCGACCGGATCGGTGACGCCCGTAAAGACGATGGGGCGGTCCTTGATCTTCTGCACGGCGTGCTGGGCCGAAGGTGTGGTGATGGCCAGCACGAGGTCCGGCTGTTCGCCCTTGATCTGGTTGGCGATCTGAACGCTGGTTGCGGGGTTGCCCTGCGCGATGTGTTCCTTGAATTCCGCGTTGATGCCGAGCTCAACGATTCTGTCCTTGAACCCCTGACGCATGGCGTCGAGGGAGGGGTGCTCCACGATCTGGGTGATGGAAATGAGGCGGGACTCTCCGGCTGCTGCGCCGGTCGCCATGAGCAGTGTCAGGCAAAGCGCGATGATGATGCGTTTCATTATTCTCTCCTTGGAATGGCGGATAGGTATTGGATATCACGACATCAAGGAGCGAGGAAAGTCAAGTATCAAGAGAAGGGAACTCTTCAGAAGACGGCTGGAGGGAGCGGCAGAGCGCCTCTGAGGGTATCAGAACCTGATGTCCTCTTCCTTGGACACCTTGAAGGCCTTGTTGCCCTTGACCCGTCCGGGCAGGCCGTAGAATTTTTTCACGCCTTCCACCTCGGCCTCGAGCAGGTTGTCCTCGTCGGTATCGAGCAACATGATGTCGCCTTCTTCAAGGTTCAGCAGCTGGCGCCCGGTGATGGTCGTCCTGCCGAGGCGCACCACCATTTCCACGGGCGTGTCCATGAGCCGTTCCTTGAAGCGGTTGATCCAAACATGGTCGACCTCGAGGCGTTCGGACTGGAAGGATGCGTGCAGTTTGGAGCGGATGGGCTCCATGGTGGCGTAGGGCAGGCAGACGATCAGCGAACCGATGGCGTTCTCGAGTTCCACCTCGAAGGTGATGACGATGACGACGTCCGAAGGTGGAACAATGGCGGCGAACTGTGGGTTGACCTCGGTGCGTACCATTTCGATATGCACTTCGTGCACCGGTTGCCAGGACTCCTCCATGTTATTAAGCGCGATGAGCACGACCTTTTCGACGATGGCCTGTTCGATGGGGGTGAAGTCGCGGCCTTCGACCTTGGGCTGGCTGCCGGCGCCGCCGAAGAAGTTTTCGACAAGCGCGAAGACGAGCCGGGAATCGACGACAAGCAGGGCGTTGCCGCGCAGGGGATCCATCTTGAAGATGGAGATGGAGGTCGGCACCGGCAGGGAACGCATGAAGTCGCCGAACTTGGACATATCGATGGAGATCGGGTTGATGTCCACCCGTTTGCGCATGGTGTTGGCGAGCGCGTTGGTGCACAGCCGGGCGAAGCGGTCGTTGACGATTTCCAGAACCGGCATCCGCCCCCGGATGATCCTGTCCTGATTCGCGAGGTCGAATGATACGACCCCGGAATCGTCCTCCGGAAGCTCCGCCTCGGTCTCGACATCCCCTCCAGAGAGTCCCCGGAGCAGGGCATCGACTTCGTCTTGTTCAAGAATCTTGCTCATTCGGCATCCCTGTGCGTCGTTCTGTTCGCGAGTCCTGAACCGTCATCTTTTCAACGGTCACGGCAGTCTCAAGCAAGAAGCGGGCCGATCGTCGCTCTGAAAAAGCGGCATAACCGGAACAAACCACTACCTTTTCTCTACACTCCACCTGCCTGCATTGCAAGGATTGCAGGCATTGAAGCATGTATCGCGCCTAGAAAAAGCCTAAAAAATGTCTAGAAAACATACAATAAATCGAAATTTCAGGATGTTGTAGACCGCATCATTTGCGAGGGCTACTGAGCCTCGCCAGAGGCGGACCCAAGAGACACAATGGGCGCCTCTTTCTTGAATTCCGGAGAAATCTGCGTGATCGGGACGATGGAAACCTTGCCGTCAAGGCTGTTCTGCCACTTTTCAAGGGCGGCAACCGTTTCCTTGTGGGGGTGGCCGATGGCTATGGACACGCCGTGCTTGCGGGCGATTCGTTCCGCCTTCTTGAGCTGGAGAATGATGGCCTGAACATCGCGAGTGTTGTCGATGAAGACGTCACGACGGTAGAAGGGGATTCCAACCTTTCTGGCCGCCTTGCGACCGGCAGAGCGCGATGTGGTGCGGCTGTCCAGGAAAAACAGCCCCTCTTGATCAAGCTCGTCGAGTACGACCTTCATGCCGGTATAGAACTCGGTGAAAGCCGATCCCATGTGGTTGTTCACGCCCTGCGCTCCGGGAACAAGTTCAAGGTTCTGCCTGACGATCTTCTTGATCTGGTCGGCGGTCATGTCCGTGAAAACGGCCCCCTTGCCGGGGTTGGTGTCGGGCCATCCCTGTGGCTGCATGGGGAAGTGAACCAGTAAAGGATCACCGGACTCGCGTACCAGACGCGCGGACTCCGAAGTATGAGTACTGTGCGGCCAGACAGCATAGGCCAGCGGGATATCGAGCTCCAGCAGTCTGCGCAGCAGGTACATGTTTTCCCCCACATCGTCTATGACCACGGCCATTATCGGACCTTCGGGAGCACCGTCGCCAAGCAGAGGCGCCTCGGGTATGTGGGAAAAGGAAATGGTATGCGTTTTCACGTCGTCGACGCTTATGACGATCGCATCGGATGCAACCATCTCTACAACAGCCCGTGACAAACGGCGATCAAGCGCGGCATGAAGGTCATCGAGAAACGCCTTCATGTCTTGGGGTTCAGGCAGCGTCATCTTTTGGAAGTGGTAGTCTTCACCTTCGTGCCTGCGAACCTCGACATCGTCGAGGTGCAATTCGCTGAAATCCGTCTCGTGGACCTTGAGAGCTTCCAGCAGGGAGAAGTCGACCAACCGGACCTGCTCTGCGATTCCCGGGCGCTGCGGCTCCTCGTAAGCACGCCCCACTCCGGTCTTCTGGGAGGAAGTGGCGTTGCTCGCGGCGCTTTCGATACCGGAGGGCGGAAGGGTGGCATCGGGAGCCGTTCTGAGGCTGAAAAAGACGGACAGCGTTACCGCCAGACACAAGGCCACGGCGGTAGCCGCTATGGGGACGGGCCGGAGGAGCTTGTTGCTCCACCGGCCCTTTTCGTCTTCATGTTCCTGAACCTCGTCAGGTCCCTTGTATTCGTCGTTCATCGGCGTTTCGAGTGTTGTTACTTGATGCTGCGGAGCTTGGGCAGCTTCTTCACCAGTTCAAGCGCCATGCGCAGCTGGTTGTCGCGCCCGAGCATTTCGGCGACCTTCTCCGAAACTGTCTTCTTGTGGACCGTATCGCCGTTGGCGTTTTCAAGATGGCCGCTCAGATCCTTTTCGCGGAAGAAACGGTGGGGGCGGTCGTCGTCCTTTTCGCTCGGCTGGATGAATGGAATGGTCAGGTCCGGTTCGATGCCTGTGGCCTGAATGGAGCGCCCGCTCGGAGTGTAGTACAGGGCAGTGGTAAGCTTGATGCCCGCTCCGCCGGGGAGGGGGTAGAGCGACTGCACTGAACCCTTGCCAAAGGAGCGTTCGCCGATGAGCAGGGAGCGGTCGTGATCCTGAAGCGCGCCCGCCACGATTTCCGCGGCGGATGCGGAGCCGGAGTTGATCATAGTGACCAAAGGCACCGTGATGTCATCGCTGCGGGTGGCGAAGTAGTCCTGACGGTTTGCTTCGTCCCGCCCCTGCACGTAGACGAGCAGACCGTCCTCAATGAAGGTATCGGCCACGGACACGGCCTGACCAAGAACTCCGCCCGGATTGTTGCGCAGGTCGAGCACAATGCCCTTGAGCTCCGAGCCGTCCTTCTGGAAGTCGTGGATGCTCTCGCGAAGCACGCGGGTGGTATTCTCGTTGAAACGGGTGAGACGCACCAGCATGTACCCGTTGCCCAGACTGTGCGTCTTGACGCTCACGATGGGCACGGTGCCGCGCACGATCTCAATGTTCTCAGCTGCTTCGGCACCTTCGTGCAGGATGTTCAGCGTGACGGTGGTGCCCTTTTCGCCGCGGATGAGTTTCACCGCATCGTTCAGGGTCATGTCGTAGGTGGGGGTGCCGTCGATTTCGAGGATGATGTCCCCGGCCTTCAGTCCCGCTTCGTAAGCCGGGGTGTCCTCGATGGGAGTGACCACGGTGAGGCGGTTGTTCTCCATGCTGATTTCAATGCCGATGCCGCTGAATTCGCCGCTGGTGCTTTCCTGCATTCCGGAGAATTCTGTGGGAGTCAGATAGTTGGAGTGCGGATCGAGCTGTTCGAGCATGCCCTTGAGGGCGTCGTCGATGAGTTCCTCGCGGGAGATGGGGTTGACGTACTGTTCGACGACCAGTTCAAGAACCTGGCTGAAACGGCTCAGAACCTGAAATCTATCCGGATCCTTTCCCGCGACGCTCGGTCCCGGGGAAACCGCGAGTGCGAAGAGAAGAAGGGCCGTGGCCAGCCAAAGAGTGATTCTCATCAGGTCCTCCCGTGGTGGGGGAGCTTTCGGGCTCGAAGCGAGAGCCCGCTTAGTTTTATCGAGAAGTTAACCAATGCTTTGGATTAATGGGTTTTTGGTGAAAACGCAATTCAAAATACAGACCTGAACCACCCACCAGAGGGTAGTATCCCGTTTTTCCGAGTGGTTCGTCCTTTTCCACCTCCTGTCCGGTCTGCACGAAAGTCTCGGACATGAAGGCATAAAGGCTATAATAATCGAACCCGTGATAAACGATGACCACCTGCCCGAAACCGCGGAGCAGGTCGTTATGCACCACCTTGCCCCAGAATACCGAGCGCACCTCTTCCTGCTCGCCGGTCTCGATGGAGAGCCCCCGTCTGGGCGGGGTGGCAGAAGGGCTGAATCCGGCAGCAACAGAGCCCGATGCGGGCCAGGGGAGCGCACGCTTGTAGTGCTTGAAATTCTTCGTTTTCTGTGTCTGAAGGCGGTAGTTGAGCGTCTTGATGTCCGCAAGAATTCCCTTGAGCTGGCTCTCGAGGTCCTGTTTCTTTTTCCTGACGCTACGCAGTTCGCGCCTGAGGGCAAGTTTGTCGCGCAGCAGTCGGTCCTTTGAGGCGTTCACGCGTTCGAGCTGCGCTTCGGCCTCCTTTTCCAGCAGCCTTTGCCGTTCGAGGTTCTGCGCCAGCTTTTCCGTTGTCTCACGTACCGCGACGAATTTCTTCCGCGTGGCTCCGTATACCTCGGCAAGCCAAGTGAACCGTCTGTCCGCGCTGTCCCAGCTCGCGATGTTCCCGAGTTGGGCTCGCAGATTGGTCAGGTGCACCGGCCAGATCGATTTGACCAGATTTCGCAGCTCGGCAAGCAGTTGCTTGCGCCTGGCGTCCAGTTCGTAGTGCTCCTGCCGAGCTTCATGTTCGTGTTCCCGGATTTTCTGCAACTCGGCTTCCTGCGCGCGGACTTTTGGCAACAGGGTCTTCATGCGGGAACGGATGTCTCGCAACTTCTGCGACAGCCCCCCCTCGCGAGCCTCGAGCCTGTTCATGAGCTGCTCTGTACGGTCGGCCTCCTGCTGCTTTTCCTTCAGCTGCTTGTGCACAGCCTGAGCCATGGCGTGCGTCCCGAAGGTCACAGCAACGAGGCAGATGAGGAATATGAAGAGCAACCGCTTGGAATACTGCATTTAATCCAGAAAAGGCTTGAGGGGGCATGTATCGCAAAGGGGCGCCTTCTTTCGGCACCAGTCCTTGCCGGTTCGCACTATCAAAGCGTGAAACTCGTTGTACAGTGCCACATCCGGGGTCAGAGCGTCCATGAAAAGGGACTGCAGCTCCTCATAGCTCACTTCTTCGGGAGCCATGCGGTGGCGTGAAATCATTCTCGCGGTGTAAGCGTCCACCACGAACACGGGCCTGTCGAAAGCGTACAGGAGCATGGAATCGGCTGTTTCCGGACCTATTCCCTTGACCGAGAGCAGGATTTCCCGCAGCTCACCAGTCTCGAAATCGTCAAATGTGGCAATATCCCAGTCGCAGCGACTCCGGATTAGGTCGAGAAAAGCACGCAGCCGCGCGGCCTTGATATTGTAGTATCCGGCTGGCCGGATCAGGGCGGCAAGCTCTTCCCGAGGCAGGTCGTACATGGCTCGAGGGTCCATGCAGTCAGCCTTTTGCAGAGCTGCTATCGCCTTTTCGACGTTGGTCCACGCGGTGTTCTGCGTGAGGATGGCCCCGACGCACACCTCGAAGGGAGTATCTCCGGGCCACCATCCGCTCGATCCCAGCGAATCGAGCATGGCCCGGTACATGCCCTCAAGCCGTGCGGCGTTGCCCATGGCTAGATAGAGACCTCTTTCCAGAGCAGCGCGACCCATTCGCCCTGACTGAGAATCTCCGGCTTGGGAAGCCCGCGGCGCATATAGGCTGCGGCCACTCGATCGGCCTGCTCTGCAAGGATGCCGGAAAGGATCAGGCTGCCGCCGTCCTTGACATGTCGGACGAGGTCGCCCGCCATCTCGATGAGCGGTCCGGAGAGGATGTTCGCGACCACCAGATCATAGGACCGGTCCGCCGCGACGCTTTCCACGCCGCCCACGGAGAGGGCTATTGTCTCGGCGCACTCGTTGGCGTTGACATTCTCCCGTGCACACACCACTGCCTGCGCGTCGATATCCACGGCGAGACCTTGCAGTCCCAGCTTGGCGAGGCCGATGGCGAGGATGCCGGACCCGGTGCCCATATCCAGAAATTCCTTACCCTTGGCGATACGTCCTTCCTTTGAAAGTTCGCCGATGAGCTCCAGACAGAGAGATGTGGTAGGGTGATGGCCGGTACCGAATGCCATCTTGGGTTCGATGACGATGTGCGTCATGCCGTCATCCACTTGATCCTTGAGCCACGGCGGCAGGATTTCGAAACGGTCGCCGCAGGAAACCGGAGCAAAGAAATCCTTCCAGGCCATGGCCCAGTCCTCGGATTCCTGCTCGTGATATTTCAGGCCACATTCGGGAAATCTCGACTCTATCTCGCTAACCAGCTCCATGCCCAGAGGGTGGTCTTCAAGAAACAGGGTATAGTTGGAACGGCCACCGGACTCGATCTCCTCCCAGCCGTGGGGCACTTTGGTGGAGAGAAATTCGGTGCAGTCGTCGGATTCATCAGCGGGAACGGAGAATTCTATCTTGAGCAGGGTCGCCATATCGCCTTAATCTTCCCTTGAAGTAGAGGTTTAAGAAAAAATGCAGTCAATTCTATGTGTTCAATGTCATGTCATGAAGTCAACGAGGGACCCCTTGCCCGTATAGACCTGATTCATCACCGAGTCGTTGAAGCTCCGGCTTTGCTCGACGGGGTCGTTGTGCGGAGAGTCGGTGCGCTGGCCGGTCTGCGTATCGTTGTCCGGGCCGCTGGAGCGCTTGACGGAGACACGTTCCTCGCGCCGGGCGAGATTGTCCACGCCCGCGTCGGCAAGTCCGTCATAGGCACTGTTGATTCCGGAAATCTCCATGGGCTCCTCCATGTTGCCTCTTGAGGATAAACCCCCGGCGCATCATGGTCAAGAAAGCGGCTTCGCCGGTATCCGGGCTGCGAGGCAGTCAATGGAGCGGTTGAAGGCATCGGCTTCTTCCCAGAAGGGCATGTGTCCGCTCTGGTTGAAGATTTCAAGGCGGCAGTCCGGCATGGATTCAGCGGTGAACCGACCGGTCTTGGGGCCGAAGCAGGCTTTGGCATGCGAGCCGAACGCGGCCAGCGAAGGGACCGTGACCCTCCGCAGGGCGTCAACGTAGTCGCAGCGTGCATACTCCCGGTAGATTGCCGCCGCGGAGGAAGGCCTTGCCAGAAGGTATTCAGCGAACATCCAGTCGAAATCGCTTCCTGCCGCTCCAGCCGCGAACATGCCGTTGACGAATGAACGCCCGTATCCGCTGCGGTTGGCGACGAAGGCGTTCAGGAAGATGTCCAGCGCCATGGCATCGCGTCCGCTCAGGCCGTGGGTGTTCCATTCAGCCGGATGCATGGGGGCGGGAGTGGCCTCGATCAGGCCTAGTGCGTCAATTCGGTCATCCTCGAAATGGTTCCAATATTCCAGCACCACTGGGACAGCCAGCGACCAGCCGCACAGGATGCAGCCGCGCAGGTCGAGGGATTCGATCAGTTCGCGCAGGTCGAGGGCGTAGCGCTCAACGGTGTGCCCGCGCCGCGAGGTTTCGGAACGCCCGTGCCCGCGAAGGTCGTAGGTCACCACCTTGAATCGGTTTGACAGCTCCTTCACCTGACGATCAAAGAAACGGCAGCTCATTGTCCACCCGTGCACGAGCACGAGGGGACGGCCGACACCGTGCGTCTCGACATGAAGCCTGACGCCGTCGCTGGTGATCATTCCTTTTCGTTGAGTTCTGCCAGTTTACCCTTCCATTTTTTGGGGAAAGGCTTGATGTCCATGACGGGGGTGCCGTCGATGGCCTCCAGCGGCTCGACCTCAAGGCGGGTACCCTCAATGCGCATGACGCGGACCCTGTGCAGGCCCACCGGATTGGGGCGGAAGGGGGAACGGGTGGAGAACACGCCACGCTGTGGTTTGTCCTCCTTGCCGCGCGGATGGACCTTGAGCGTCTTGCGGTTCGACTCGTGAAACCACGTGAACAGCTCGATCCAGTCGCCCTCGGAGAGACCGTCGAGGCCGGCCTCGTATTCCGGCTCGATGTCGATGACGGCCCGGACCGCGCCGTCTTCGTCCTCCATCTTGGGGGCGGTGTTCCTGTCCGTTATGCTTGAGCTGATCCAGCCAACGGGATGAATGGTAAGGTCCATGATGCCTCCTACGCGAAGTGGTCGAAGCCGCTGGTTGAAAAATCCTTTCCGTTTACCCGGACGCCGGGGGTGGCGCTGACCTTGCCGAGCATCTGTGCCCCGGGAACCGAGCGCACCTTGAAGCCGGTCTCGAAGTCGGCGGTGCCGAGAAGCGCATAGTCCTCGCCCCCGAGCACGAGGGTCTCCACCGGGTCGAGCCCCTTATCCTCGCAGTAGCGTACCACCTCGGGCGGGATCATGTCTTCGGGAATCTCAATTTCCAGGCCCTGTTCGGGAGTCACCAGCCGGGGCAGATCTCGTGCCAGCCCATCGGATACGTCCATGAGCGAGGAGGTACCGGCCGCAGTGAGCAGAGAGGCGATCATCAGCTTCATCTTGGGTCGCAGATGCGCACGGCAGGCGGCGGGATAGGTTTCTTTGGCTGCGGCGCCCATCTCTTCCATGGCGAGCATGCCCACGCGGGCGAGCCCGAGGTCGCCGCAGACGAAGACGCCGTCGCCGACGTTTGCCTTTCTGCGCTCGATGAAGCGGCCCTTGGAACCTCCGGCACCGAAGATGGTGATGTTCACGCCGAGCTTTTCGGCCCGGCTCAGGTCGCCGCCTGCAAGCACCAGATCATTCTGACGGGCAAGGGAGGCCATGGATGAGAAGAACTCGTCCCAAAAACCGTCCGGCAGACCGTCGGGAATCATCAGGTCCATGTTGAACGCCACGGGGCGCCCCCCCATTCCGGCAATGTCCGAGAGGTTGACCGCGAGCGCCTTGTAGCCGATGTCGCCAGCCGAAAAATAGGAGCGTCGAAAGTGGACGTCCTCGAGAAAAAGGTCCGAGCTGACGCACAGGTCGGACTCGTTGGACAAAATGCAGCAGTCGTCCCCGCGTCCGAGCTTCACGTGCGGATTGCTCAGGGTGAAATGGGAATCGATGAGTTCCAGAAACGCGTCTTCGCTGGTGGGGTTCATGACATTCTCCATTACAAGAGTTCCACGTAATCTTTGATGATAACCTTGAGTCCGAAGCCCGGAAAGTTGATGCGATACTTGTCGGGCGGGATGCGGGCGATGATCTTGCCTTTTCCGAAAATCTTGTGGCGACAGAATCCGAGCTTCTCGGAATCGTCGGAGCCGGCTCCTGAAGCGTTGTGCACCTTGTTGGTCACCTTGGAGGTCCCTTTCGGCTTCGGAGCGTTCTGTTTGCGCTCAAGGCCGCCGGAATAGGATTCGTGCAGCCTATCGAAGCACTCGTTCGGCAGCTCCATGACGAAGGGTGAAGGCATCGCGGGGTCCGAGGTGCCGTTGAAGCGGTTGTAGATGGTCTTGGGCACCATCAGGCTCAGATGTTCCTTGGCACGTGTGCAGGCCACGTACATGAGGCGGCGTTCCTCTTCGAGGTCCTCGGGGCGCTGGATGGCCCGTTTGGACGGGAAGCGGTCCTCAACGAGGTCGATGAGAATGACCGCGCTCCATTCAAGTCCCTTGGAGGAGTGCACCGTCGAGAGCACAACGGCATCCTCGTCGATTTCTTCGTCTTCAGGATCGCCGTCGAGGGACAGGTCGGCCAGAAACTGGTCCATGGTGCGGTAGTTGGCGGCGATCTGGGCCAGCTGCTCCAGTCCCTGCTGCCGCTTGGGGTAGTCGTCCGGGAACTTCTCCGTGAGAATGGGCTGATAGAACGCCATGAGGCGGTCCAAGGTCCCCGCGGGCGTCAACTGGGACCGGCGCACGGCGTCCAGTTCGTCCAGCAGCTCGGCCACTGCGGGATGCTTCTTGCGCATGCTGGCCAGATACTTTTCCCGCCCCTGCGTGTGCAGCGCCTCGTAAATCTTGGCCACGGTTTTGGGCCCGACGCCTTTGACATGATCCAGCGCCCGCTGCCAAGCGAGCAGGTCGTTGGTGTTCACGCTCAGTCGCAAGAGCGACATGATGTCCTTGATGTGCGCGGCTTCGCTGAAGCGTATCCCACCAAACTTGCGGTAGTTCACTCCAAGGCGCGTGAGCGACGTTTCCAGGTGGAAGGACTGGAAGCCGGCCCGGAAGAGCACGGCGATCTCGTTGAGGGAATACCGCTTCTCCAACTCCAGAATCTTGTCCAGCACGATGCGCGCCTGCGTCTGATCGCTGATGGGGTAGACCACCTCGGGCTTGCCGCGCCCCCGGATCTCGGAGAAAAGGTGCTTGTCGAACTTGGTGCGCGCGTTTTCAAGAATGTTGTTGGTCAGGTCGAGGATTTCCTGCGTGCTGCGGTAGTTCTGCTCCAGCCGGATGACTTTGGCTCCGGGGAATATTTCGGGAAACTTGAGGATGTTGTCCACTTTCGCGCCACGGAAGGCGTAGATGGACTGCGCGTCGTCCCCGACGGCCATGACGTTGCCGTCGGCTCCGGTGAGCTTTTGCACGATGCGCGCCTGAACGAGGTTGGTGTCCTGATACTCGTCCACCATGACGTACCGGTAGCGCGTGGAGAGCTGGTTGCGCAGCGGTTCGTTCTCGGTGAGTAGCCTGTCGAATTCGAACAGCAGGTCGTCGTAATCAAGCAGGGCGTGTTTGCGCTTGAACCCGGCGTAGGCCGAAGCGATTTCCGCAATATCGTCGATGTAGGGGGAGAGATGGTAGGCCTCGCGTTGCACGATGGCGTCCAGCGGCTCCTCCTTGTTGCGGGACTTGGTGATCATGTCCAGCACGGTGTTCTTCTTGGGAAACGACTTGTCGCCCTTGCCGAGTTCGAGTTCGGCACGGATGTCGCGCACCGCGTTTTCCTGATCCCCACGGTCCATGAGCGTGAAGCCGCCGTCGAATCCGAGGTCCATGGCGTTGCGGCGCAGGGTGGCATAGGCGAAAGAGTGAAATGTCCCGCCGCTGGTGCCGTCGAGCGGACGCCCGAGGATGCCTTCGGCGCGGGCGAGCATTTCCTGCGAAGCCTTGCGGGTGAAGGTAAGCAGCAGGATCTGCGCAGGGTCCACGCCCTGCTCCACGAGGTGGGCCAGCCGGTAGACGATGGTTCGCGTCTTGCCGGAACCGGCTCCCGCGATGACCAGCACGGGACCTTCGGTGGTGGTGACGGCCTCGTACTGGGCCGGATTCAGTTGATTCTTCAGGTCGATGCTCATTATGGGTCCAGATTGAAATGCTTGAGTATTTCCTGCCCGATTTCGCGCATGCGGCGCGGTTTCGAGCCTTGGGAGTCGTACCAGATGGCGCCGCGGATGGTATGGGCGCCGGTGCGTCCATGAAATCCGAAGATGCTGTCGCGGCCGAACTTCGCCTTGAGGTCGTACCCCGGACGGGCCAGACAGACAAGGTCAGGAGCTCGGTCACGAAGCGGGCCGGGATAGAGTTCATCAGCCGTGAAGACACGTTCCATGACCTGTTCACCCGCATGGGTCAAGCCTTCAAGGGCCGCTTTAAGCTCCGGGATCATCCTGTCTGAATCGGCATCCCGCAGGCAGCCACGCGAAAAGCGGGAACGCCGGTGCAGGTAGATTCTCCCCGGATCAAGAGCAAATGCGCGGGCCTGCGGAGAAACCTTGGAGGAGTCCCACTCGCCTTCCGGCGGGAAATCCAGCGCAAGCAGGCCGTTTGAGACCAGCCAGGTATTGAGGCAAACCTCGGTCTTCAATTCAGTGAACCCGTGGTCCGCATGGACCATCAGCCGCTTCGGCTCCGGCAGCGCGTCGTACCGTTGCAGAAAGTCGCCCACGGCTTTGTCCCATTCGCGCAGGAAGTCCATACATTCCCGGTGAAGCGGATGCATGGCATCCGTTACGGCTGTAAACAGGAAATGAAAGAGCCGGTCGGTTTCCGTCAGTACGAAGACGAAGAGGTCCCAGCCCAGATCGGGCCAGAGCATGTCCAGCGCCTTTCGCCGCGCCTTCAGGCTTTCGCGCAGGCCCTGCAGGAGTCCGGCTGGATCGGCGGCAGCGTTGGCGGTCTCAGGTTCAATGAGATAGCCCGCCTCCTTCAGCTTCGGCAGCAGGAAGGGCGGCTGCACGGCTCGGTCAAGGTCTTCGGCCACGAAGCCCGCCACCAGCATCCCCCGAATGGGCCGGGCCGGATAGGTGTTCGGCAGGTTGATTACCCGCGAGACGCGGCCCGCCTCTCCCAGGCGATCAAAAATGGTGCGGCAGGCCACGGCATCGAAGCTGGCGGGTGAAGAGCGGTAGGTGTCCGGATCGAACCGCGCGAAACCGAATACACCGTGCTCTTCCGGCCCCTTTCCCGTGAACATGGAGGTCCAGTTCACCGGAGAGAGTTCCGGAATTTCAGCGTCAACGGTGTCAGCCTCGGCGGCGATGCGGGCAATGTTGGGCAGAGTGTCACCGAGCCGCCGGGCGAGGTCGAGCGGAAGCCCGTCCAGACCGAGCACGGCCAGCCGGTGCCACTGCCTGTCCTTCAGTACGATACTCACGGATACGCTCCGAAAGGGACCGCCGGAGCGGCCCCTTCAGGGGGCTACTTGAGCCGCGCCTCGTATTTCTTCAGCAGAAACGCAGGATTGTACGAGAGCTTGGCCTTGCGAAGGCCCTCGTCGCCAAGGTCCTGCTCACGGTTCACGTACTTGAATTCCTGTGCGTTGTGCTTGAGGAACATCTGGTTGATGGCCTGATAAACGCCCTTGTACCGTACGTCGCCCTTTTCGAAATGGATGACCACGGTTTCCTCGTCCAACGCTTCGGCCACAGTGTAGGCGATGACGCGGCCGTCCACGCGAATGGCTCCGCCGTACAGGGTTCCGATGCGGTCGAAATCATGAAGCACACGCTCGATGGCGTGATTCTCGGCCACGAGGGCTTCTGACGGATTGTTTTCTTCGTACCACGCGATCCATTCGGCCTGCATGGCGAGGACTTCCTCCACGCACTCCGGCTCCATCGGGTGGTATTCGAAGTCCGTCTTCTTCACGAACTGGTTGAGCAGGTTCTTTTTCTTGTGGAATTTGTTGCCGCGCAATTCGGTGAGGTCTTCGACGGAATAGAGGTAGTCGAAATGGTCCCGGTTCTCGGTCAGCTCGATGCGGTCGGCGTAGGCCTCCTGCCAGAGCTTGGCGAGGTAGTCGGGCACACGGGTGAAGCTGCCTGCCTCCACCATGGCCTTGCAGCCGAACCAGTCATACTCGTGCCACGGGCCGACCGGGGCCCAGCAAACGGTTTCCGGCTTGGTCTGGCGGATGAAGACCATGTTCTTGTGAAAGGCCCATTCAAGACCGTAATGCTCGGCCCAGCCCCAGATGTTGGCAAAGGCGTAGTCAGAGCTGGCCCTGTCCGGGCAGCTGAACAGTGCTTTGTGATATTCTTCCTGACGCGCAAGGCTGATCGGTTCAAATTCTAGCGCCATTGAATGTACCCTTTTTCAGTTTTCGTTCCTTTATCATTGCGAATCTCTGCCAGTTGCGGGTGGCGTAGGTGTGCAGCAGCACGGCGGCCTGTATCACCTGCGAGCAGAGCATTGCTATCCATATCCCTTCGGCCTCGTTCATGAAATGATGGCCCAGTACCCATGCCAGCGGCAGACGCACGAACCATGTGGCCGAGCCCATTATCACCATGTTGTACAAGGTGGCTCCGGCGCCGTTGAGGCAGCCCGCCATGATCATGCTGGTGAGCGTAAACGGTATCGCGAGCACGTTCCACTTCAGATAACTGAGTGCCTGCGCCTCAACGAGCGGTTCCTGTGTCAGCAACGCCACCCATGGCGGCAACAGCGGCCAGATGGCAAATGTCAGCAGGCTGATGCTGACGACCCCGATGCCGAGAATCTTGTACCCGAAAGCCTTGGCGGTGTCCGGGTCGCGCGCGCCAAGATAATGCCCGATGAGAATGCTCGCCGTCATGTTCAGGGCGAATGCGGGCAGAAAGAGCAGTGACTCGATGCGCAGCCCGATGGACATGCCGGCAAGCGCGTCCACCTCGCCGCGGGGCAGGCTCGCCGTGATGGCGTACAGCACGAGATACCCGGAGTGCCAGACGATCTGCATCAACCCGGACGGCCACGCCACCTTCACCAGATACGGCAGGGCCGCCTTGATCCAGCGTACCGGCGGAAAGCTCGCGGGGTCCAGCGCGCCCTGCTTGAGCAGGACGGTCAGGTTGCAGAGCGCTCCGGCCGTCACCGAGCCGAAAGTCGCCCACGCAAGCCCCTTGTAGCCGAGGTTGGGTAGCCCCCACATGCCGAGCCCGAGGCCGACATCCATGACCGCGTTGACGGTGGTCACGACCACCATGGAATACAGCGGCACCATGACCTGCTTGCGCGCCCGGAACACCGCGTTGGTTGTGATGAGCAGATAGTAGGAGGGCAGGATCATCAGGTAGACGTTGAGAAAATACTCCGTGACGTAGCGCATCTCCTGCGGCACCTGAAGAGCGTCCTGCAATATCCCCCGGCAGGGCATTCCCACGAGGAGGAACACGCCGCCGAGCGCCAACGCGCAGGCTACGGCAAGACTGACGTAGCGCTTAACCCGCTTGTGCAGTCCAGCGCCCTCGGACTGGCTGATGGCTGCGACCGCGCCGTTGGCCACGGCAATGGCCACGACCAGCAGGAAGAACAGGGACTGGGTGATGATACCCAGCGAGGCCTGCACTTCGCGGTTGATCTTGCCCGCCACCCAGACGTCGGCCATGCCGATGAAAAAATGGAAGACCATCATGAGTACCTGCGGCCAGGCAAGTCCCCAGATGGTTTTATAGGGAGAACGCGTCATGCGCTCCGAGAGTTCAGGACTGCTCAACGATTCGCTCCTCGATCAAGTGCATCCCGACAGGATAGCCATTTTACGGAAAAAGCCAAGAGGCGGGAGGTAGGAAAATCCTCCCCGGTCGGGTCGATTTGGATCGCGCGGTCCAGCTAGTCGTGCCGGTGAGGAACGTCGCCTTCCACATGAACGTGGGTATGCGTATGCGGGACAAGGGTTCCCGACACTATCCTTCCGTCCTTCATGGCCGCTATCCGCTGTGTGGTGGCGTCGAGGAAATCGGCCTCATGGGAAACGATGAGCTTGGGCACGTCCAGCGAATTGAGGGTTTCGACAAGCTGTTCCCGTGCCTCGGGCGAAAGGCCGGTTGTGGGTTCGTCAAGAACCAGCAGCCCGGGGCGCATGGACAGGACGGTAGCGAGGGCGACAAGCCGCTTCTCACCGCCGGAAAGACGGTACGGGACGCGGTCCTCGAAGCCATGCAACCCGAGGGATTCGAGCGTGCTCACGGCCAGTTCGCGCGCCTCAATGCGCTCCATACCTTGATTCAGTGGACCGAAGGCGACGTCGTCGAGAACGGATGGACAGAACAGCTGATCGTCGGCGTTCTGGAACATGAAACCGATCTTCAGCCGGACCCGTTCAAATTCGTCAGCAGTCTCCACGGGCTGCCCGAAAATGCGAATACTGCCGCTGTCCGGCTTGATCAGCCCCATGAGTACGTGGAGCAGGGTGGTTTTCCCCGCACCGTTGGGCCCCATGAGCCCGAGATTTTCGCTCTGATGCACGGTCAGATCGAGATTGTCGAGCACCTTGCCGCGACCGGGCCATGCGTATGAAATATCTTGAAGTTCGACGAGGTGATCGGTCATGCGGTCCTCCGGATGAATTCGAGCCAGACGAGTCCGGCGGCGACGAGCAGGATAAGGGTCAGAAACGCGACATCGCGTCCGGATGTTCGGAATACGGCGAGGGAGTGAAAGCGCCCGGAGAAGCCCCGGCAGCGCATGGCGTCCCGGACGCGCTCGGCCCGGTCCCAGCTGCGCACAAGCAACATACCTGCCAGCCATGCGTAGGAGCGGTAGGTGTGTACATCCGTGCGCGGACGAAAGCCGCGGGCACGCGCCGCACGGTTCATACGGTCTAATTCCTCCCGGATCAGCACGGCGTAACGATGCGTGAAAACAAGCATGTGGCAGAGCTTGTCCGGCACACGCAGCGACTGCATGGCCGGGCCAAGGTCACGCACCGGGATGCTGCCCATGAGCGCCGTGAGCGAGAGCACCACGGCGTTGGTCTTCAGTGTGATGAGACCGGCCAGCCGAAGGCCTTCCATGGTCACATCAAGTCCGGCGATGCTCGTCAGCGATGTCCCCGGAGTGCTGAAGGGAAGGAATATCCACATGAACAGCGTAAAGAAGTTGACCGCGAGCAGTCGCTTCGCCAGTCGGACAGACGGGAGCCGCGCCGCGAATGCCAGCACGATGCCCACAAGCAGGGCGCTGCCTGCCGCCACGGGGCGCGTCAGAAGCGCGGCGGGCACGGTCAGGACGACTGCGGCAAGCAGCCTGAAACGCGGGTCCAGCGAGTGGACCGGCGATACTGCATGCGCGAACGGTTCGGTTGATTCCGGCAAGCGGCTACTCCGGGCTGAGAGGTGTGTTACGCGATGCGCTCAGGTAGCACACGCGACGTCGACCCGCAAGATCAGGCCAGATCCACTTCGGGCGCGATGGCCGTGATGGCCCCGATGGAGAGCGTAAGGAATTCGCCGAGATCCATGCCGATCTTCTCGCACTCGCGGATACTGTCACGGTTGACGCTGGCGGCGAAGGCCTTGTCCTTCATCTTTTTCTTAAGACTTTTGGCCTTCATGCCGTCCATCTTGGTGGGACGGACCAGAGCGGCCGCGTGGATGAGGCCGGTGACGGTCTCGCCGCAGCGAAGGGCGTAGTCGAACTCGGTTTCCGGCTCCTCGGCGCCGTTCATCTCGCAAGCGTGGCGGCGGATGGCGTTGACGGCGTCCTCGGGCAGTGCGCCGTCGAGCATGTCGATCGTGTCCAGGCCGTGGCGTTCGCCGTTTTCCTTGGTCCCGGCATAATCGAGGTCGTGCAGCAGGCCGGTGATGCCCCAGAGCTCCTCGTCCTTGCCGAGCTTGCTCGCCAGCGCGCGCATGACGGCTTCGGATTCGAGAGCGTGGTTGATGAGGTTGTCTTCGCTGTTGTGCTTTTTCAGCAGTTCAAAGGCTTCCTGACGATTCATTGTACTTATTTCCTTCAAATGATTTGACGATTTTCAATACAGCCAGCAGGCGGCTTCCACGCCCGCAGCAACTTCCTTGAGTGGCGGTTCTTCCCTCGGACATTTGTCGAACGCCTTGGGGCAGCGCGGATGAAACGGGCAACCCGATGGCGGTGCGACGGGGTTGGGCGGCTCGCCTTCGAGTTTGACCGCATTGCTCACCGCGCCGGGCGTCGGGACCGGCACCGCCGCGAGCAGGGCCTGCGTGTACGGATGCCGCGCGCCTGCAAATAACGCCTCGCTGTCCGCAAGCTCCACGATGCGTCCCAGATACATGACGGCCACGCGGTCACACAGGTTGCTGACCACGGAGAGGTCGTGGGAAATGAAGAGATATGTCAGCCCGAAGCTGCTCTGCAGTTCGCGCAGGAGCGAGAGTACCTGCGCCTGTACGCAGACGTCCAGCGCCGAAACCGGCTCGTCGCAAACGATGAGCTCCGGTTTGAGGGCAAGCGCGCGGGCAATGGCGATGCGCTGACGCTGTCCCCCTGAAAACTCGTGCGGATAGCGGGACGCGTAGTCCTCGTCCAGACCGACCTGCTTCAGAAGTCTGAGAGCTTCCGCCTTTCGCTCGGCTCGACTGCCGAGCTTATGGATGTCCAACGGCTCCTTTACGGCTGAACCGATGCTTTGACGCGGGTTGAGCGAGGAGTACGGGTCTTGAAAGATGATCTGGATGTTGCGCCGAAGTTCACGGTCATCCCACTCATTGAGTGTCCTGCCCTTGAACTCGATCTGTCCCGAATCAGGCGGCTCGAGTCCGCAGACGAGCCTGCCGAGGGTAGACTTGCCGCAGCCGGACTCTCCAACAAGTCCCATGGTCTCGCCCTCGCGCATGGTCAGGCTCACCCTGTCAACGGCGCGCAGGCGCGAGGCATCCAACCCCAGCAGGCCGCCGCGAATGCGGTAAGTCTTGGTCAGTTCGGTGAGGGTGAGCAGAGCGGTCATCCCTTCACCCCTTTGTCGAACAGCCAGCAACGCAGATGTCGTCCGTCACGTACCACCTCCCGCGGAGGGACGGTGCGGCAGATGCCCATGCAGTGTGGGCAGCGCGGATGAAAGCGACACCCTTCGGGGCGATGGAAGATTGACGGAACCGTGCCGAGGAGGGCTTGAACGGGTGTCCTGTCGCCGAGTCTCGGCACCGACGCCATGAGTCCCTGCGAGTATGGATGCAGCGGCTCGGAAAAGAAATCTCCGGCAGGAGACAGCTCCACCAGCTCGCCAGCGTACATGACCGCCACGCGATCCGCCATGCCCGCCACCACGCCGAGGTCGTGCGTGATCAGCATGAGCGATCCGTTCATGCGTTCCTTGAGCTCGGACATGAGATCGAGCACCTGCGCCTGAATGGTCACGTCGAGGGCGGTGGTGGGCTCGTCCGCGAGCAGCAGCTCCGGCTCGCAGGCCAGCGCGATGGCGATGACGACGCGCTGTCGCAGGCCGCCGGAAAGCTCGTGAGGAAACGATCTGGCGATTCTTTCCGGGTGTGGGACTCCCGTGAGTCGCAACGTCTCCACGGCGCGGGCGTCGGCTTCGGCGCGCGACAGGTTCATGTGCAGCCGCACGGCCTCGGCGATCTGTTCCCCCACGCGAAAGACCGGGTTCAGGGCGGTCATGGGTTCCTGAAAGACCATAGAAATGCGATTGCCACGCATGGCCCGGAGCTGGTCCGGGTCCATTTCGGTGATGTCGTCGCCGTGAAACAGGATGTGGCCGTCCGTGATTCGGCCGGGCGGATCCGGAACCAGTCCCATGACGGACAGGGCCAGCACGGACTTGCCGCAGCCCGATTCTCCGACAAGGGCGAGGGTTTCGCCTTGCATTACGGACAGGCTGACGGTATCCACCGCCTTGGCCACGCCCTTGGGGCTGGCGAAGCTGGTCGTGAGGCCCTTGATTTCGAGGACGGGTTGCGCCATGTGGGTCGATACTCCGGATTTTCCGGATGTATACAGCAAATCCGTCCATTTAACAACGATCCCCGGGAGTGAACGTGAAGAAGGTAGCCGTTGTCGGCGCAGGACTGGCCGGATGCGAATGCGCGTGGAAACTGGCGGAATCCGGTGTTTCCGTGACGCTTTTCGAGATGAAACCCGTCAAGTACTCGCAGGCTCATGAGCGCGACACCCTTGCCGAGCTGATCTGCTCCAACTCTTTCCGTTCCGCGGACCTCACCGCGGGCGTGGGACTGCTCAATGCCGAGATGCATGAGCTTGGGAGTCTCGTGATGGAAGCGGCGGACGCCACGGCGGTTCCGGCAGGCAAGGCTCTGGCCGTGGACCGCGAACTTTTTTCCCGCCACATCACCGAGCGCATCGAATCTCACGTGAACATCGAACTCAAACGAGAAGAGATCACCTCCCTCGATGACGAGCGCATTCAAGGCTTTGACGCGGTCTGCATCACCGCCGGACCGCTGGCGAGCGAGCCGCTTGCCGAGAGTCTGACGCAGAGCGTTGGCGGAGAAGGGCTCTACTTCTACGACGCCATCGCGCCCATCGTGACGCGCGATTCCATCGACTTTTCAAAGGCTTTCTGGGGATCACGCTGGCGGCCCGAGGATGACGACTACCTGAATTGCCCCATGACCGAGGAAGAGTACAAGGCGTTCATCAACGCCCTGATGGAGGGGGAAAAGGTTCAGGCTCGGGATTTTGAAAAGGAAATCCACTTCGAAGGCTGCCTGCCGGTGGAGGAAATGGCCGAGCGAGGTGAAATGACGCTGGCGTTCGGTCCTCTCAAGCCGGTGGGCCTGACCAATCCGCACAGCGAAGAGCAGCCCTTCGCCGTTGTCCAGCTGCGGGCCGAGAACCGCGACAAGACGGCCTTCAACCTCGTGGGTTTCCAGACCAAGCTCAAGTACCCGGAACAGAAGCGCATCTTCCGCATGATTCCGGGACTGGAAAACGCCGAGTTCCTGCGGCTTGGGTCTATCCACCGCAATACCTACGTGAACGCACCGGAAGTGCTGACCGACGAGCTGGAGCTCAAGGCCCGTCCGGGAGTTTTTCTCGCCGGGCAGATTACCGGCGTTGAAGGGTACCTTGAATCCGCGGCCTGCGGTCTGTGGCTCGGACTGCTGCTGCGCGACAGGCTGGAAGGGAAGGAGTCGAGCCATCCGCCTGCAGAAAGCGCTCTCGGCGCACTCATGGGGCATCTGCAGGCCACTCCGCATAAACGTTTTCAGCCGTCAAACATCAATTTCGGCCTCATGCCGGGGCTCAAAAAGCGCGTGCCCAAGAAATTCCGCAAAGAGGAATATGCGAAGCGCGCAAGAGATGCATTCAAGGACTGGCTCGATTCATAGAACACACAGTACGCACAATTGATTTCTGATAGAAGTTTGGCTACCAAGTAGTGAAACTTCTATCGAGAGAGGGCTTGTTGTGCATACTCATGTTCGTTTGATTGCTCTGGCTGCGCTGACCGTTGTTCTTTGCGGATGTTACCGAAACACCACTGTCAATCCTCATATAGATGAAGATTTGGTCAAACGTGAACAGTTGTACCAGAAGACGTTCGCGTTGGAACGTCGCCTTGGATACGAAGAGAGGGCCGAGAGCGTCGGGCTTCGCATTCTGCAGGCGGGCATGCCCTTTTGCAGAGAAAACTGGAACTACGCGCAGGGTGTAAAGCTAACCACCATCGACTCTATCGAGGATGATTGGAAGCAGGCGTACATCGATTATTTTGATCTCCCGAAGGGACGGGACAACTACGTCTTTGTCGAATCCGTTCAGGCAAACGGTCCAGCAGACAAAGCAGGGCTGAAGCCGGGGATGATCGTCCTCGCCGTCAACGGCAACGAGTTTCCCGACGAAGGGTGGGACTGGAAGCACGAGGTCGCCGACATTTGCGAAGAAGCCTCGGACAAGCCTCGTGTCGTTTTCACGGTTCAGGACAAGGGCAAAGAGAAAAAACTTTCAATCCATTCGGTAAAAGTCTGCGACTACGACGTGAAATATTCGGACAAGGCAGAAATGAACGCCTTCGCCAATGGCGAGGAAATCATCATCTGCAAGGGGATCATCAAGGAATTCCCCGATGATTCCAAACTGGCTCTCATCGTCGGCCATGAACTCGGGCACAACATCGCGGGGCATATCGACCAGAACAAGGCCGCGATCAACACCGGCCTTTTTGTGGACATACTCATCACCGGCCTTACCGGCGTGAGTTCCAACGCCGGCGTGAGCATCGCAAACCAGATGAATTACAGCAACAGCATCGACCATGAAAAGGAAGCCGACTATCTCGGCATGTACTTCGCCTACCGAGGCGGCTACGAAGTCCAGGACGCGGCCGACGTCTGGCGCGGCATGGGGGCCGAGAGCCCTTACGCCATCTCGCATGACACGACTCATCCGAACTCGGCGAGTCGTTATGTGTATCTCAATGAGACATACGATGAGATCATGACGAAAGAGAGGCATGATGAAGTGATCCTGCCGAACCTGACGCAGGAGGCGCTCGATCACTACGGCGGGGTGGAGGAGGTTCCCTACGGCAGCCCCAGAGACCGAGGTGAAGTCATCGCATCAAAGTAGCTCAAGGCCCCGCTTCGGCGGGGTCTTTTTATGCTTGATTCCGCCACGGGCCGGGCGTAGGCATTACCGGAACCCGGAGCTTTCCATGCTGCATCAAGATCATCCTTTTCACCGCTCACCCAACCGAACCATCCTCAAGCTCGCGATCCCCGTGCTTTTTTCCCTTGTGGCAGAACCTGTCACGGGGTTGGCCGACACCGCCTTCGTCGCCCGGCTGGGATCGGAAGCCGCAGCCGCGCTCGGCATCGGGACCATGGCCTTTTCGGCTGTCTTCTGGGCCTTTTCCTTTCTCGGAATAGGGACGCAAACGGAGGTCGCCCTCTCACTCGGTGAAGACGATCCGTCGCGGGCTGCCAGAATCAGTTCGCTGGCCTGCGCCATGGCGGTCGCGGTGGGACTTCTTCTCTTCTTCGGTGCGCTGCCGCTCCTCGACGGCATAGGTGCGCTGCTGGGCGGAGAGGGACCGGTGCTGCAGAACGCCTCCGAATACATGGAGTACAGACTGCTCGGCGCGCCGGGCGTACTGGTGACCGTGGCCTGCTTCGGCGCGCTGCGGGGGGCTCAGGATATGAAGACCGCCCTGTACGTTGCGGTAGGCGTCAATGCCATGAATGTGCTTCTGGACTGGGTTCTGGTCTTCGGCGTTGGGCCTTTCCCGGCCATGGGGGTCGGCGGGGCCGGTCTCGCCAGTTCCATCAGCCAGTGGTGCGGTGCGATCTGGGCGCTTGTCGCGACGGGCCGGATGGTCGGTCTTTCACGCGACTTTCGCCTGGCGGACTGCAGGAAGCTGCTTTCCATCGGCGGCGACATATTCGTGAGGACCGGCGCGGTGCTCGTCTTCCTGTCCCTCTGCACACGTGCCGCGAATCAGGTCGGGCCGGAAGAGGGTGCGGCCTATCAGGCAATCCGCCAGTTCTTCATCTTCGCCGCGCTTTTTCTCGACGCCTTCGCAATTACCGCGCAGTCTCTTGTAGGCTATTTCGTGGGCAGGTCCGACCGGGATACAGCCCGGAGCGTGGCCCGTCTGACCTGCTTCTGGAGCATCGGCACCGGCGCGGCGCTTTGCCTCGGCATGATTCTGTTCCGCGCACAGGTGGCATGGCTGCTCGTGCCGGCTGGCGCGGTCGCGGTCTTTCATCCCGGATGGCTGACGGCGGCGCTCATGCAGCCTCTCAGTTCTTTGTCCTATGCCACTGACGGCATTCATTGGGGCACGGGGGATTTCCGCTTCCTGCGAAACGCCATGGTGATCGCTTCGCTCTGCGGTGTCGCAGCCGTTATCGGCATAGAGCAGGTTCGTCCTGAACCGGCGCTTGTGTGGATATGGCTCGCCGCCACGCTGTGGACATCCATCAGGGCAGGGTTCGGCATAGCAAGAATCTGGCCCGGAATAGGTGACGCTCCCTTGAACCGGCGCGGTGCCATTTGACACCACTGGACCGATCGGAAACGGCCCTTGAGGAACTGCGGGAAAACGGGTGGGAAGACGCGACAGTACTGGATGCGTGCAATCAGGGCACGTTCATGGCGGAAACGCGGTTGCTCATGCAGGCTTTTTCCGTGGGGCGCGGGGCTTGATGAATCCATTGATCATGGGATATGAATCCCTAGTCACAACCGATTCAAATCCAAGGATTCTCCAATGGCGCTGATATTCGGCGGGCCGAAGAAGCCCGTATACAAGGAAGAGAGCAAGAACGACCAGCGGCTTGAGCTTGCCAAGAACCTCTATCTGGGCGGCAAGATCAAGATCGTGACCACCGATGAAATGCCGGGCCGGGAGATTGCCGGTGCGTTCGGCCTCATCGTCTGTCGCAGCTACATTTTCGACAACGCCTTCTACGGCCTGCTGGCTCAGGCGGTTGACGTCAATGCGGACGCCATCATCGCTTATCGCGAAAATGTCTCGTTCCATCCGGAAGGGGACAAATACTATTCCTGCTACGGTACCGCAGTGCGCCTGAAACCCGTCAAGAAGTAACGGGGCCAAGAATGGAAAAGCCCCCGTCCCGTAAGGGAGGGGGGCTTTTTGGTGTTCGCATGGACGGTGGGGCCGCTACCGCTTGACTGCGGCTGCGCCCTCGTACTTGACGGAGATGACCTCATATTCGATCTTCCCGCGCGGGGCGTCAACCACGATCTCGTCACCTTCCATCTTGCCCAGCAGCGCCTGCGCCACCGGAGACATAATTGAGATGGTGCCGTTCTTGTAATCGGCCTCGTCAGCGCCGAGGAGCGTGTATTTCTTGACTTCCTCGGTCTCCATGTCTTCGATCTCGACGGTAGCGCCGAATACGATCTCATCGCTGTTCTGCTTGTCGAGGTCGATCACGTCGAAATACGGCATGCGGGATTCGATGTGGCTGATGCGGGCCTCCAGCATGCCCTGACGTTCACGGGCGGCGTCGTATCCGGCGTTTTCCTTGAGGTCGCCTTCTTCGCGGGCTTCCTTGATGGCCTGAATGACTCCCGGACGTTCCTTCTTCAGCTCGTCCAGTTCCTTCTTGACGCTCTCGTAACCCTGAATCGAAATGGGAATGCGGCTCATGGTGTTCAGTCCTTGATTTCTGTTGATAATAGTAAAGCACACCGGCCGCCGCCTCGGCGGCTGGATTGGTAGTGGTGCGCGACTGCAAACCAGTATCCCTAAGTCAAGCGCAACGAGTGGTCAAGAGAAATCGGATGGAGAAGGTCCTTCTGGCTATTCAGGAGTTTAGCCCTGCAAACCGCAGAGCAGAAACCCCATTATCGGGCGGCATTTCTCGTCGCAGGCAGGGTAGAAACGGCCATGCTGTCTGCTGCCGGAGCGGTTCTCCCGGCCCCAGAAGAATTCCGCGATGCCGAGCGGACGCCAGCCGTTGAGCGCGGCCTGTCGGAGCAGCTTGGGCGCGCAACAGTCCCCGGTTCCGGTCGGGATCCCGCTTCCCTGAAACACCTGCCGGATCGGAGCTGTGTTCCCCCTGAAATCCGTAAGGGTATACAGGTCATGTAGTTCCCGCATGAGCTGGGACGAGAGCTCGCGGCGCATTCGCTTGAGCTCCACGCGCAGGGGATCGTGAACATCAAGCCTGTTTATGCGGCGTCCCAGACGTTTGATCTCGGGCTCTATGTCTTCAGAAAGATTGTCGAAGGACCTCTGGTCGACAAGAGGCGGCGCCCAACCTTCAACGGACCAGACTCCACTGAACTGGCCCGAAAAGGCTTTGGATACGCCGTGAGTGCCGTCAGCATCCCTGAAGACCATCACTCCGAACATCTGGCCGCGGGCCTCTCCGAAGAGTGGGGCGATCGAAAGTCTGGGATCACCCTCCGGCATTTGCCAGTCTATGCGTCCATGACGTTCCAGGTCGTCCATGAGCCCTCGGCACGCCTCAAGGGCCGGTCCGGCGGCCAAAGTGTGGCGAGTGCCGCACAGGGCGCAAAAACCTTCGCAGGAAACGGTTTTCGATGTAAAAGCCTTCATGGCGGTGGACAATGCATCATGGACGCGAAGGAGTAAAGCCAACGGAGACAGAGAGACGAAGCGGAGCGCTGCGCCCGTCTATCCGGAAATGCGGCGAAGAATCGCTTATATAATACTTGGTGCCGGGTCTGAGCCTTGCTCTTGAGCCGTATCTCGGGTAGGCGTATGAACACGGATTGCGAGATTACCGCACCGAACAGGAGTATACATCACCATATGACTGACGAAACCAGACCCGATCAGGGAGCCGAAACCGAAAGCAAGGGCTCCGAACAACTTCCAGAAATTTCCTTCGATCAACTGCCCGAACCGCTCATGGACGCCTGCAAACGCGTGGGTTGGTCCGACATCATGCCCGTGCAGAAAAAGGCGTTGCCTTATGTCATGCATGGGCGCGACGTCATGGTTCAGGCCCGCACCGGCTCGGGAAAGACAGGCGCCTTCGTGCTGCCGCTTCTCGACCGCATAAAGCCCGAATCCACAGATTGTCAGGCCCTCGTGCTGGTTCCCACCCGCGAACTCGCGAAACAGGTGGCTCAGGAAGCCGAGAACCTTGCCGGCGATTCCGGCATCAACGTCGTGGCCGTATACGGCGGCGTGGGCTACAAGGCCCAGCTCGACGCGTTCTCCGAAGGCGCTCAGATCGTTGTGGGAACGCCCGGTCGTGTGCTCGACCACCTCAAGGGCGGCTCCCTGAACCTGAACAAGCTGCAGGTTCTCATTTTCGACGAAGCCGACCGCATGCTCTCCATCGGTTTCTATCCGGACATGAAGCGGATTCAGGCGTTTCTCCCCAAAAGGCTTGCCGGCGCATTCATGTTCTCCGCGACGTACCCGCCCGTGGTGCTGCGGCTCGCAGACCAGTTCCTTGATAACCCGGATTTCCTGAGCCTCTCACAGGATCAGGTCAACGTCGCGGAAATCGAAAACATTTTTTACGAAGTTCCGGCCATGGGCAAGGAGCGCCATCTGCTCAAGCTCATCGAGACCGAGAACCCCACGTCCGCCATCGTGTTCTGCAACACCAAGCGAAACGTGGAATTCGTGGCCACGGTCATCAAGCAGTTCGGCTTCGACGCCGAGCCGCTGACCGCGGACCTCTCGCAGAACAAGCGCGAGAGCGTGCTGAACCGTATCCGCGAAGGTCAACTCAGGATTCTCGTGGCCACCGATGTTGCGGCACGCGGCATCGACATCCCCGAGCTCTCCCATGTCTTCATGTTCGAACCGCCGGAGGACCCCGAGTCCTACATTCACCGCGCGGGCAGGACCGGCAGGGCAGGCGCGTCCGGAACCGTCATCACGCTCGTGGACCTCGTCCAGAAGGCCGAACTCAAGCGCATTGCCGCCAAGTTCAAGATCAACCTCGTCGAGCGCGAAATCCCTGACGATGAAGAGGTGGCATCGGTCATCGAAGAGCGCCTCACGGCCATGCTCGAAAAGAAGCGTCGCGACCTGACCTATTTTCAGGGCGAGCGCATTTCCCGCTTTCTGGACATCGCCAAACGCTTCGCAGAGGAAGAGGACACCTTGGTGCTGCTGGGCATGCTGATGGATGAATTCTATCAGCAGTCGTTGCACACCCCGCCCGAAGTGCCGCTTTCCGAGCAGCCGAAGAAGAGCCCGCAAAAGAGCAGGGGCAAATCGGATCGCAAGTCTTCCGATGACAGGAAGCCGTCCGATGACAGGAAACCTTCTGCTGATCAGGGCGGCTCGGAAGAAAAGCCCAAGCGCAAGCGCAGGCCGCGCAGACGCAAGAAGAAGCCCGCGGAAAACAAGGGCTCCGAATAAAAGCAAAAAGGGAGGACACCGACGGCGTCCTCCCTTTTTACATTTCAGCCGAGTGTGATCAGGGCCTGACGCCGAGGCGACGGTCCCTGAGAATCAGGTCTGCCAGCGTGAGGGCGGTCATGGCCTTCAGCACCGGGTTGATTCTGGGGATGGCGCATATATCGTGCCTGCCGCCGATGCGCATGCAGACCCGCTTTCCTTCCACATCCATGCAGTGCTGTTCCTGCGCAATGGACGGGATGGGCTTGATGAACGCGCGGGCCACCAAGTCCTGCCCGCTTGAAATTCCGCCGAGAATGCCGCCGGCGTTGTTGGACGAAAAACCGGCGGTGGTCATGTAATCGTTGTTTTCGCTGCCCAGTTTTCGGGCCGCCTCGCAGCCGGAGCCGATTTCAACGGCCTTGACCGCGCCCACGCCCATGAGGGCGTAGGCCAGACGCGCGTCCAGCTTGTCGAAGACCGGCTCGCCAATCCCCGGAGCGATACCGGCAATGCGGACCTCCACAACACCGCCAAGGGTGTCGCCGAGTCCCTTGACTTCCCGAATGCGCTCCTCCCACTTTTCCACCACTTCTTCATCCGGCGAAAAGAAGGGGCGATTCTGGGCGTTCTCCAGGTCGTCCGGTTCAGCACAGATGCCGCCGATCTCGGTCGTGTAGGCGAAAACCGAAATGCCCTCGGTCCGAAGGAATTCAAGGGCTACGGCTCCGCCAGCCACGCGGGCCACGGTCTCCCGACCGGAGGAGCGCCCGCCGCCGCGATAGTCGCGCACGCCACCAAACTTCGAGTGATACGTGAAGTCTGCGTGCCCCGGGCGAAAGACATCTTTGACGCGCGAGTAATCTCTGGAGCGCTGGTCCTCGTTTTCCACAACGAAACCGATGGGAGTGCCGGTGGTTTGTCCTTCGAAGACCCCGGAGTAAATCCTGACGGTATCGGACTCCTTGCGGGCTGTTGAGGCCGCCCCCTGACCGGGTTTACGACGGTCCAGTTCCTGCTGGACGATCTCCTCGGACATGGGGATTCCGGCAGGGCAGCCGTCCACCACGCCTCCGAGTCCGGGGCCGTGGGATTCACCGAAGGTTGTGAGCGTAAAGAGCTCGCCAAAAGTGTTGCCGCTCATCGTACCCCCTAGGTTTTCTTGAGCTTGAGAACGTTTTCCGCCTTGCCGAGAACCACGAGTACGTCGCCCTCTTCCAGCGGTTTGTCGGGACTCGGGACGAATGTGAAATGCTCGCTGCCTTTGTACTTGATGGCCACGACCTGCACCTGATGCTCATTCGTGAGATCAAGATCGCGGAGCGTGCGGTCTTGCCACTCCTCCACCTCGATCTCGCGGGTCAGCACGTCGTCGCCAAGGCCGAGGTAGTCCATGATGCCGGGGACCGCCAGTCTATGGGCCATCTGCTTGGCCACGAACTGCTCGGGAAAGACCACGAAATCCACCCCGAGGCGCTGCAGAACCTTTTCGTGCTGGGAACTCACGGCCTTGACCCAGATGTTTTTGACCCCGAGGTCCTGCAGATTCAGCACCACCAGAATGCTGGATTCCATGGAACTGCCTATGGACACCACGACCTGTTCCATGTCCTTGAATCCCAGCTGCTCAAGTGCGGCCTTGTCCGTGCCGTCGGCCTGAAATACCTGCGGTAGCCGGTCACGCATCTGGCGCACGTTGGCCTCATAGCGGTCAAGAGCCAGCACGTCTACCTCCAGTTCCTGAAGGGCCAGCGCTAGGGAACCGCCGAACTTGCCGAGTCCGATTATTCCGATTTCGCGTTGTTTCGTCATGTTTATCCTTGATTCAGCCAAGCGGCAGGCTGTCTTCGGGTACTTTGTATCTGGGTGGCCGCTGCCAGCCGTGAAGGGCAGAGAGCAGCCAGATTGGACCGAGCCTGCCCACGAACATGAGCATTATTATCACACCTTTGCCCGGACCGGAAAGCGAGTCGGTGATGCCGGTGGAAAGACCCACGGTGCCGAAGGCGGAAACAACCTCGAAAAGCGTATCCAGAAAGTGCCCGCGAACCATATGGTGCGGCAGGTCGCCGCCCTCGGTGATCTCCAGCGCAAGGGCGGAGAAGCCCACGATAAATCCCGCGAAGACCACCAGCGTCAGGGCGCGCCGCATGGACTGCAGGTCCAGTGCGAAACGGCCTACCCGTGCCTGCTCAGCGCCCTTGAACTGGGAGACGATGAACCCCCAGATGGCGCGGAAGGTGGTGGTCTTCACCCCGCCCGCGCACGAGCCCGGGGAACCGCCGATGAGCATGAGCATCAGAATGAGCACGAGCGAAACATTGGTGAGATCGGCCATTTCCATGGTATTGAAGCCGGCAGTGCGGCTCGTGACGGAGTTGAACAGGGCCTTGAGCAGCTCCTTATGCCACGGCTCGTTCCAGCCGCCGCCGTACATTTCCGCAAAGAATATGGCTGCGGTTCCGGCCACTATGAGGAAGGCAGAGGTCTTGAGCACCACACTTGTGTGCCATGTGAAGAAATAGCAGCCCCCGTTTCTGGGCGGCCGAAGCCGGGCCGCGTCCGCAATGCGGGTGGCCAGCTCATTGAGGACGTAAAAGCCCAGGCCGCCGAGGATGATGAGCGACATGAACACCGAGCAGACGAGCCAGTCGCCCTGCCAGCGGGTCAAACTGTCCGCATGAAGCGAAAAGCCCGCGTTGCAGAACGCGCTGATGGAATGAAAGAAGGCGGACCAGAGGGAGAAGCCGCCGGGATGAGAGAAATAAAGCAGGGCGGTTCCGGCCAGTTCTATGGCGAAGGTTCCGATCACGACCCGCAGCAGGAAGCTCTTCAGACTGAAACCCGGATCGTGCAGTAGGCTGTTGCTGACCGCAAGCCGGTCCGCAAGGGAGACGTGCTGGCCCAGCAGATAAAGCGCCAGGCTGGTGTAGGTCATGATGCCGAGGCCGCCAAGCTGTATCAGAGCGAGAATCACGCCCTGACCGTAAGGGGAGAAAAACGATCCCGTGTCCACGACGATCAGTCCGGTCACACACATGGCCGAGGTGGCCGTAAACAGGCTGTCCAGCCACGAAAGCGTCTGGCCGGGGTGAGCCGCGTCGGCATGAAGCAGCACCGTCCCCGTGAGAATGCCGAGGGTGAAGAAATGAATCGGCAGCCAGAATGGCGTCAGCAGCTTGGTTCGCATCACACGTCCTTACGCCCGCCGCGTACGGAAGGCAACCGCCTCAAAAGAGGATTCCTCAGGAAAAACGGGAGGTCTTGATGCGAAGCCTTCCAAGGTCCCGGGGGATCAAAAAAAGCCGGCCCTGACTTTTTCCGCTACGAAATCAGCGATCCGCCACGGTTCGGAGACCTTCATGACGAGGTTCGCACAGTCGAAATACAGCGGTTCCCGCTCCTGAAGCACCTGCCTGACTTCATCATCCAGTCTTTGGTCCGTCAGGGAAGGGCGTTGTCCCTCGGAGGGGTCGGCCTTGAGCCGGCGGGTCAACTCGTCGGCGGAAGCCTTGAGGTAGACGCAGAATCCTTTTCTGAGCAGGTCCCTGTTGCTCTCGCGCAGGACTATCCCGCCGCCGCATCCGACTACGGTTCCGGAATCCCGGGAGACGGTTTCTAGTATTTCTGCTTCGGCGTCACGAAAGGCGTCCCACCCGTTGCGGGCGACGAAATCAGCAATGCTGCCGTGCCTCTCAAGAAAAACGGCGTCCGTGTCGACAAATGGTATTTCCAACCTGTCGGCCAGTTTTTTGCCAATGGTCGTTTTTCCGCAACCGCGAGGGCCTATCAGGTAAATGTTTCGCATATCCCCAAAATAGCTCAAGCCACTGGCTCTGGCAACGGCAAAGGATGGTTTCACGCAGCCTCCTGCGGTGCGGGCTTGCACGCGTCGGACAATACGCGTAACCATTGAATACTGAAAAGAGCCGGGACGAAAAGGCTCTCGATGTCAAGAAACTGCGCAGCAGCGGGGGCGCCATGGAACATGCACTCTACACCATGAATCTTGAGACGGCACGGATCATTTTTCGCGACAACGATACGATGCAGGAGTTCTTTACGGATATCGCGCTGCAGCACGGCATAACGCCCGAAGAAGCCCTGTTGGTCTCCGGATATCTCCAAAGCTCGATGCCGAACGGCCATTCCGCTCCTCGAGAAGCTCTGGATGAGCATTGCGAACGCTTTGCGCGCGGGGAGTATGCGGCGGTCACCGACAAAGGCAACCTGCATCTGGTCTTGCGTGAAGGGACAGCCGATGCCCTCGAAACCGCGCCACCCAACGTCCCGGAACGGTTCAGGAGTGTTCCGGTGCCTCTCATGCTGCTCGGAGGGGCCATCGCGGTGGTGCTCGTATTTCTTTTGGCCAACAGCCTTCTGTCATGACAAACCCGGCCGGAGCCGGGTTTGTGAAATCTATTTCTCCTGAGAAACCTGGGGCTCCCGAGAGTGCTTCGGGTGACGGAGCGACCTGTTGCCAAATGCCTTGAAAGCGCTCTTCAGGAAGCGTTTCCTGTCTCCGGAGGAAAGGGTGGGTCTGTTGCTCATGACTACCTCCTAGGCTGCGCATCCGCAGCGGCGAAAGTTGGTTTCGATTCGTTTGAAGATTCCTGTATCCTCGCCGACCTCGTCCCTCACAATCCTCAACGCCGCTTCAAAATTCTCTGAGGCGGAGCGAAGGTCGCCGTCCTGCTGAAGAACCAGTCCGAGGTTGTTCCGAATTTTCGCCTCGTTGAGCGGCGACTTGAAAAGTCGGCACTTGTCCAGTGCCTGATGGAGCAGAAACCTCGCATTCATCAAGTCACCATCGGAAAGAGCCTTCATTCCTTCACGGTTGAGATGTCCCACAAACCTGGCGTTATTCATTCAGGTACTCCTTTGTGAAAAGTGCCGGGACCGAGGGGGGGGCCGGTCCCGGCGGGTTACAGTGAAGAATGGAGGAGGTGTCTTTCATTTGGTTCCAAGGAGGTTTCGTTTGCCTTGACTAGACTGATAGTGAAAATCGTTTTCATCGTCAAGGGAAAAGATGAGTTTTTCGATCACCGATGCGAAATATCCATCAGAACTCGGTACGAACGGTGGGCTGCATGCTCTCGGACGGGTCGGACAATCCGAGAAGATCGCGTACGCGCTGGTTCATCGGCAGCGACCAGGCGTGAGCGGCCGCAACAAGATGGTCGCGAAGTCGAACCACACGGGCGTGGACGAGGACGGAGCCGTCGCCGACCTCGAAATTCCCTACAAGCAGCGAAGGCTGTAGGTTGTACTCTTTTTCGCGAAGCATGAGCCCTTCGTCCTCATGCTCCTCAGCCTGCTTGTCGAATTTTTCGACAGGGTTTTCGGGCGGTGCGCCGTCGGCAATGAGCCAGCCGTGTTGGAACAGTCCCACAGCCACCTGCTCTGAGACTACCTTTCCGAATGGAGAGCGATCGGCAGGGTTTTCGATGTTGACGAAGCGGGTGACGTAGACGGGAGAATCCACGGGCAGCAGAGTTCGGTCGACGTTCCAGTTCAAATCGTCGGCTGCGTCGAACGCGGCTTCCACGAGGATTTCATCCTTATCGGGAAAGATCGGCGTGGCAGTCGGCTCCCGGTCGAAGATGAACTCATAGGTTGAAACCGCGCTGTCCTTCACGGTGGAACAACTCGCGGCAAGCACCGAAACGAGAAAGAGAATGAGAAAAACGCATGCCGCCTTGTTCATTGAGTACCCCGTATTGATTTTCTGCGCAGCACAACCCCGGATTCGGGGAGAGTCCTGACTACTCATCGGACGGATAACGGATATCCTTTAGGATTTCCATGAGCAGGTTCGCGATGGAGCGCGAAGCCCGTTCCGCCGCGGCAAGCACGGCCTCGTGAGACGTCTGCTCCATGGCATCGGGGACATTTTTGTTCGTCAGACAGGACAGCGCCATGACACGCATCCCGCAGTGCACGGCCGCCACGGCCTCGAGAGCCGTGGACATGCCGATGGCGTCGGCCCCGAGACGCCGGTAGGCTCGGGTTTCGGCTGGGGTCTCGAGGTTGGGGCCGGGAACCTGTACGTACACACCGCGCTCAAGAGGGATGCCCAATTCCAGAGCCTTGTGGACGGCCAGCTTCTGCAAGGCAGGGTCATAGACCCGGCTCATGTCGGGAAATCTGGGGCCCCATTCATCCTCGTTCTTCCCTGTCAGACAGCTCGCGCCGGAAAAATTGATGTGATCGGTAACGAGCATGGGGCGCCCGACCTCGAATCGGGGGTCGAGGGCGCCGGCGGCATTTGTGAGGATGACCGTATTGATGCCGAGCTCGTGAAAGACGCGGACCCCGTGAACCACTTCGTCAGGCGTGAAGCCTTCGTAAAGATGGATTCTGCCCTGCATCACGGCCACGTTTCGACCATGAGCCCGACCGAAGACAAGCCTCCCGGCATGACCTTCGACAGTCGAAACGGGAAAGCCCGGTATATCGGAATACGGGATGGAGTGGTCGACCTCCAGAGCATCCGCAAGGGCTCCCAGACCCGAACCTGTAACGATTCCTGCGCATGCGGGTTGTGTTTTTCCCACATTTTCCTGTATATATCGAACAGATTGCAGCACGGTCCTGCGCTTGCTCATGATCATTCTCCCTGTGAGGACGTGGTTTCAACCGTGTCCGTTTTAGTTGCAACTTCTCGGATTAATTTTATATCCGACATAAGGCAGGTTTACTTCTGATGGATATAGCAACCCTTCTCGGACTCATCATCGGCTTGGGGCTTGTCGTGGGCGCCATTGTCATCGGCGGCGCCGTGGACGTCTTTCTCAACGTCCCCGGCATGATGATCGTGGTGGGCGGGACCCTTGCATCGATCATGGTCGCTTTTCCTTTTGAAGAAGTCTTACAGGCGGTCAAGGCGGCGTTCAAGGTCTTTCATCAGAGAAAGACCAGCGCACGCGACGTGGTGAACATCATGGTCAAGGTGGCTGAAATCAGCCGCCGCGAAGGCCTGCTCGCCCTCGAAAACGTCCAGACCGAGAACATGGTGCTCAAGAAATCCTGCCAGCTCATCGCGGACAACGCGGACACGCAGCTCATCCACGCGACGCTGGCCATCGAGATCAATTCCATGCGCAGACGGCACCAGGTGGGGCAGGACGTCTTCAAGCGTCTCGGCAGCCTCGCCCCGGCCTTCGGGATGATGGGAACGCTCATCGGCCTTGTCCAGATGCTCTCGCGCCTCAACGACCCCTCCACCATCGGACCGGCAATGGCAGTGGCCATTCTGACCACTTTCTACGGCTCGGCCATGTCCACGCTGATTTTCATTCCGCTCGCCGCCAAACTCAAGGCGCGCACGCTTCAGGAACAGCTCAACCTCGAGATCATCTTCGAGGGAGCCAAGTCCATCCTCGAGAACAACAACCCGCGACTGGTTTACGAGAAGCTCTCCTCGTTCCTGTCGCCCTCCGAGCGCGGAGAGTAGCCGGTGAAGGAAGACTACGACCTCTACAACATCCCCGTTCAGGAAGAGGAAGGGGACCAGCAGGACTGGCTGACGACGTTCGCCGACCTGTCCATGCTGCTGCTTGTCTTCTTCATCCTGCTGTACTCCATGTCCACCATCGACACCACCAAGTTCTCCGAGACCTTTTCCTCGGTCACGCACGCCCTTTCGGGCAAGATGAAGGAAATCGCCACCAGCCGCATCACGCGCGAGGAGGCCGGGGTTCTCATCGATCAGGCGCTCATGCGTCGTCAGATCATCGAGTCGCAGCGCAAGGTCTTTGCGGAAGTCAAGACCCTGCAGACCACCAAGGGGCTGGAGGGTGTCGTCAGCGCGAATTTCGAGGACGGCGTGATAACCATCCGAGTTCCGGGGGACGTCATGTTCGGCTCCGGCAGAGTGTCTCTCAGCCCGGAAGGGAAGAGGGTGGTGTCCCAGCTAAGAGACTTCTTCATCAAACACCCGGACCAGACCATCAAGATCCTCGGCTACACCGACAATACGCCCGTGAGTGGTCGCGGACGTTTCAAGGACAACTGGGAAATTTCGGCCATGCGGGCGGTGAACGTCCTCCGCATGTTGCTGCAAATGGGCATTGAACCGTCACGGCTCACCGCCACCGGCCTTGCGGACATGAACCCGATTTATCCGAACACGACACCGGCCTATCGCGCCAAGAACCGCAGGGTGGAGTTCGTGCTTGAAAAACGGGTTACCGGAGGGTAAGGGATTACCCCCTCGGATTTCCGGGGACGAATCATCGAGGTGAAATAATGGATTTCAACATATCCCTGCCCGATGCTGAAGAAAAACTTCGCAGGGCCTTTCGAACCCGTGTTCCCGGCCTGACCGTGGAGTTTCTGGAACTGGGCAAGACGCTTCCGGTCAAGGACATCTCCGCGACGGGTTTCGCGGTGGAGGGTGATTCCGCCATGCGCGAGGGGACCTCGCATCCGGTGAAGCTCATGCTCAACGGAAAGCTCTTTCTTTCCGACATCAAGGCCAACGTCATTCGTGTTGCGGAAAACGGTATCGCCGGCCTCAACTTCGAACAGCTGGACCGCAGACAGCAACAACGTCTGGACAAGCTGGTCCTCGAAGTGCAAAAAAGACTCATTGCCCTGAAGAAGCAAAAAAACAAGTAGGCGCGTCTTTGGCTGAGAAACACCGCATCCTCATAGCCAACCGCGGGGAAATCGCGATTCGCATCATGCGGGCCTGCCGCAAGCACGGACACGATTTCGTCGCTCTCTATACCGAACCCGACAAGGATTCCGGGCATGTCACCCTTGCCCGTGAACTGGGTGGCGACAAGTCGCTTTACCGCATCCACTCCTACCTCGACGCCAATGAAGTGCTCTCCGTGGCAGACGAGACCGGCGCCACCGCCGTACATCCCGGCTACGGTTTTTTTGCCGAGGATTTCCGTTTCGCGAGAAGGGTGGTTCGCCGCGACAGACCGCTGCTCTTTATCGGCCCCTCCTGGTGGGTCATCCGCGACCTTGGTGACAAGATCAACACCAAGCGCATCGCCCGCGGCCTCGGCGTGCCGACCATTCCGGGCTCAGACCGGCCCATCTACAGCGAACTCGAAGCCGAAGAGATAGCCGAGACCCTGTTCGCCTTTCAGGCCGAGCAGGGCATGAGAGATTCCTGCGTGCTGGTCAAGGCATCCGCAGGGGGCGGCGGCATGGGAATCGAAGAGGTGGAAGACCCGGACG
Organism: Pseudodesulfovibrio halophilus DSM 5663; assembly: GCF_059568665.1. Lineage (NCBI taxonomy): Bacteria > Pseudomonadati > Thermodesulfobacteriota > Desulfovibrionia > Desulfovibrionales > Desulfovibrionaceae > Pseudodesulfovibrio > Pseudodesulfovibrio halophilus. Next base: position 32,691 of record NZ_JCANTV010000015.1, on the reverse strand, counting down.
AATTCCGCTCCGTGTACCGCCGCATTCGAAACTACGCCAAAAGAAATTTCAACGACGAGGGCGTGCTCATCGAGCAGCGCATCTTCGATTTCAACCACCTCGAAGTGCAGGTGCTCTCGGCCAGAGACGGCAACTCCCACGTTCACTTCGGTACTCGCAACTGCTCGGTGCAGTCCACGGGAAAACAAAAGCGCATCGAGGTGGCTCCGGGATTTGCGCCGGATGAGCTCGGCTATGCCTTCGACGCGGCCGGAGTGCTTGAGGCGGTCATCGACCATTCTCTGAAAATGGCCGCCGAGGTGGGATACGACTCCGTGGGAACCTGGGAATGGATTGTCACGCCCAAGGGCGAACCGTTCCTCATGGAAGTCAATACGCGGATTCAGGTGGAAAACGGCGTGTCCGCTGCCGTCTCGCGAATCAATGGCGAAGACGGCACCGATCTCATCGCCGAACAGATTCGGCTGGCGCTCGGGCAGCCCATGGGATACGGTCAGGAAGACATCTCCTTTGAAGGTGTCGGCATCGAATACAGGATTATAGCCGAAAAGACCGCCGAACGTTTCGCCCCCTGCTCCGGAACCATCACCCGCCTCGACTGGCAGCCTCAGCCGTGGCTCACCATGCATACGCAGGTGCCCACGGATCGCGAATACGAAATCCCCATGGAGTACGACCCGAACCTCGCGCTGGCGATCATCCACGGGGCCGACCTCGCCGAGGCCAAGCGGCGCGGCATCGAATTTCTGGATCATCTCGTTCTTGAAGGGGAGGGCGCCGGCGGCTTTGCCACCAACATCGAATACCTTCGCGAACGTACCGCGACACTGTTGGAGTTCTAGGGCATGGACAGCGATAAGAGAATTCAGGCCCTCCGGGACCGCTTGAACTATGCCAGAGACATCGTCGGCGACGGTGAAGGCCGCGCCAGCGTCACCATTCTCGAGGCCAAGTTTCAGGAACTGCTTGAAAAGCTCAAGTCCTGCAACGGGACCGAACCGACCCGGGACATCGCCCACATGGAGGGGCTGTTCGACTTTCTCGAAATGAAGCTGGACCAGAGCCTGTCCCCCATGGACAAGGTCCGCATCGTCCGCCATCCCCAGCGCATCTGCCTCAAGGACATCCTTGAGAATGTCTACGACAATTACTCCGAGATAGGCGGGCAGGGGGAGTTCAGCATCGACCCCAGCATGGTCATTGCCCGCGCGTACCTCACCAGACGGGTCGGGCAGAAGGTGTTCAACCAGTCCGTCATGGTCATAGGGCAGGAGAAGGGACACGGCGAAGAGTTCAGGAACGGCGGCTCGGTCAAGCCCTGGGGAAACGCCAAGGCGCTTCACTACATGAAAGTGGCCGAAACCGAGAACATCCCCGTCCACGCCTTCATCTTTACTCCCGGCTCCTACCCCATAGAAGACTATCCCGGCGCAGCACAACAAATCGCCAAGAACCTTTACGAAATGGCCGCTCTTCGCGTTCCGGTCATCGCCACCATCTCCGAGGGCGGCTCTGGAGGCGCAGAGGCCATCGGGCTCGCCGACAGGCGCATCATGCTTTCTCACGGATACTACTCCGTCATATCCCCTGAAGGAGCAGCCGCCATCGAAGGCGGCCTGCACGGCGACGGGAAGGCCGGTGCGGAGCTGGTGGAAAAATGCGCCCGACAGCTCGGAATCACGGCCGAGGATAACCTGAAGAACGGCTATGTGGACCGAATCCTCAACGAGCCGCCTCTTGGGGCCAGGCCGCACCACTACAATTTTTTCAAGGATCTCAGGCGTGAGCTTATCCAGTCCACCAATGAGGCTGTACTCGGGGTCAAGTCCATGCAACTCTTCCGCTCGCTCGCCCTCAAGCAGCAGAAGCGGGGACGGGACGCAGACGCCGAGAGCATCTTCGTTCGCTGGAGCCTTTCCCGAGGCGCAAGAACGCGTCTGGTGGAAAAGCGATGGGACAGGTTCCGTCAGATGAGCCTGCACGCGCATCGCGACAGCCGCTCCGTCATGAAGCGCGTCGCGGAATCGTGTGAAAATGTCGGGCTGGCGCTGAACTCCTTCGTGCGTCACGACATGTTGGGTCGGCACAAGAAAAAGCTCGACAGCTTCATGGAGGAGGTGGCCGCAGAGGTGCACCTCGTGAGTGAACGTCTCGTGAAGCCAGTTAAGAAGCTCATGTCAAGCACCGCCACTGGAGAAAGCTCCGGGACGAACGCGGACATCAGGAAGCTGACCCGGCTTTCAAAACCCGAAGAGGGCGCCTACCTCGGCGATGACCAGTGGCTCTGGATCAGCCCAAGAAGCAGAGACGACAAGACGGTGTCCTGCCCCAACGTGCGCACGCACGGCTGCCCGGACGTATGGGCGCCGGACCTGTTCGGAGAGTTCGCGGGCGTCTGCCCGAACTGCGGGCATCACTTCCGCATGGAGTACCAGTGGTACCTGCACAACGTCTTCGACTTCCCGCACGCCCATGAATTCGGACGTGAGATAGAGTCCGTCAACCCGTTGAACTACGAAGGTTTTCAGGTCAAGATTGATCAGGCCCGGGAACGCACCGGCCTCAACTCGGCCTGCATCACCTTCGAGACCAACCTCGAGGGCATTGACACCGTCGTAGCCGTGCTGACCGCGCCCTTCCGGGGCGGCACGGTCGGAGCCGCGGAAGGAGAGAAGTTCATCCGCGCCTGCGAGCGCGCCATGAAACGGCGCTACCCGCTCATTGCCTATGTGCATGGAACCGCAGGCATCCGCATTCAGGAAGGGGTGAACGGGGTCATCCAGATGCCCCGTTGCACACAGGCCGTTCGCCGCTACATCGACGCGGGAGGCCTTTACCTCGTCGTATACGACACCAACTCGTACGCCGGACCGGTGGCCAGCTTCCTCGGCTGTTCGCCGTACCAGTTCGCCATCCGGTCCACGAACATCGGCTTTGCCGGCCCCGGCGTCATTACCGAAACGACCGGGATGGAAGTGCCGCCGAACTATCACAAGGCCTACCTCGCCTTGTCCAGAGGGCACATCCACGGCATATGGGACCGCCGCGAGCTCAAGGGCAACCTGCACAGAGCGCTCTTGACCATGGGGGGACGCAACCTCTATTATCGCTGACCCTGCGTGGCACCGCTTCAAGAAAACATATCCGGGAGGAGAATCCCGTGCTGAACGTCAAGGAACTGCTTGAGGAGATCAAGGCATCTCCCTACAAGGAAATAGTCGTCCGCGCCCCGCATACCGGGGTGGTGGAATTTGCGGGTCTGAAAACCGGCGACAAGGTCGTCGGCCGCTCCGGCTCCTACATGGAAAAGCCGGGCACGCAGGTGGCAACACTCACCCGCGAAAAAAACAACAAACCGATCAACGCCCCGGAGAAGGGTGAGATTCAGTCCGTACGCACGGAGTTGAACGGTCAGTTCGTGGAAGCCGGCGAAGAGCTTCTGACCATTCGCCACTTCCTGACGAAAAAGGAAGTCATCGAGCTGATTCTTCAGCAGGCCCTGCACCTGTTCCGCGCGCCTGAGCGGGCCAAGTACTACTTCGTTCCGGAAGTGGACCAGAAGCTCAAGGTGTCGGGCAAGCAGTCGGTAAAAGTCCACGAGGGCATGGAAATCCTCATTGTGTCCCGGATGAAGCGCGAGACCCCGCTGGCTTACACCGGCCCCGATGGAATCATCTATTCCGTATACTTCCACAGAGGCGACAACGTCGACGCCGGCGAACCGCTGCTCGGCATCTGCCCGGAAGACCAACTCTCGACCATTCAGGACGTGGTCAACCGCGTCCAGAGCGAATGGGAGGAAGAATAGGAGGGAGTCATGGGCGGCATTCTTCAGGTACGGGTTTCGGCCTGGACCTTTGATGAGAAGGAAGTGGCGAAGCGCTGGCCTTCCCTGACGACACTCGTCTGGGAGGACGGAACCTTCATCACGCCCGCAAGAGGCGTCATGGAACTGGCCGAGGCCGTACAGACGGCCTGTCAGGCCGGGTTGATCGACAAGGACAGGGTCGAGGCGCTAGAAGACAAGGCTGCAGCCGCTCACGACACGCTGCAGAAGCTCCGCTCCAGTCTCGCGGACTGGCAGCCACAGGAGGCTGACAAGCTGACTTATGTCCTTGAAGACAGCCTCGACGCGCTGGAAGACATTGCAGCGAAATTTTGATACTTGAATCCCACAATTCAAGATGAGGAGAAATCATGGCTGGAAGCCTTAACAAAGTAATACTGATAGGCCGTCTGGGACGCGATCCCGAGCTGTCTTACACCGCCAACGGGCAGGCGCTCGCCAAACTCTCCGTTGCAACGGACGAGGGCTACCGCGACAAGCAGAGCGGACAGCGGGTGGACCGCACCGAATGGCACCGGATTGTTGCATGGCGCCAGACCGCCGAGTTCTGCGGGAACTACCTGAAGAAGGGCAGCCTCGTTAACGTCGAGGGCAAACTGCAGACCCGCAAATGGCAGGACCAGAACGGGCAGGACCGCTGGACCACGGAAATCGTGGCCGACCGCGTTCAGGGACTGGACTCCCCCAGAGATAACCAGCAACCGCGCCAGCAGGGCGGTGGCTATCAGCAACAGGGCGGTTATCAGCAACAGGGCGGGTATCAGAACCAGGGTGGTTACGCTCAAGGCCAGCAGCAGGGCGGATACCAGCAGCCTCAACAGCCTCAGCAGCAACAGCAGCCCGAAGAGGACCTTGGTCCGGCGTTCCCCTCCGAGGCGAGTGGAATGGACGACGTCCCCTTCTAGTTGCGGACTCCCAAAGAGCTATCCAACGGACGGGACCTCAGGTTCCGTCCGTTTTCTTTTTCCCAACCGTGTTGTTGAGGACGCTGAAGAGTTCCTCCGCCTCGAAAGGCTTTGAAATATAACTGTCAGCCCCCTTGTCGAGGAACTGCTCGCGGTCCCCTTTCATGGCATGAGCGGTGAGAGCGATGATCGGAATATCCGGGTCAACTCCCGGGATATTTCCACTACGAATTCGGGAAATGGCCTCAAGGCCGTCCATCTCAGGCATCTGGACGTCCATGAGAACGCAGTCAAAAGAGTCGTTTCCGAGCGCCTCCAGCGCCTCAAGACCATTGCCCGCCGTAATCACGTCATGGCCCGCCAACTCAAGAAACCGTTTCGCAGCAATGGCGTTTATCCTGTTGTCCTCCGCCAGCAGAATGGAAAGATTCTGAAGCGTCTGCATCGGAGCACCGAACAGGTCGTCCTCAGCCACGCGCGGATCGCTTTTGAGCATGGTGATCCAGAAGTGCGCTTCGGTGCCCTTGCCCGGGCTGCTCGTCAGGTTGAGATCGCCGCCAAAGAGACGGCAGAGTCTTCGTGCAATACCCAACCCGAGGCCTGAACCGCCGAATCGTCTGTTGAACGTTTCGTCCGCCTGCGTGAAGGGGGAGAAAACGGAATCCAACCTGTCTTTCGGAATCCCTATGCCGGTATCCTGGATGTAAAAATCAAGGCGATACCTACCGTCCTTCAATTCTCGTCCGGAGACCGTCAGGCCCACATTGCCTTCCGGGGTGAATTTGACCGCGTTGCCGACAAGATTGAACAGAATCTGGCGCAATCTGGCCGGATCGCCGAGAAACGCCGTCGGCAGTTCGGGATCAATCTGCATCCCAAGCCGAAGCCCCTTCATGCGGGCAGTGTCGACAAACGATGCGTGGACACCCTCAACCACTTCGCCGAGTTCGAAATACGTCTCTTCAAGCTCGGTCCTTCCGGCCTCGATTCTACTGAGGTCCAGAATATCGTTTATGATGCCGAGGAGACTTCCTCCGGCTGTTCGTGCATGATTCAGGAGCGCCTGCTGATCTTCGTCCAGGTCGGAATGTGCCAGCAGTTGGAGCATGGACAGCACACCATTGAGAGGGGTGCGGATCTCATGACTCATATTGGCGAGAAACTGCGATTTCGCTTCACTCGCCTGTTTGGCCTCATCGTTGGCCCGGCACATGCTCTCTTCCATCCGCTCCCGTTCTATCGCGCTGCCGATGATACGTGCGGCCGTGCTCAGAGCCTCGACCTCTCCGAAATTCCAATCCCTCACTCGGCTGCAATCGTCCAACCCAAGAAATCCCCACCATTCACCATCCGCGTTAATGGGGACAGCCACAAGGGATTTGATGCCCTGCGGTGCGAGCTCTGCCTGCTCTTCCTCGGGGAAGTCGGCCACGGCTCCGCTGATGATTTCGCCACCGGAGAGAAGTTGTTTCCAACGCTCTGCCCCCACCTCATCATAGGCGGCATCCTGCAGGGAAGGATTACCCATTTGCGAATCAATGCCTGAGGCCACCCATTCATGCAGTTGGGACATGGCCAACCGGCCATCGGGCGTTCGGGTGTTTTGAAAGATGTACACCCTGTCCGCATTGGCGGCATGTCCGAGTTCGGAGAGGGTTTCATGAACATATTGCCTCCAGCCGCCTTCACGAAGCATTCGCTCCGCTATCCGGCTGACGGAACTCAGAATGTTGATTCGTGAAGACAGGACGTCTTCGTGGTGCTTGCGGCTGGTGATGTCCGTGGCGATCTCAAGGCGGGCCATTCTTCCGTCCCACCACGGAATGGCGCGGTCCTGAATAAGGTACCAGCGCCCGTTCACCGTGTTCTGAAACTCCCATACGATGGAATCGCCCGGGTCTCCCTGCTCGTCGAGCAACAGGTCATTGGTACAGAATGGGCAGCGACCGCTCTGGCCGTCCTGAAGAACCTTCCAACACTTGCTGCCGCTGTAGTCTACGGAAATGCCGAGGGTTTCGATCGCCTTACGATTGAGAAAGAGGATTTCGTCGGTCTTGAGGTCCGTGGCATAGACAATGGCATCAAGACTGTTCAATACCTTCAGAAGGTTCCTGAATCCGGCTTCATGCTCAGGGAATCCTTCCTGAAGAAAAGCGTTTATCCCCTCGTGGGCGGGGTGGCTGCTAGCGGAATCTGAAACCATCGCAATGCCCCGAAAGTAACGCTGAGTCGTTCAAAAACGTTCAACGCGATTAAAAAAACATGATTAAAGTAGCACACAGGGACAAAGACTGTCCACATATCCGGTATTATTTCCGGTGACCGGCTCTGCCCGGGGCAAAAAAGGTATTGTAGGTGAGCGTCAGGAGCACCGCATAAATGGCTGCACCGACGCCGATGAGGGCGTTGTAATAGATGGGGGCGGTCAGGGCGAGGCGAATCAGAAGCGTTGCCAAGGCAAAGCCAGAATTTCTGAAAACTGCCCGGAACTGCGGGAGAAAGCGCTGAGAGATGAGCACCAGCAGAATGTCGCTGAAAATCAGCACCGTGAACATGGCGTGGAAAACATCAAAGGTTTCCCCTTTATGGAGCAGCATGACACAGCTTTTGACTCCCAGCGCAATGAAAGCGACGAGCAGCGAAAGAGCCACGATTTTTTTTGCTGAGACAAAGCGAAACAGAATCTGCCCCTTTGACCCCTCGTCTTCGATCGGACGGTTTATGAGCAGGTATACGCCCAGAATGGCAAAGATGAGCAGCGCACCCGTTGCATCGGAAACGATGCGCAACAGAGCGTCCATATGACCCGTGAGGGCGATGGGCTCGGGGAACTCCGCAAGCTCCTTGAAGGAGCTGCGCAACAGGATCAGGGCCAGAATCTCGAACTGCTTGCCGAGAGCGCGTGAAATGGAGCATGGCAGCGCGAAGATCAGCCCGACGACCTCGACCACGAGCACCAGCGTGAAAGCCAGATTGATGGCCATGTAATGGCTGGTCGGGGTAGATGCGGCAAAGGGCTCCGGCAAGAGCCCCTGACGATTCAGCTCAATTCCCACGAGTCCCAGCAGGAATACCCCGATGAGGCCGCCAGCCACCGCCCGCTGGGTGGTGTCTCGCTCCCAGAAGTGGTGCAGCGGGTCGAAAATGTACGTGACAAGCCGATAGACGCGGTCCATGGGGCCCTCACCGGTTTCCGCGATATTTCTCGGCTCACGCATCGACTACACCTCGAAGAGCATTTCCAGATCATCCCTTGTAAGGCTCTTGAGCGCCGCCTGACCGGGAATGACGGCCTCGGCGACGTCCTTCTTTGCTTCCTGCAGCTTGAGAATCTTTTCCTCCACCGTATTCTGGCAGATCATCTTGTATGCGAACACCTGTCGCTTCTGGCCGATGCGATGTGTACGGTCGGTGGCCTGATTCTCCACAGCCGGGTTCCACCACGGGTCGTAATGGATGACATAATCCGCGGAAGTGAGGTTCAGGCCGGTGCCTCCCGCCTTGAGCGAAATGAGGAAGATCGGGATGTCCTCGTTTTCGTTGAAGCGGTCCACTTGATCAAAACGGTCCTTGCTGGCGCCGTCGAGGTAGCAGAAGGGAATCTCCTTGATCTGCAGCCAGGAACGGATGACATGAAGCATCTGCACGAACTGGGAGAAGACAAGCACCTTGTGACCGCCTTCAATGATCTCCCGAATAAGGTCCTTGAAAGCGTCGAACTTGCCAGAGGGCAGATTGGTATCCACGCCCGGCATGTCCAGTTTGAGCAGGCGGGGGTGGCAGCAGATCTGGCGCAGTTTGAGCAAGGCGTCGAGGATGGACATCTGGCTCTTGGCAAGTCCTTTTTCGTCCACATCCTTGAGCACCTGATCCTTGAGCTTCTTGGCCAGCGCATTGTAGAGCTCGCGCTGCTCGTCGATGAGTTCGCAGTAATGCGTGGTCTCGATCTTGGGCGGCAGGTCTCGCGCCACCATATTCTTGGTACGACGCAGAATGAACGGCTTCACTCGAGAGCGAAGGTAGTCCAAGGTTTCCTCGTCGCCGTCCTTGATGGGCTTGACGATGCCGCGCTGGAAGGAGTGCTGCGAGCCAAGGAAGCCGGGCATGAGGAACTCGAACAGCGACCACAGCTCGAAGAGGTTGTTCTCAATGGGCGTACCGGAAAGGCAGAGCTTGGTGTCCGCTTCCAGCTTGCGTACCGACCTCGCGGTGATCGTGTTGGGATTCTTGATGTTCTGCGCCTCGTCAAGAATCACCGACGAATACTTGTACTTGAGGAGCTCGTCGAGGTCGCGGCGCAGCAGGGCATAGGTGGTGATGACGAGATCGGAGTCCTTGATCTTGGAAAAAAGGTCCTCGCGCTTGGTGCCGTAGATGGTCAGCCGCTTGAGCTGCGGCACGAACTTCTGCGCCTCGCGCTCCCAGTTCGGCAGGACCGAGGTGGGGACGATGATCAGGTTGGGCAACTCCGAGCCCGACTCGGACACTGAAAGAATGAAGGACAGCGTCTGGATGGTTTTCCCGAGCCCCATCTCATCCGCTAGGATTCCGCCAAAGCCGTAATCGCGCAGGAAGTTCAGGTAACTCAAGCCTTCCACCTGATACGGCCGCAGGGTGGCGTTCAGGCTCTTTGGCTGCTCAACCTTTCTGATTTCCCTGAAATTGTGTATCTTTTCCCGCAGTTCAACAAAGAATTCGTCGGTTCGCGTATTTGGGATGTCTTCAAGCAGCTTGTCCAGCACCGGAGCCTCGAACTGCTTGAACGTCTGCTGCGGGGGTTTTTCCGGGTCGAAGCCGAGGTTCTTGAGCTTGTGCCCGAGGCGGTTGAGCCACGATTCGGGAAGGCTGGTATAGGAGCCATCCTTGAGCTGCACGTAGCGCTTGCCCTGAGTCCAGGCCTTCCAGATCTTGTCGATGGGGACACGCTGTTCGTCGTATTCCACCGTGAGATCGAGCTTGAACCACTTGTTTTCCTCGTCGCTTTCCACCTCAGCCACGATTTCCGGCTTGGAATTGCGCACCTTGTAGCGCGTCAGGTTCTTTTCGCCAAAGACGCGGTAGGCTTCGACCAGCATGGGGTAGTAATCGAGCAGGAAATTGATGGCCTCTTCCTGCTCCATGAACCAGATGTGGTTGCTGCGCGGCTGGAAGCCCATGTCCGAGAGTTCCGCCAGCAGCATGGCTTCCTCGTCCTGCGCACGGCGGATGAGGTAGCTCTTGCCCTCGTAGTGGTACGAGCCGGTCTGCAGGTCCGGGTTGGGCCCGGGCAGGGAGAACTCTCCATGCTCGTTTTCATACATGTTCTGGACCTTGAGGGTGAGCAGGCTGCCTTCTTCGTCAAGATACAGCTTCGGATTGTACGAGGCATCCTGAAAGATCGGGCCGACCCGCTCAAGAAAGTCGTCGTGGCCGTAAAGGTCGGAGACGGGAATCTTGGTCCACACGCGGTCCAGAAATTCCGAAACGTCACTGTGCGGGATGATGGGCACCTGTTCCACCATGTCCTGAATGAGCTCGGGGTCAAGCCCTGTCTGGACCGGATAGAATCCCTGCTTGTAGTAAACCCAGAGGGGCAGCCGTCCGTAGAAAAAGATTTCCTCTTCGCCGGTGATGGAAAACGGAATCTGGTCCTCGCGGGAGAGCAGGATGTCGAACTGCAGGCCGTCCTCGCTCAGGTGCGGGGAGAGCTTGAGCTGCATGGTTTTGCTCTCTATCCGAACTGGCTGATCGGTCTCGCGCAGATAGAGATAGTACTCGTTCTTGATGGCGCGGAAAAACCAGGAATGCAGCCCCGCCGGAATCTCCACGCGGTGCCCCCAGTAGTCGAGATAATGTCCGATCATTTCCGCCACTCTGGGCAGGGAAGGGGAAGGGTCGCACCATTCGGGGTTTTCCACGATCTGGTGCAGCGTTATCTCGTTCTGGACCGAGGAGATACCGGATTTGTTCTGCCGGGCGCGGAAAAACGCGACCTGAAGGCGGCCCGGTTCGGGGTACAGGCGATAGATTATGTAGTGCTTGCCAGCTTCGGGTTCAAGCTCGGTGGCGAAGAAGGGGCGGAAGGTCTGGTGCCAGTCGGTCCGGGCGGTGGGGACGGATTCTCCCTGCTCTCCGTTGACCGAGTGCTGCAGTTTGATGGCCGTGGCGGCCACGTGCTTGCACACGCCCGAAAAGGATTCCGGGCAGTTGCAGTAGTAGTTGATCGTGTTATCGCCCAGATTCAGGCCGATTTCCGAGGCGTAATTCTGAAAATCGTCGCCCTGAACCATCCCGTCGATGTCCCAGTACTGATCCCTCTTCTTGAGGTCGATTTTCATGACACCGCTGCTCGCAACGATGTCCTTCGCCATTTCCAGAATGTATTCGGGAACGGTATCGCTTATGAATTCCTGAAGTATTTCCTTGACGATTGCTTCTTCGCCGTTAGCCATGCCGGACAGACTCCTTGGCCGGTTTGTCCTGATGTGTCCCTTCCGAAACCGGGGAAGGTTCGCGCCCCGGTCAAAACATCTCGATTCCGTTGAGGTATTGGCTTTTGCGCCGCTATGGTTAATACTCTAAGATGTCCAGCGGGCAACCGAATTTATATGATCAAAACCAGACGATTTGGCAAGGAAAAATGAGACTCGCTTTACTACTGATTTTAATTTTTTCAAGCATTCCAAGTGCATTTGCCCAGAACGTTCCCGACTACGGTGGGAGGTTCGTGGAGCCGATGCTCGGCAGGGTGACAAACCTCATCCCGCCGCTTGCCACGGATGCGGGCTCTCACGCCATTTCCTCATACCTCTACGTATCGCCCCTCAAGTATGACAAGAACATCACGCTGATACCCTACGCCGCGAAATCCTACCAGGTACTGGACGGCGGACGGCACCTCAAGTTCACGCTTCGCGACGACATTCGCTGGACCGACGGGGAACCGCTCACCGCGGAGGACGTCGAGTTCACCTACGAACTCATGGTGGACCCCGAGACTCCCACGGCGTACGCCGCTGACTGGAAACAGATCCGGGAATTCCGTCGCACAGGCAAGTATACCTTTGAAGTGTTTTATGACAAGCCCTTTGCGCGCTCCCTCGTTACCTGGGCACAGGACATCCTGCCAAAGCACGTCCTCGAAGGCGAAGACCTGCTGAACACGGATTACAGCAGAAACCCAGTTGGAGCGGGCCCCTACAAACTCAAGGAGTGGGTTCCGGGCCGACATGTCACGCTTGAGGCAAACGATGATTTTTTTCAGGGCAGACCGTACATGGACGAGGTTCACTACCGCATAATTCCGGACATCTCCACACAGTTTCTGGAGCTCAAGGCGGGCGGGCTGGACACCATGAGCCTGACGCCCCTTCAGTATCTGAGGCAGACGCAGAGCAGGGAATGGAAGGAGCGATTCAACAAATTCAAATACCTGTCCTTCGGCTACACGTACCTCGGCTTCAACCTGCGCCACCCGTTCTTCAAGGACCGGCAGGTCCGAAGGGCGTTGAGTATGGCCATCGACAAGAAGGAAATCGTCAAGGGCGTGCTTTTCGGCCTCGGAGTTCCGGCCATCGGCCCCTACAAACCCGGAACGTGGCAGTACAACGAGGATGTCGAGGACTACGGGTATAACCCTGAAAAGGCTAGAGAATTACTTGAACAGGCCGGCTGGAAGGATAGAGACGGCGATGGCTGGCTGGACAGGAACGGCAAACCGTTCTGGTTCACCATCATCACCAATCAGGGCAACTCGCAGCGCACCAAGAGCGCCGTGATCATCCAGCGCAGACTGGCCGACATCGGCATCAAGGTGGAAATCAGGGCCATCGAATGGTCATCCTTCATCAGCGAGTTCGTGAACAAGGGGCGCTTCGACGCCCTTATCCTGAGCTGGAACATTCTTCAGGACCCGGACCTGTACAATGTCTGGCATTCCGACAATGCCAAGCCCGGCGGTCTGAACTTCATCAATTACAAAGACGAGGAGCTGGACGAGCTGCTCATTCGCGGCAGGCAGCTCGTAAACCGCGAGGAACGAAAGAAAATCTACGACAGGGTGCAGGAAATACTTCACGAAGACCAGCCTTATGTGTTCTTGTACGTTCCGTACTCACTGCCGATAATCTCATCTCGCGTTCGTGGGGTCGAACCTGCTCCCGCTGGCATTTCACACAACTTCATCCGCTGGTGGATTCCCGAGAAACTTCAGCTGCGCGCACAGTAAAATATGATACGAATCAATGACATAACCGACCAAGTCGCCTCATACATCGACAACCCCGATCTGGAACTCATCCAACGGGCCTACGTCTTCGCCGCGCAATCGCACGACGGCGTGATACGTCTTTCCGGCGAGCCCTACATCTCGCACCCCATGTCCGTGGCCTACCAGCTCTCGGTAATGCAGCTCGACGAAGCCACCGTGGCCGCCGGACTGCTGCACGACGTGGTGGAGGACACCGACACGAGCGTTGACGAACTGGAGGAAATCTTCGGCGTGGAAGTGGCGGACATCGTGGACGGCGTGACCAAGATCAGCAAGATGCAGTTCGAGTCCAAGGCCGTGGCTCAGGCCGAGAACATGCGCAAGATGATCCTTGCCATGGCCGAAGACATCCGCGTGCTCATGGTCAAGCTGGCGGACCGCCTGCACAACATGCGCACCCTTGAGCACATGAAGCCCATCAAGCAGCGTATGATCGCCCAGGAAACGCTGGACATCTATGCGCCGCTCGCCAACAGACTCGGCCTGCACCGCATCAAGACCGAGCTGGAGGACATGTGCCTGCAGTACCTTAAGCCGGACGTGTACGAGCAACTCACGGATGCCGTGGCTCAGCACCGATCTTCCGGCCAGGAGTATATCGACAAGGTCATCGATATGGTCCAGAAGATGCTCAAGAAGAACAAGCTCGACGCCCACGTCTTCGGCAGGACCAAACACCTGTACTCAACACACCAGAAAATGGAGCAGCAGGGCCTGAGCTTCGAGGAAATCTACGACCTCATCGCCTTCCGCATCATCGTGAAGTCCATCAAGGACTGCTACGCGGTCCTCGGGCTGATCCACGCCGAATGGAAGCCCATCGCCGGACGCTTCAAGGACTACATCTCCATCCCGAAGGCCAACATGTACCAGAGCCTTCACTCCACGGTGATCGGCCCTGACGGAGAGCGCATCGAGTTCCAGATCCGCACCGAGGACATGCACCGCGTGGCGGAATACGGTGTTGCCGCGCACTGGCAGTACAAGGAAACCGGCAAGGGGTCGAAAAAGGGCAAATCCTCGGGCCAGCGGGACGCGGAGCGGTTCACGTGGCTGCGACAGATTCTGGACTGGCAGCGCGAACTCAACGATCCGCGCGAGTTCATGGCCTCTCTGCGCATCGACCTTTTTCAGGACGAGGTCTATGTCTTCACGCCACAGGGGGACATCAAGGAACTGCCGGACGGGGCCACTCCCATCGACTTCGCCTACCTCATCCACTCGGAGGTGGGGGACCACTGCGTCGGCGCCAAGATTAACGGCCGCCTCGTACCGCTGCATACGGAGCTGAAAAACGGCGACTCCATCGAGATCATCACGGACAAGAACCGCGTTCCGAGCCGTGACTGGCTGAAATTCGTCAAGACCGCCAAGGCCCGCACCCGCATCAAGCAATATATTCGCACCATCGAGCGCGAGCGCAGCATTTCGCTGGCCAAGGAACTGCTCGAGAAAGAAGGCCGCCGCCACGGCATCAACGTGCAAAAGGCCATCAAGGACGGCTACTTCGTCAAGCTGGCCGAGGACTTCAACTGCGGCAGCGCGGACGACCTCATGTATCAGGTGGGCTTTTCCCGCCTGACCCCGAGAAAAGTCCTCAGACGCCTTTATTCCATAATGTACGACGGCCAGAAACCGGACAAGCCCGGTGAACGCCGCCATCATGGAAGCGAAGAAGAGAAGAAGCCGAAATCCGACAACCTGACCATCAGCGGCGTGGACAACGTCCTCGTTCGGTTCGCCAGTTGCTGCAACCCGCTGCCCGGCGAACCCATCGTGGGATACATCACTCGCGGACGCGGCGTAACGGTGCACCGCTCGGACTGCCACAATGTCAAGAATTTCGAGTCGGAACGACTGGTCAACGTGTCGTGGGAAGGGGAGGAGGAACGCTCCTACCCTGCGAAGATCCGTGTGCGCTGTCAGAATAAGCTCGGGATGCTGGGCAGCATCTGCAATATTCTTGCGCAGGCCGAGGTCAACATCGACTCGGGCACATTCCAGTCGAACGTGGACGGAACGTCGGACCTGAACTTCACGGTTGACGTGAAGGATCTCAACCAGTTGTATTCAGCCTTGGCCAAGGTCAAGGCCCTGAAGGCAGTCAGCGAAGCCGTCCGCGTGTCCTGATTCAACTGCCCCACAGCCATCCAAATATCCCCCGACGAACCATCGCCGGGGGATATTTTAATGCCCACTCACTGCACCCTATCCCACACGATTTTCCCTCCAAAAAAGAACCTACCAGCAACAACCTGGCGAAGCCCAAACCAAAGGTTTCTTGGAGAGGGAGAAGAGAAGTCTAAGGGGAAGGGGAGAGCCGCCGGAGGCATCCTTTTCGGGGTTCAAGTAGAACTTGAACCCCGAAAGAGGCTATACGCTTTCGATCATGGCGAATGCGGAGTGATTGTGAATGGATTCAAAACTTTCCACTTCCACCTTGAACCACTCGATCTGCTCGTGCTTGTCGAGTCCCTGTGCGCAGTTTCGGACAACATCCTCCACAAAGCAGGGGTTGGCGAAGGCGTCCTCGGTGACATATTTTTCATCCTGCCTTTTGAGCACTGAGTACACCCTCGATGAGGCTGACTGCTCTGCGATGGCGATGATGTCTTCGAGCCAGAGGAAGCCCTTGAAGCGGCAGCGGATGCGTACAACGGCGCGCTGACTGTGGGCCCCTTCCTCGGAGATGGCCTTGGAACACGGGCAGACGGTCATGACGGGAACGTCGGCGCCGAGCGTGAAGGTCATCTTGCCGTCCTTGAGTTCCCCGTCCACCTGGCACTTGTAGTCCATGAGCCCGCTGGCGCCGCTGCTGGGGGAGGTCTGCCGCAGAAAGTAAGGGAAGACGAAGCGGCAGTGTGCGCGTTCGGCTTCGAGTCGCTCGGCAATGTCCTGAAGCAGCTTCTTGAACGAGTTGTAGTCCATCTCGTCGTAACCTTCGAGGGCTTCCACGAACCGGCTCATGTGGGTGCCTTTGAAGTGGGCGGGCAGATCCACTGAAAGGTCCACCTTGGCCACAGTGTGGCGGATGCCTTTTTCGCGGTGACGCACCACAAGGGGCATCCTGAGGCCTTTTACGCCCACGCGGTCGATGGGCATGGCGATGTTCGCCGGGTCTTTCTGCACGTCCTGCATGGGTGTCGTCATCAGATGAGGTCCCTTCCGGTGGTGGTGAGTGCGAGTTCGCCGTGTTTGACGCCCTTGGTGGAGATGAGCTTCTGGCCGAGACTCTTGATGGTGTCGGCGTCGCCCTTGAGCACTATCACCTCAAGGCAGTTGTGGTGGTCCAGATGGATGTGCATGGTGGTCTGGATCACGTCGTGTGCGTCGTGCTGCAGCTCGGTGAGCTTCTGGGTCAGGCCGCTGCTGTGATGGTCGTAGACGAGGGTGAGGGTTCCGGCCAGCTCGCCTTCGGAGTCTTCCCACTCGCGCTCGACCAGAGCCTTGCGGATAAGATCGCGGATGGCTTCGGAGCGGGTCTGGTAGCTGCGGTCGTCACAGAGCTTGTCGAACTTTTCCAGCAGGTCGGAATCGAGGGATACGCCGAATCTGATCGTCTTGCCCATTGGATACTCCTTTAATGTTTCGTCCGAAAAAAGCCGGACGACGGTTCCTTGTAATCGTCGGAAACAGGCCTCAGTCGGCCGGATTCCTCATTTCCCAGAGGTTGACCCTCGGATGCTGGCCGCAGAGCGGTACGCTCTCCGTGGTCAGCCTGACCGGGGCGAACCCGGCCTTTTCAAGATCATCCCAGACAGGTCTGGAGACGGTCCTTACAGGCTCGCCGATCCATATCCGGCCGCCGGGAGCCAGCGCGTGGCGAAACAGAGCGGTCAGGGGATCGAAAAAGCGTTTTTCATAGAGAACATCCCCGGCCCAGATGAAGTCAAAGCTGCCGGGTTTTACTGCCGGGTAGCGCCAGTCCATGACCATCCAGAGAGGCTGCGGGACACCGTTGAGCTTCGCGTTGGCTTGGGCGTAGCGCAGAGCCCGTGAAATATAATCGAACGCAACCACTTCTGCGCCAAGGTTGGCGGCCACGAGCGCCGTCAAGCCGAGGCCGCACCCCACGTCAAGACACTTCCGGCCCATGACCAACTCGGCGTTGCGTGTGATCCATTCGCCCAGCAGCACGCTGGC
Source organism: Pseudodesulfovibrio halophilus DSM 5663 (assembly GCF_059568665.1). Lineage (NCBI taxonomy): Bacteria > Pseudomonadati > Thermodesulfobacteriota > Desulfovibrionia > Desulfovibrionales > Desulfovibrionaceae > Pseudodesulfovibrio > Pseudodesulfovibrio halophilus. The sequence goes on along the minus strand of NZ_JCANTV010000015.1, from coordinate 15,548 downwards.
CGGCCAGACCTCGGCCCAATAAGGCAGACACTCATCGTCGTCCAGATCCCCCTCGTCCATGCGCTCCCAAAGCGTCTCCAGATCCGCTTCGCGGTCAAGAAGCCACGACCGCCCCGCAATAACGGCTTCAACCCGGTTCGGGACCTCTTTTATGTGCCCAGCGTGTGTCATGAGGTCTTGTTACACTCACCATGTGTGACTGTCAACATCAAAGGTAACACAAATAGTAGAATCGAACTGCCAAAAAGTCACTTCAGGCAAGCCAATGAACTGTGATCAGTATGCTTTCACAAGCTACTGCATGGTAGGAACGGCACGCCGTTGTCATTATGTTGACATTTGTACAGAAAGAGAAATGCACAAAGGTTTCGGGTCAATATTTTAACGGTTCCAATGATTCGTTGAGCATGCTAGGAAGCGGCAAAATCCGTTGACAACACCCATCTCAATATCAGGAGGTAGCCCCATGGTTCCCAATGGTCTCAAGTATGCAAAATCCCACGAATGGGTTCTCGTCGAGAACGATATCGCCACCATCGGCATCACCCAGTTCGCCCAGGAGCAGCTGGGAGATCTGACTTTCGTGGAAATGCCCTCCGTGGGCGACACGCTGGAGCAGGGCGACGAGTTCGGTTCCGTCGAGTCCGTCAAGGCGGCCAGCGAGCTGTACGCACCGGTTTCCGGGGAAGTGGTGGAAGTGAACGAAGAGCTCGAAGACGCTCCCGAAAAGATCAATGAAGACCCGTACGGCGAAGGCTGGATGCTCAAGGTCAAGATCAGCGCCGAACCCGAAGGGCTCATGGATGCCGAGGCCTATCAGGCCCAGCTGGACTCCGAAGACCACTAGGCGACTCTTTTCCGGGGCGGCTCCTTGCGGGGTCGCCCTTTGACTTCTACTAAGGACTGCATCACATGCCTTACGTTCCCCATACCCCGGATGAAGTCCGGGAAATGCTCGATGTCATCGGCGCCGGTTCCATCGAGGAACTCTTTGCCGAAATCCCGGAGGACCTCAGGCCCAAGAGCTTCGACCTGCCTGAAGGCCTGAGCGAAATGGACGTGCTCATGCGCCTCGAGGCCATGGCCGCGCGCAACGCCACCGACAAGGCCAGCTTCCTCGGCGCCGGATTCTATGACCACTATATCCCGGCCACCGTGGACGCACTGACCATGCGCGGCGAGTTCTACACGGCCTACACGCCGTATCAGCCCGAGGCCAGTCAGGGCACGCTGCAGGCTATTTTCGAATACCAGACCGCCGTCTGCCGCCTTCTGGGCATGGACTGCTCCAACGCATCCGTCTACGACGGCGGCACCGCGCTGTACGAAGCCCTCATGATGGCCGTGCGCAAGACCAAGCGTCGCAAGGTGGTGGTGAGCGAGGCGCTCAACCCGATCTACCGGGTCATGCTCGACTCCTACACTTCCAACCTGAATCTGGAGTTCGTTTCCGTCCCGCACAAGGACGGCATGACAGACATCGAAGGGATCAAGGCCGCCATCGACAAGGAAACCGCCGCGGTGATGGTGCAGAACCCGAACTTCTTCGGCTCCGTCAACGACTTCACCGAACTTTTCAAGACCGCTGCCGAGCAGAAGGCCGTCTCCATCATTTCATCCTATCCGGTCCTTCAGACTCTGCTCAAGACGCCGGGCGAAATGGGCGCCGACATCGCAGTTGCGGAAGGCCAGAGCCTCGGCATGCCGCTCTCCTTCGGCGGCCCCTATCTCGGCATCATGACCTGCACCAAGAAGATGGTGCGCCAGATGCCCGGACGCATAGTGGGCCGGACCAAAGACACCGAGGACCGCACCGGCTACGTGCTCACCCTGCAGGCGCGGGAACAGCATATCCGCCGTCAGAAAGCGACCTCCAACATCTGCTCCAACCAGTCGCTGTGTGCCCTGCGCGCGCTGGCACATATTTGCTCCCTCGGCGAGCAGGGCCTGCGCCGCGCCGCGCGCCTCTCCATCGAACGCGCGCACCAGCTGGCCGACCGCCTCACCGCCATCGAGGGAGTGCAGATGCTGACCAAGGGCGCCTTCGGCAACGAATTCGCCGTAACCCTGCCTGTTCCCGCATTCGACCTCGTCGGCAACATGCTGGAGAAGGGCTTCGTGCCCGGATTCCCGCTGGGTCGCTACTATGAAGGGCTGGAAAACGGACTGCTGCTGGCGTGCACCGAAAAGACCACCGAGGAACAGATCGGCGTGTTCGTCGAGATGATGAAGGGGGCGTTGAAGTAATGAAGACCATATTCGAAAAATCCGTGCCCGGCCGCGAAGGCTGCTGGCCCTGCGACGGCATCGGCGAAGAGGCATACATCCCCCGCGAACTGCTGCGCGACGGCGAGGCCGGACTGCCCAGTTCCGGCGAGCTGGACGTGGTGCGCCATTTCACCAAGCTCTCCCAGCGCAACTTCGGCGTTGACGGCAATTTCTATCCGCTCGGCTCCTGCACCATGAAGTACAACCCCAAGTTCACCGAGCTGGTAGCCGGGATGCCCGGTTTTACACGGCTACACCCCGTCATGCCCCAGCTTCAGGGAGCAGGGCGGTTCTGTCAGGGCGCACTGGAGGTCATGTACGACACGGAGCAGCTGCTGTGCGAACTCACCGGCATGTATGCCTACACAATGCATCCCATGGCAGGCGCACACGGCGAGCTTACCGGCGTCATGCTGATGGCCGCCTATCACAAGGACAAGGGCAACAAGAAGAGCAAGATCATCGTCCCCGACTCCGCGCACGGCACCAACCCGGCATCCGCCGCGGTCGCCGGCTACGAAGTGGTCTCCATCGAATCCCGCGACGGAATCGTGGACCCCGCAGCCCTGCGCGAAGTGCTCGACGACGAGGTAGCGGGCGTCATGATGACCTGCCCCAACACCCTCGGCCTGTTCGAGACCCACCTGCCCGAGATCGTCAGCATGCTTCGCGAAGTGGACGCGCTTCTTTATTATGATGGAGCCAACCTGAACGCCATCATGGGTCAGATGAAGGTCGGCGACGCCGGTTTCGACATCGTGCACCTGAACCTGCACAAAACGCTGGGCACCCCGCACGGCGGTGGCGGCCCCGGCTCGGGTCCCGTCGGCGTTTCCAAGCGCGTCGAGCCGTACCTGCCCATTTCCCGCGTGGAAAAGATGGAAGACGGCCAGTTTGCCCTGAGCTACGACCACCCCAAATCCATTGGCTACGTGGCGCCGTTCTACGGCAACTTCGGCGTGTACCTGAAGGCCTACGCCTACATGCTTCGCCTCGGCCGCACGGGTCTTTCCCGCGCATCCGAGCACGCCGTGCTCGCCGCAAACTACATGCGCAAGCGCCTCGAAAAACACTTCGAGATTCCTTTCAACCGGACCTGCATGCACGAGTTCGTCGCCAGCGCGGTCCGTCAGGCGGAGAAGGGCGTCCGCGCACTCGACATCGCCAAGGCGCTGCTGGACAAGGGCCACCACGCTCCCACGGTCTACTTCCCGCTCATCGTCAAGGAATGCATGATGGTCGAGCCCACCGAGACCGAAAGCAAGGCTACGCTGGACCGCTTCGTGGACGACCTGATCGCCATCGCCGAGCAGGCCGACGCCGATCCCGAGAGCCTGCACCAGTGTCCGACCACGCTGCCTGTCACCCGCCTCGACGAGACCTTTGCGGCAAGGGCCATGCAACTCACGCAGGACATGGTCGAGGACTAGACGGATGACATATGATATCGCAGTCATAGGCGCCGGTCCCGGCGGATACGACGCAGCCACGGAAGCCGCCTCCCTCGGCCTGAAGGTCGCGCTGGTAGAGAAGGGCGATCTGGGCGGGACCTGCCTCAACTGGGGCTGCATCCCGACAAAGGTCATCCTCGGCGCCACATCCGCCGTAGAAGAGCTCGCCAGCCAGCGCAAGATGAAAGTCGCGGACGGTGAAGTGAACATAGATTACACTGCTCTTGCCGCTCGAAAGGACAAGCTCATCGCCGGAACCCGCAAGGCCATGTTCCAACGTCTGAAACAACTCGGCGTGGACCTTTTCACGGGGTTCGGTAGTATCCCGGAGACCGGCAAGGTGAGTGTCGAGACGCAGGATGGTACGCAAGAGCTTGAAGCCGCGAACATCATCGTTGCCACCGGCTCCAAGCCGACCTTCTTCCCCGGTCTTGAACCCGACGGCGAGCGCGTCATGGATTCCAACGGCTTCCTCGCCATGACCGAGATGCCCGAAAGCCTCATCGTGGTCGGCGCAGGATTCATCGGCCTCGAAATGGCTCAGGCCGCGCACCGCATGGGTGCGAAAGTCACGGTCGTGGACGCCATGGACCGCGTTGCACCGCTGGAAGACCCCGAAGTCTCCAAGACCCTGCAATCCATCTTCAAACGCTGGAAATGGGACGTACGCCTCGGCGTACGCGTGCAGTCCGTCAAAACCGAGAACGACAAGGCCGTTCTCACCCTCGAGGGCGGAGACATAGTCGAAGCCGACAAGGCCCTTGTTGCCGTGGGACGCGGCCCCGTTTCCGACAGCCTCGGACTCGAAGAACAGGGCGCGACACTCGAGCGCGGTACCATCAAGGTCAACGAATACCTTGAAGCCGCCCCCGGCATCTATGCCGTTGGCGACGTGAACGGCATCATCCAGTTGGCGCACGCCGCCAGTCATCAAGCTCACTACGTGGCCTCGCGAATCGCCGGAAAGACTGACGCCCCTTATGAATCCGGCCCCGTGCCCAGCGTCCTGTACGGTGCCCCCGAAACCATGCGCGTCGGCCTGATGCCCGATCAACTCAAAGCCGAAGGACGACCCTGCGAGGCCTCGAAATTCGCCTTCGCAGGCAATCCCATCGCCCAGTCGCATGCCTCAACGCAAGGCTTCTGCAAAGTAGTCTGGAGCGAAAACAAAGTTGTCGGAATCACCGCCGTGGGGCACGACGCCTCACGCCTGACCACGCCCGCAACCATGATAGTACAAGAAGGATGGACGCCGGATGACATCCACGGCACCATCTTCCCGCACCCATCACTGGACGAAGCGCTCCTGAACGCACTCAAAGCAGAACGCACCAAATGTAAATAAAAATGGGCGGCGCAAAAGCGCCGCCCATTTTTTGCCTCCGGCGGCTTAAGAACCTTTTTAGCAAAAGGTTCTTAAGAATCTCCAAAATCTGTTGGGTTGCCAAGCCGCTTTAGGGCTTTCCGAAAGCTGAGATTTTCATGCGGCTTGGCGGGTAGGATAACAGCGGTTTGTGGTTATGAGAGACGTGACCGCTTAGGTAGTTACTTGCTGTTTTTGCTAAGAATCGCAGTTCGCAAGTCCCCGTCAGCGGGGTTGCAGCATGGACGTGGATTATGCGACCGCATGAACCTTGCGCTGCAACCCCGCTGACAATCCAGGGATTGCAAAGGGGGCCCGCCCCTTTGCCGGGGTGCAGGGGCAGAGCCCCTGCCCGCCGGAGGCGCACCTTGAAGACTATGCCTCTAAAACTTCTTCCAGTTCTTTAAGAAATCGCTTCAGATCTTCTTTTTCTATGATGAGTGGTGGGACGAGTCGCAGGATGTTGCCCTGTGTGAGATTGCAGACGATTTTGCGATCAAGCAGAGCTTTCCAGACGTCTTTTCCATCGAAGGTGAGTTCGACTCCGAGCAGCAGGCCCAGACCGCGTGCCCCTTTGACTTTGTCCGGATGCCTCTGGGCGAGTTTGGCTGCCTCGAGCTTGAACCATTCTTCGAGTTGAGCTGCGCGCTGATCGAGTTTGTCGTGGCGCATGATATCCACCACTTTGGCGGCGACAGCGGAAACAAGTGCACCGCCTCCGAAAGTCGTGGCGTGAGAGCCTGGCTCGAATCCTTTGGCGACCTCCTCTGTGGCGAGGACGGCTCCCATGGGCAGACCGTTGGCAAGGGCTTTCGCGGAAGTGAAGATATCTGGCACGAGGCCGTAGTGCTGGTGTGCCCAGAAACGTCCGGTACGACACATGCCGGTCTGCACTTCGTCGACGATGATGAGAAAGCCGTATTCTTCGCGCAAGTCCTTAAGGGCTTCCACATAATCGTGGGGCAGGGGGCGGACGCCACCTTCACCCTGAACCATTTCGATCATCACGGCGGCGGTGTTGGAAGAGAGGGCAGCCTTGAGAGCCTCTATGTCAGCAAAGGGGACCGTGGTGAAGCCCGATGGCAGGGGGGCGAAGCCATCTTTGATGGGGCCTTCCTGTCCGGTGGCGGTGAGGGTCGAGAGGGTGCGGCCGTGGAACGACTGCTGAAGCGTAATTACCTCTGCGGCGTCTTTCTGCCGAACCTTTCGCATGTAACGGCGAGCCAGTTTGATGGCGCCCTCGTTGGCTTCCGCGCCGGAATTCGAAAAGAAGACCCGATCGGCGTCGCAGGTTCCCAGCAGCTTCTCGGCAAGGTCGAGCTGCTCATTCTGATAGAACAGGTTGGAGACATGGACCATCTTGCGAGCCTGCTCGGCCATGATGTCAGCCAGTTCGGGACGACTGTGGCCGAGACTGCACACGGCGATGCCGGAAAGGAGATCGAGGTATTCGTTGCCTTCGGGGTCGAGGAGTTTGCATCCCTGAGCTTTTGTTACGGCCAGCGGATAACGGCCGTAGGTTTGCATCATAAGGGACTGTTCCCTGTCGCGGATCTCATCGAATGAAGCGGTCATTGTATTCCTCTATACGGTTCCTGAGTGGCCGAATCCGCCTGCACCGCGAACGGTCTCGCCGAGGGATTCGGTAACGACGATATCGCCCTGCCAGCATTTCTGGAAAACCAGTTGCGCAATGCGCTGCCCGCGTCTGATTCGTCGCTTCTCGCCGGAAGTATTGAGAAGAAACACCTTGATCTCACCGCGATAATCGGGGTCGATGACGCCGACGCCCTGTGCAACGGTCAGCCCCTCCTTGGCGCCGAGCCCGCTGCGGGAATAAATGAAGCCTGCAATGCCGGGCTCGCCAACCTCAATGGCCACGCCTGTAGGTACGGCGCGACGCTCACCCGGAGCGATTTCCACTTCCTGCTCGTCAATGCAGGCTCGCAAATCCAGCCCTACGGAGTGTTCGGTGGCATAGCTGAGGTCATGCTCCTTCCAGACATCATGGAGGAACTTGATTTTAACGGGTACCTTGGGTGGTTGCATCATATCTCCTTACTATCGACTTGGACACGTTGAATCGCCCGAAACGGCTTCCGTGTCAATCGGAAGGACGGCGCATGCGAAAACATTTTTTACATACCTGTACAAATCAACAAAACCAAATAGTTATAAATCCATTTTTAACAGAATTTAGAGCTTTGTCCGCAACAAGGTGAACACGAAAGAGACTTTGATCATTGATTCACAAGCTCTTTTTTTCATTTTTCATCCAAATCCTGAAAATAATCGAGCTCATATTTGCACAGTGGCAAGAATATACGGGCAACATGAGATGCATTTCAGTCACCCTCAAGGATATCGAGCACGGACTTGACTCCTGCAAGCCTCGGAAAAGAATTGGCTCGGATTAAGCCATTTTTATTCAAGTGCCTAAAATTAATTAATAAGACACAAGAGCTAAAGCCACAATGACGAGTGCCGGACAATGCTGGCGTCGCTTGCTTGACACTGATTCCCAAACTGTGGTCTGTATTTCGTACACTGAATGAAAGCACCCCTATTACCATTTTGTCTAAAAATGAGATTGTAAAAAAGATTCAACGGTCGTCACATAACCATTTTGAAAAAGGTGGCCACAAATGGCAAAGCCAATCAATAAGAACTACCATGAATTCCGCATAGAACGTGATCGCGGGCTTTGTATCGACTGCGGCGCCTGCGTCCGCCAGTGTACCTATGACGCACATTGGACGGACGAAGAAAGCGGCAAGGTGGTACACGACAACACAAAGTGTATCGGGTGCCATCGATGCGAAGCCATTTGTCCGACCGGGGCGTTGAACATTCGTCTGAACAGGTCGGAGTTTCGGCCCAACGCCAACTGGCGGCCCGTTTTCATGCAGAACATCTACAAACAGGCCGAGACCGGCGGCGTCCTGCTGGCGGCCACGGGCTCACCGGTGGATCTTCCGGTCTACTGGGATCGCATGCTCCTGGACGCCAGTCAGGTTACAAACCCTTCCATCGATCCGCTGAGGGAGCCGATGGAACTCAAGACCTTCCTCGGGAACAAGCCCAAGGGGCTTCGGGTGGATACGGGCGAAGACGGCACCCATGAGCTCAAGACCGAGCTCGCCCCCCAAATCGAGCTGGAAAGCCCGATCATGTTCGCGGGCATGAGTTTCGGCGCCATCAACTTCAACCTGCACAAGGCCATGGCCATGGCGGCGCAGGAGACCGGCATAGCCTACAATACGGGCGAGGGCGGTCTGCATAAATCATTATATGAATACGGCGGCAACACCATCGTGCAGGTTGCATCAGGACGCTTCGGTGTTCACCGCGAGTACCTGAACGCGGGCGTGGGCATCGAGATCAAGGTCGGGCAGGGCGCAAAGCCCGGCATCGGCGGGCACCTGCCCGGAGAGAAGATCAGCGAGGCCATTTCGGAGACCCGCATGGTGCCCCTTGGGTCCGACGCCATCAGCCCGGCGCCGCACCACGACATCTATTCCATCGAAGACCTGCTGCAGCTCATTTTCGCGCTGAAGGAGGCCAGCGAATACAGGCAGCCGATTTCCGTGAAGATTGCAGCCGTGCATAACGTTGCCGCCATCGCCTCGGGCGTTGTACGCGCAGGAGCGGATATCGTCACCGTTGACGGAATGCGCGGAGGCACCGGCGCCGCTCCCGCCATGACGCGCGATAACGTTGGCATCCCCATAGAACTGGCTCTGGCCGCCGTCGACCAGCGGCTCAGAGACGAGGGTATCCGCCACAAGGCGAGCGTGGTTGCTGCCGGCGGAATCCGCTGTTCCGCCGACGTCCTCAAGGCTATCGCCCTCGGTGCGGACGCCGTCTACATCGGCACCGCGGCACTCCTCGCTGTCGGCTGCACTCTCTGCGGACGCTGCTACACCGGCAAATGCCCATGGGGAATCGCAACCAACGACCCGAAAATCGCCAAGCGCCAGAAGCCGGATGAGGCAGCTGAAAGAATGGCGAACCTGATCAAGGGATGGAGCCACGAAATCAAGGACATGCTGGGCGGCATGGGCCTCAACTCCATTGAAAGCGTACGCGGCAACCGTGACAAACTTCGCGCCGTCGGCCTGTCCACCACGGAAATGGACATCCTCGGCATCAAGCACGCGGGACGCTAGCGGCTCGACACAGTCTCAAACGAGTCCGGGCGCGGTGAAACGGCCCGAGACAAGGAGTGGCAATGAAAGCTCCCGAAAGATCTTACGATTTCCAGAAGGACATTTCCGGCTGCGGCGTCTTTGGTGTCATCAGCAGGGAAAAGAAGCTGATCCCCGGCGACACGCCCATCAATGCCATGGCGTGCATGCACGACCGAGGCAACGGCCTTGGCGGCGGCTTCGCGGCCTACGGTATCTACCCGGATCACGCGGACAAATACGCTTTTCACATCATGTGTGACGACAGAAGGGCGGTGGAAGGCTCCGAACACCTGCTCCGGCAGTACTTCGACATTCATGAGTTCGAACCCATCCCGACCAGAAAGACCCTTGCCATCCACAACCCGCCGCTCGTGAATCGCTATTTCGTCACCGTGCGCGAGGACAAGCCGGAGGACCTGAGCAAATTGCCCGAGGACGACTACGTGGTCGCCGTGGTCATGAAGCTCAACACGCAGGTTCCCGGCGCGTTCGTCTTCTCCTCCGGCAAGGATATGGGGGTGTTCAAAGGTGTCGGCTATCCGGAAGACATCGCCGAATTTTTCCGCCTGGACGAATACAAGGGCTACATCTGGACCGGACACAACCGTTTTCCCACGAACACACCCGGCTGGTGGGGCGGAGCGCACCCGTTCACCATCCTTAACTGGTCCATCGTGCACAACGGCGAAATAAGCTCCTACGGCATCAACCAGAGATACCTCTGCGAGCACGACTATCTGTGCACCCTGATGACCGATACAGAGGTGGTGGCTTACGAACTGGATCTGCTCATTCGCAAGCACGGCCTGAGTTGGGATCTTGCGGCAAAGGTCTTTGCTCCGCCGTTCTGGGAAGAGATCAAGGCCATGCCCGACAAGGAGCGGCAGTTGTACACCGCATTGCGCTACACATACGGCTCCGGGATGCTCAACGGCCCCTTCGCCATACTCGTGGCAGACAACAACCGGCTGATGGGCCTGAATGATCGCATCAAGCTGCGCCCGCTGCTTGTGGCGGAAAAGGACGACATGGTCTTCATGTCCAGCGAAGAAGCTTCGGTTCGGGAGATTTGCCCGAAACTGGACAGGGTCTGGATGCCCAAGGCGGGCGAACCCGTCATCATCGATGTGAAGGAGTAGGGCAGATGACCGCAAAGACGATCACACTTGATGCCAAAGGCATGTATTACAAGCAGTTCAACGAACTCATCCGCCGGAAGGCGCAAGAGGGATACACCGATTTCGTTCTGGAAAACATCAATGGACACCGCTATATCGCCACAGCGCTGTGCGGCGACCTGAAGCTGGAAATAAAAGGCGTCGCCGGTCAGGACACCGGAGCCTTCATGGGCGGGCCGCATCTTCGCATATCAGGCAACGCTCAGGACGGAATCGGAAACACGATGGACAGCGGAAAAATTGTCATCGACGGCATGGCGGGCGACGTTCTGGGCTACGCCATGCGGGGCGGCTCTATCCATGTTCGCTCAGACGTTGGCTATCGTTGCGGAATTCATATGAAAGCGTACATGGACTATGTTCCGGAAATAGTCGTTGGAGGCAAGGCCGGGGACTTTCTGGGCGAATACATGGCCGGAGGAATTATTTTGCTCTTGGGTATGTTTTCTGATAAGCCTGATGCGCCCGTTGCGGGCAGAAGTCTCGGCACCGGAATGCACGGGGGCGTCATATACGTCCGCGGGAGCGTTCCGGAATCGCAGCTCGGACCGAATCTGCATGCGCAACCCGCAGACGAGGATGATCTACAGACCATCCGGAGACTTGCGGATGCCTTCGCGTCGGAATTCGGGCTGGACGCCGAAGCCGTTATGAACGAGAATTTCGTCAAAATCCGGCCGTTCTCCCACAGACCTTACGGCAACCTCTACGTCGCCACTTAGGAAAGGGAACGGACCGAGAAACTTCAACACTGGGAGGAACCTCAATGTTCTTCGAATCCGTTGCCCTTGCCGCCGCGCCCCCCGCAAACGGCGCCGCCGGCGGTGCCGGCGGACTGCTTGCCGGTCCGCTGCCCATGCTCATCCTGATGTTCGCCATCTTCTACTTCCTGCTCATCCGTCCGCAGCAGAAGAAGGCCAAGGAACACAAGCAAATGCTTGAAAACCTTCAGGTAGGCGACGTGGTCTGGACCAACGGCGGCATCAAGGGAACCATCAAGCTCATCACCGATGAGATTCTCACCCTGGAAATCGCCAACGGCGTTGAAGTGGAATTCCAGCGCGGCTATGTCGCCGGGAAGTTCGACCCCGAAGCCGGTAAGCAGGCTCAGAAAAAAGAAAAGAAAGACAAGAAAGAAAAGAAGTAGTCGACGGGATCGGATGATCCCGTTTCTTCGGCCTTTCGCGGGCCGGGACGCATACCGTGCGACCCCGGTCCGCGCCTTGCGTTCCCGCTCGGGCCGATGTTTTTATTTCACGACAGGGGAGAACTCATGCAGAGTCTGCGTTGGAGAATCATTGTTTCGCTCTTAGTTCTGATGCTGGGGCTCGCGTACATGCTGCCGTCCCTTCCCGGCGTCAAGGGCACCTCGCTGGGCAAGACCCTTCCCGGCAGCGGCATCAATCTCGGCCTCGACCTCAAGGGCGGCATCCACCTCACCCTCGGTGTCGATATGGACACCGCATTCAAGAACGCCATGGCCCGCACGGGCGACGACATCAAGGAACTCGCCCGCGAGGACGAGATCTACGTGCTCAAACCCGTTGCCAAGCCCGGCGACAGAATCGAAATGACCCTGCTCAAAAACGAGCAGCAGGACCAGTTCGAAAAACTTCTCGAAGATTTCCAGTCGGTCACCATCGAATCCAGCACCAGCGCGGAAGACGGCAAAGTCAAATACGAGCTGGGCATGAATCCGAAATACCGCAAGGAACTGGCGCGCATGACCCTTGACCAGGCGGTCAAGACCATCCGCAACCGCATTGACCAGTTCGGCGTGACCGAGCCGGATATCCGCAAGCAGCAGGCCAGCAACCGCATTCAGGTGCAGCTGCCCGGCCTGAGCGATCCGGAACGCGCCATCCGAATTATCGGAAAGACCGCGCACCTCGAATTCAAGATCGTCGACCAGAGCGTTGACCCGACCAAGGGCATCCTGCCCCCGGGCCGCGAACTCAGCACCAGAGTCGGCCGTGACGGCAAGGAAGTGCCCGTCGTTCTCAAAAGCGACGCGCCCCTCACCGGTGAATACGTCACCGACGCTCGGGTCAGCTACGGCCGCATGAACGAACCCTATGTTTCCCTGACGTTCGACTCCAAGGGCGCGCGCCTCTTCGAACGCATCACGGGCGAGAACACCGGCAAGCTCATGGCCATCGTGCTCGACAAAAAGGTATACTCCGCACCGGTCATTCAGGAAAAGATCAGCGGCGGACAGGCGAGCATCACCGGCAACTTCACCACCGAAGAAGCCCGCGACCTCGCCATCGTCCTTCGCGCCGGTTCGCTTCCGGCTCCGATCTCCATCCTTGAACAGCGCACCGTCGGCCCGTCCCTCGGGCAGGAATCCATCGACAACGGCATCAACTCCGCGCTCATCGGCATGGCGCTGGTGCTGATCTTCATGGTCGTCTACTACGGTTTCGCCGGAGTGGTCGCCGACACAGTGCTGGTCTTGAACATCCTGCTGATTATGGGTGGTCTGGCCGCTTTCGGTGCGACACTGACCTTGCCGGGCATCGCGGGTATCATCCTGACAATAGGCATGGCGGTCGACGCCAACGTCATCATCTTCGAACGCATCCGGGAAGAGCTCCGCAAGGGACTGACCGCCCGGGCCGCGATCGAGGAAGGCTACAGCCGCGCGACGTTGACCATTCTCGACGCCAACGTGACCACGGTCATCGCGGCCATCATCCTGTACCAGTTCGGTACCGGACCGATCCGCGGTTTCGCCGTGACCCTGACGCTGGGTATCATCACGTCCATGTTCACGGCCATCTTCGTCTCGCGCATTCTCTTCGACATGTACGCCAAGAACCGCGCGGAAGGCGCCAAGATGAGCATCTAGGGGGAACAAATGGGACTTCAGATAATCAAACCCGATACCAAGATCGACTTCATCGGCTTCAGGAAGGTCGCCTTTCTGGTCTCCGCACTGGTCATCCTGATGGGACTCGGCTCCCTCGTCATGCAAGGCGGGCCCAAATACGGCATCGACTTTGCGGGCGGCATGATCGTTCAGATCAAAACCGAAAAGCAGGTGGACGTCGAAACCGTCAAGGACAACCTCGCCGAAGTGGAGCTGCCCGGACTCGTGGTACAGCGCCTCGGCCTTGAGGACGCCAACGAGTTCCTGATCCGCACCTCTTCCTCCGAGATTTCCTCGGGAGAGGTTCGCGACATGCTCTCCTCCGCGCTCGAAAGCGGGCTGGGCAAAGGCGGTTTCGAAGTGCAGCGGCTCGAGATGGTCGGCCCCAAGGTGGGTAAGGACCTCCGGACCAAGGCGCTTGAAGCCATGTTCTTCGCCGTCCTGCTCATCGCCATCTATATCTCCGGTCGCTTCGAGCAACGCTGGACCGCAGCAGCGGTCATGGCGACAGGCCTGTTCGCTGGCCAGTACGCCTTGGCGCTGACGGGGATGGACATGGCATGGCTCATCGTGGGCATGCTCGCCATCACCCTTGGAGTGTGCTGGTATCTCAAACTCAACTATGCCTTGGGAGCTGTTGTGGCCCTTGTCCACGACGTGACCATCACGGTGGGGATCTTCTCCATTCTGGGCAAGGAGTTCGACCTGACCATCATCGCCGCGTTGCTGACCATCATCGGCTACTCGCTCAATGACACCATCATCGTGTTCGACCGCATCCGCGAGAACCTGATCGGCTCCAAGGGCAAAGGCGAGTTCAAGGACATCATCAACAGAAGCGTGAACCAGACCCTGTCTCGTACGCTGCTGACCTCCGGCACCACGCTCATGGTCGTGCTCTGCCTGTACGTGCTTGGCGGAGGCGTAATCCACGACTTTGCACTGGCACTGCTCATTGGTATCTTCGTTGGTACCTACTCCTCCATCTTTGTGGCGAGCCCGGTCCTTCTCGGATTCGGTCCCACCCCCCCGCCTGAAGTGGACGAAGAGCCAGAAGCCGCCTAGACTCGGCTTACAGACGATTATAAAGGGAAGGTTCTTACGAGCCTTCCCTTTTTCGTGGTAGAGTCCTGACAAACACCGGAGGACTACCATGAAACTGCATAGCCTGCTCGCACTGTCGCTTCTCATTCTGACACTTCAGGGGTGCGCCGCCACCCAAGCCGAACGGATCGGCCTCGTCCCCCTGCCCAAAATGAAGGCCCAGATCACTGCCTATCACCTCAGTGGTGATTACGACACAGACGTGGCCAACGTCGCGGCGAAAGGGCTCGAGACCATTCTGGATACCATCGAAAAAGACAAGACCGAGCGGCCCGTGGTCGTCATGGATATAGACGAAACCGTTCTTTCCAACTTCGAGATAATGCAGAAGATGAATTATTGCTACACACCGTCGTACTGGAAGGAGTGGGTAAGACAGGCAGACGCACCGGCCATAACGCCTATGCTGCGGTTATTCAGGGCCCTGAGCGATCATGACATTCCGGTGGTCTTTCTGACCGGTCGAAACGAAACCATGCGCTCGTTGACCGCACAAAATCTAGAACAAGCAGGATACGACGACTGGCATTCGCTGCTCATGGCTCCAGCGGGCACGCCGGGTGACTCGGTGGGGGAATACAAGAAGCGGTCCATGGAAACACTTGTGGGACAGGGATGGACTATCATTGCCACCTTTGGCGATCAGCAGGGTGACGGGTACGAGAAAGCAATGAACTTCTTCAGGTTGCCCAACTACATGTACTCCGTGCCGTAACGCAGGTGCAGTGTACAACAGGATCACTTCACTTGCTTGAACACCACATGTCCAACGGTGGAGATGTAAAGTCCCCCATCTTAGGGCCAGTTAAGTGTAGAGATTTCCGACCGGTTTTTTGAGGTTGCCCAGAGGGCAGGGGGTCCCCCCTGCCCTCTGGGCTGCAAATTCGATTGGCGTCATGTTGCCGAGAGATTCATGAGGCCGCTCCTCATTGTACTCCCTGACAAACTCCTCGGTGCTTTGGCGGACTTCGCTCAAGCTGTCGAAGATATACAGATCCAATACTTCCTCCCGATATGTCCTGTTGAAGCGCTCGATATATGAGTTCTGTGTCGGCTTGCCCGGCTGGATAAAGTCCAGCTCAACGCCGTGCTCGGCAGCCCACATTTCCATTGCTGTGCTGA